>CAKZVL010000016.1 GCA_937922155.1 uncultured Paracoccaceae bacterium | reverse complement strand
ATAGCGCACTGCCGCCAGTGCGTTTCAGCGGGGGGGTCGCTAGCAAACCCATCAGGGCCAACGCTGTCAGGCTTTTACCGCAGCCCGAGTCACCAACAATGCACAGCGTCTCGCCGGGGCTAAGCGAAAATGAGACATTGTCGACAATCGGCTCTGAACCGCCAGCAATCTGGATTTCAAGGTTGTCGACCTCCAAAATCGGTGCACGGCCATCGCTCATGTGTCAGCCTCGCCCATGGAAACGCGCAAGTTGTCAGACAAGGCCTGAAGATGGGCACGCATCGCCTGAAACGCAGCCGCACCATCGCGCGCCTGAATGGCGTCGATGATCAGGTTGTGTTGGTTATCATAAAGCGCCTTCGTCTCAGACGACCGCGCGCGGTGGCGTTGTTTTTGCCAATCGGCACCCATGCGCACTTCGTCAAGAAGCGCAAAGGCAGTCAGCATCACGCGGTTGCCTGCGATGCGCGCGATGGCGCGGTGCAAGGCGCCATCCCACAGCTCTGCGGTATCGGCGTCAATGGGCTGCGAGGCGCGTTGCGCAAGTTGGCGCAGGCGCAGCACGTCCTCTCCGGTGGCGCGCAATGCGCAAAGTTCGGCCAAGGCGGGTTCGATACAAAGCCGGGCCTCCATAACCACCAAGGGATCGGCATCCGGCGCAATTTCTGCAGCCAATGCGCCTGTGGGGTCCGGGGGTTGGCCGGCAAAGGTCCCTTTGCCCTGCTTGCGCCAGATCAGGCCTTCTGTTTCCAGCGTATCCAGAACACGGCGAATGGTGCGGCGACCACAACGGAACTCTGCGGAAAGCTCGCGCTCGGTGGGCAGACGACCGTCGGCAGGCAGTTTACCCGCTTCGATCATCTGCCGGATCGCCGCGAGTGTTGCGTCGGTGCTTTCCGCGTTTTCTGGTGCGTAATTCAAATGCTATGCCACCCAGCCAATCGAATCATTCATTCATTGGTCACGAACCATTTAAACATTGGTTTGCGATGGCCTGTCAAGGACAGCGAGTGACACCTTCTGTTACATCGTTGAAATCACGGCTGACCTGCTTGGACAATTGCATTTCGGGTTCGAACCATGCGCACCCAAATTCTTAGTTTCCATAGCCCAGAATCCTTACTTCTGGTTATCGGGCAAACAAGAGGCGGATCACATAGCGCAGCAGCGAATTATCAGACAACTGGTGCTGCGCGCTTAAGCATACCAAACAGATCACGTGGATCATCCGGATCTGCAATCATATCGAGATCCTGAAATTCGTGAGGCTTTAGCTGCGCATGCACATAGCGCAAAGCAGAGAAATCCTCTGTCGCAAAGCCAACACTATCAAAAAGCGTTGTTTGCCGGTCTGAAGCTCGTCCCTGTTTTTCGCCGGCAATCACCTGCCAAAGCTCAGTGACAGGATGATCAGGGGCCAGTTGCTGAATCTCGCCCTCGATACGGGTCTGGGGCGGATATTCGACAAAAATGTCGGAACGCATAAGTATGTCGCGATGAATCTCCGTTTTGCCCGGACAATCCCCACCGATCGCATTGATATGCTGGCCAGCGCCGACCATGTTGTCGGTCAGGATCGTCGCGAGTTGCTTGTCAGCCGTGCAGGTGGTGATGATATCAGCCCCTGTCACTGCTTCCTCAGGCGTCTTGCAAGACACAACGGTCAGACCGCTTTGCGCCAGATTGCGCGCCGCCTTCTCCGTTGCCGCTGGGTCGATGTCGTAAAGGCGGACGATGTCGATGCCGATAACCTTATGAAAGCCAAGACACTGAAACTCACATTGCGCCCCGTTCCCGATCACGGCCATCGTCTTGGCGTTTTCGGGGGCAAGATGGCGCGCTGCGACAACTGACATAGCGGCCGTGCGCAGGGCCGTCAGGATAGTCATTTCGGACAATAGGATCGGATAGCCTGTATCGACCCTTGCCAGTAACCCAAACGCTGTAACGGTCTGGTAGCCGCGCGCCATGTTGGCCGGGTGCCCGTTTACGTACTTGAACCCATAAGTAACACCATCAGAGGTTGGCATCAGTTCAATAACGCCTTCCTTAGAATGTGAAGGCACCCGCGGCGTTTTGTCGAACTCCGGCCAGCGGCGATAGTCGTACTCAATCGTATCAGCGATCCCCGCGATTACCTCTGCGGGACCGATACGATTGACGAGCTTCATCATGTGTTCCACGCTGACAAATGGCACCATTGCAAGTCGTGAAGGTTGAGGGGGCAATTGCATCGGGTTCAATACCTTGTTGTTGGTCGATCTAGGACGGTTCGCCCCATCAAGGACGCCGTAAGGTCTACGATCAGGTTCGCGGTGCGACCGCGCTCATCCAGAGACGGGTTAAGTTCAACCAGATCCAGCGAGGTGACAAGGCCGCTGTCGTGCAGCATTTCCATCACGAGGTGCGCCTCACGAAAGGTTGCACCCCCGGGGACGGTTGTGCCCACGGCGCAGGCAATCTCGGGCTCCAGAAAATCAACATCTAGACTGACATGCAGTCGCCCATTGGCGGCGGTCACCTGATCTAGAAATCTGGTCAAAGGCTGCTTGATCCCATATTCATCAATCGCACGCATGTCATGGACGTTTAGCTGTAAGTCAGAAATCAAAGCGCGTTCAGCTTTGTCGACTGAGCGTAGGCCAAGCATGCAGACATTCGTTGGGTCTACTGGGTGCGTTAGCGCGGGAAAGCTCGGCTGAAACCCTTCTTGACCGAGCACGTAAGCCATTGGGGTACCATGCAAATTACCACTTTTCGTTGTCGTCAGAAGATGTAGGTCTGGATGCGCATCAAGCCACAGCACGAACAATGGTTGCCCTACGTCGGCGGCGTGTCGTGCCAATGGTGGGATTGAGCCCGCGGACACCGAATGATCCCCACCAAGTATAATGGGCATATCATGGGTTTTCGCAGCCCGGTATGTCGTCGCCGAAATACTGTCCAACCACCCGCGCAATTGATCGAGTCCATGAATGTTCGCGTTTTCATGTAGTGGTACTTTAACCGCCTCAGCGCTTAGATTGCCAAGGTCGTCTACTGCGTACCCCAACCCTGAAAGGGCCTCTGCCAACCCGGCGGTGCGCAGTGCGTCGGGGCCCATTAAGCACCCGGCCATGTGGGTTCCGGATTCTACTGGCGCGCCGATAAGCGCACATGACTTTTTCAATATTTCCGCGTTTTTCATACGGAACAGGGTAACCGATGAAATCTGTCAAAATAAGCTATCGGATTGCACAAATTGCAAATTTAAGTTACCATTTTGGAAAGCCATAAGACAAAATGTAAAATGCGCCCACTCGATCCTGTTGATTTCGAACTCATAAAACTTCTTAAACACAATGCGCGCGCGACGGTGACCGAACTCGCCGCGGCGTTGGGTGTTTCTCGTGTCACGCTAAAGTCGCGCATGGCCTCGCTGCGGGCGGATGGTATTATTCGCCGATTTACCGTGGATGTGGCGGAACCGAGCGATCAGGATCTGATCCAAGCTGTTTCTTTTTTGGATCTGAAGCTCACTAAGGTGGAGAAAGTTCATCGCGAACTTAAGCGGATGCCGGAGTTTACAAGCCTTTATTCCACAAACGGTAAATGGGCGCTTATTGCCAACTCCGAAACGAAGAATTTAGCGGCATTTGATGAGTTACTGAACAAAATCGGTAAGCTTGACGGCGTCACGAATGTTGAGACTTGTCTGCTTCTGACGCGTCTACTTTAGCGAAAATCTAGTCCTTCCCGAAAAGATCACGGGTGAAGACTTTATCAGCAACATCTGCAAGCTGATCGTCCCACCGGTTGGCCACGATCAGGTCGCTCCGTTTCTTGAACTCATGCAAATCTCGCACAACCTTTGACCCAAAGAAACGATCACCCATCAGATGGGGTTCAAAAACCATCACACTGACGCCTTTGGCCTTTATCCGTTTCATGATGCCTTGAACCGAACTTTGGCGAAAATTGTCCGATCCCGCCTTCATGGTCAGACGATAGATACCGACGGTTCTGGGATTTTGGATCAGGATTTGCTCCGCCAAAAAATCTTTGCGGGTTCGATTTGCATCCACGATGGCCTGAACCATGTTCTGCGGAACTTCGGCATAATTTGCTAGCAACTGTTTGGTGTCCTTGGGCAGGCAGAAACCGCCATAACCGAAAGATGGATTGTTATAAAAATCGCCTATTCTGGGATCGGCGCACACACCTGTGATAATCTCTTGCGTATTGAGATCCAGCGACATCGCATAGCTGTCCAATTCATTGAAATAGGCGACGCGCATCGCAAGGTAGGTATTTGCAAACAGTTTAATTGCTTCCGCCTCTGCCGCGCTAGTCAAAATAACGTCTATCGCATCGGCTTTTGCACAATCATGGATCAGTTTTGCATATATTTCTGCTCGATCTGATTTTTCACCAACGATGATACGACTGGGAAAATAGTTGTCATAAAGCGCCCTACCCTCACGCAGAAATTCGGGACTAAAGATCACTTGATCGGTGTTGAGCTTGGTTGAGATTTGATCGGTGAACCCAACCGGAACCGTGGACTTGATGACAATTGTGGCTTGCTTGTTGATCGCAATAGCGTCGCCAATAACTGCTTCAACACTTGAGGTATCAAACTGGTTTGTCTCAGGATCATAATCGGTGGGCGTCGCGACAATGATGTAATCGGCACCCTCGTAGGCCTGATGCTTGTCCGTGGTTCCGGTCAGTTTTAGCCCGCCCTTTCCAAGGCGTTCTTCGATGTCTTTATCATGGATCGGCGACTTACCGTCGTTGAGAGCTGCAATTCGATCGGCGTTCAAATCAAATGCGACAACCTCATGCTTTTCCGCCAAAAGGACCGCCGCCGAAGCTCCGACATATCCAATACCCGCAACAGCAAACTTCATCGGCTTTCCTAAAGTATCGGTCGTAAACAAACGCTAAACGGACCGTCACAGTCAAACACCTACGGCAAACAGCTAAAGCGAAGTTTCGCGACCAGCGAAAACCGTGCTGTGCTAGTTGGCTATAAAGTCTCCGAAAATAACCAAGTCGCCTGAGTCAGTATCGTCAACGACCAGCACGCCACCAACCTCTTCACCTTCGGGTCCAAAGAACGCGCCGTCTAGGCTGCTGTCAGCGGAGGATCCAAGATTTGATAGTTGGCTTGATGTGATCGAAACATCACCGCCGTCAAAGGTTGCACCGCTGATATCGGAATCTGTGATCGTGATCGTAGCGACGTTCGAGACATTTGAGAGGTTCAACCCATTCACTCGGGTTCCGTCCAAGTCATCGAGCGTCGTAGTGACATCACCAGAACCAAAGTCTGCGACGATTTCGGCCGAACCAGAAACGTCAAAGAGCGACCCGCCATCCTGGATGGTCAGTGTTGTTGTACCGTTATAGGTTGCATTACTTGTGGGCAGGTCAGCTGAAGATGTCACAGCCCCAATGATCCCGATGGTTCGATCAAATCCTTGCCCCTCTGCCACGTAACGGCTGGAGTATTCATTGTCTTCCCATTGCAGTTTCAGGGTTCCGCCTCCGCTTAGTTCAACTTCGCTACGGTCTGCATTGATGTCGCCAGAAAGGTTGCCAATGGTTGCCCTGTCAGCACCCCGGTTCAGGGTTCCAGACAGGCCAGCTGTGGAACGTGCCGCACTGTTCAAAGACGCCGCAGCGAGGTCAGATGTTTCTTGGGAGTCTGTGTCTCGAAATGTAGGGAACGTAGAAGGCGATGGATCAGGATCGGTACCGCCACCGCCGCCGCATGCCGCCATGAGGCCGAGAGCTATGGCAGAAAAGCCAATGGAACGGATCGTTTTTGCGTAGCTATTCATAACCATCACCTCAAACAGAGAAATCATCAGAACTGAGATCAGCAACACTCAGCCCGGCAAACGTGATACTGGTGCCTTCATCGTCAAAAGTGGCCACGCCACCAACATTACTGACGTTGGAAAATGCCTCAGCCCCGTCGTCATACCCAAAGCCTTCCAGCAGGATCATATCGATCCCGCTTTGGAAATCCGCACCAGTCACGGCGGTATTGGATGGGTCAGACATATCAAGGTTGAGCGCGCCAATTGTGTCGTCGCCGTCGCCGGTGGAGAACACAAACGTATCCGCCCCGCCTCGCCCTTCTAGCAGGTCATTGCCTGTGCCACCTTCGATCCGATCAGCACCTGCAACAAAGGTCGAAAGGTCACCGACAATCACATCGTCGCCTGAGCCACCGTTCAGTTCATCGTTGTCATAGCCGCCAATAATTAAATCGTTGCCGCTGTCGCCGAAGGCTTCGTTTGTGCCAGAGATGAGGCCAACCCGGTCAGCGCCGCCACCTGCGTTCACTGTATTGTCGCCGCCTTGATCAACGACAGTGTCATTACCAAGCCCCGCGTTGATCACGTCATCGCCAGAAAGCCCTATTATCGTGTCGCCTTCATCACTGCCATTGGTCGTCCCGCCATCTTCGTCCGTTGTGATGGTCTGGGACTCATCCACGTCTTGAACCGTGACAGATAGATCCAAAGTGTCAGTGTTGAGGCCATCACTTACCTGGATGCTGACTTGATAGACGTTGTCGCCGTTTGCGTCTGTCGGCGTCTCAAAATCAGGAGCGGTCAAGAACGAAACGACACCGGTGTCTTCGTCAATTTCAAACGCGTTTGAATCCGGTGCGGCACTGATGCTGTAGCTCAGCAAGCCGTTACTTTCGGATGCGGTGTCATCGTCAGTTTCGACATCTGCGACGAAAAGGAGACCTTCATCAACTTCAGCCGTGTCGGGCGTCGTAATCGTCGGTACGCCAGAGACAAAGCCAGCTGCGGTCAAGGTGCCATCTGCGAACTGAATACGTTCGATATCGAAAAGTTCGTCAGTGCCTGCATCGCCCGCCCGGGTTGAAACAATGGTATAAGCACTTCCGCCATTTTCGGTGACAGAGTATTCGTCAAAGTTGCCTTCGTAGATGGCCGTGTCGATCCCAAAACCACCGCTTATGCTGTCATCCCCCGCGAGGCCCGTCAGCGTATCATCGCCGCCGATCCCCTCGATCAGGTCATTATCGCTTGTCCCGATTAGATTATCACCGACCGGGGTGCCGGTGATCACATCATCGCCACCGCCACCAAGCGTGAAGCCGTCTTCTGCAGTGTAGTTGCCGTCAGCAAAACGAATGCGTTCAATTTCGAAAAGCTCGTCGGTACCTGCATCGCCGACACGATCAGAGAAGACCGTAAATGAACCAGACCCATTGTCTGTAATTTGGTATTCGTCAAAGGTCCCTTTGTAGCCAGCGGTATCCACACCGTCACCGCCAAAGATGGTGTCGTCGCCTGCAAGGCCAGTAAGTGTATCGCCGCCGCCAAATCCTTCGATCAGGTCATCATCGTCTGTCCCGACAAGGTTGTCGTAACCGCCGCCGATTTCATAAATGTTGGTGGTACCAGTGTCATCACTGGTTGCGAGGGCATAGGAAACTCCGTCGATTGTGAAACCATCGGACCACGAGGTATCTTGCAAAGGGTGGATCTCAGGTTGTTCACTTGCAGGACCGGGGAGCCATTCGATCTGACTTAGGGTTTCCGTCGCAACGTTAAAGTCAAAGGTCAAAATACCCGCTGTCTTGCCCCTTGCTCCGATGACGACCATCAGGTTGTCACCGGTTTCATAGACCTGCGTTACCTCGGCACGGAAATCATCGTTGGGGATTTCGAGTGTGATACTTGTAACCAGTTCGACATCGGCACCGCCGTCATAGGTGTAGACGTACAGCGTTGAATCGTCTGCCCTATCTGAGGGAACGAATAGGTATGGTTTTGTCCCGACAGTTTGAACAGCAATTTGGGTCGATCTTTTGCCCAAACCAGCTGTTCCAACAGCAACGGAAAGTTCGCCCGTCTGCGAATCGATCTCCATGATGGAGAAGTACTGACCAAAGGGATCACCAACGGCAAAATAGTAACTTCCGTTTACTTCGAATGTATCGCTTGGCCAACCACTTGCGATACTCCCGCTACCGGAGTCGTCGATGTCTTGTTGATCAAAAGTCGAGGCATGGGACAACGTACCATCGTTGGCGACTTGGAAAACCGTAATGCCGGTATCAAACGTGGTGTTATTGCCAAGGAACGGACGCGATGTCGTCGTTAGAAAGGTGTTACCTTCAATTTGGTGAACAGATAAATACCGCACGCCATCCAACTCGTACTGGGTGTCTTCGGTGTCAAACACACTGTCGACATGCGTCAGATACGGCGCTTGATCAGTGAGTGAGAAAACCGAAATGCCATCGTCTTCTTGCCCGACTGCGGCAAGAAAGGTTGTTCCTCCGATGACAAAGGTTTCCATTTCCCACGCGCCGCGCAATGCGGTTTCTGCCGTGTCTTCGAGGGCCGTCAAAAAGTTCAAAGACCCGTCGTTGTTCACACTGAAAACACGGATCGCTCTTTCCGGGCGTCCGTTGTTGGACGTGTAAACAAACTGCGTACCGCCGATATTTGCCGTGCTTGGCGTTGCAAGCGTAAACTCCACATCGGAAATAAATGCGTCTGCTAGCGATGATCCTCTGATATGCGCCATACTGGCCCCCTCGTGAAATGGTACAAGCCCCTGTACCTAAGTACCTCTACCGCGACTGCGTTGTCCGAGTCATCAAGAGATTCGACATTACCCCGGGTCGAATTATCACTTTATTAAGGTTTGCCCGTTCAATTCTGGAAATCTCCGACCATTGTCCCCGACCCGTAAACGAAGTCAGGATCGAGGCAATGGCCGCATTCATTGGCATTCTTTAGCAAGCAGGCCGGAAAACTGTGATTTTTGAGCAGTCTTCAATCGGCAATCCGCCGGTTGACCATCTTCCTCAGAACAAAATCACAATGTGTTACCGACCTGTCAGAATTTTAGACAATCTCCAGATCGTTCATCAACTGGCCGATGGTTGCGTCTTCAACCGTTAGCGTTCCGTCGTCGCCGAATTCAAACACAACGTCGCTGCCGACCTGCGTTGCGAAGTCGAATGGACCGCCAGCATCAAAGTCAAAGTTGCTTAACTGGATGGTATCGATGTTATCTTCAAAGTCCTTAATAATATCGATGCCGTCACCACTGTTAAACTCAAACACGTCAGCATCCGCACCACCATAAAGGAGATCTGTGCCGCCACCTGCGCCACCGTTGAGGATATCCTCTCCGTCGCCGCCGTAAAGCTCATCGCTCCCGCCACGTCCATAGAGCGTATCGTCACCTCCATAAGATCGGAAAGTGTTTGCGCCTTCGGTGCCGAACATTGTATCATCGCCCGTTCTAGAGCCTGACGCACTTTCGAAGTCTTTGATCGTGTCATTAACTGCCCAAGACCCGGACACCTCGTCTTCACGTAGATCGATGAAGATACCATTGGAGCTACTGTAATAAGAGATGTAGTCGTTACCAGATCCACCGTCGAAGTTTTCGGCACCGCCGCCGACGCGGACGTAGTCGTTGCCAGAACCAAGTTCGATATCATCTGACCCTTTGCCAGCATAAACCCTGTCGTTGCCGCCGTAGGTGCGGATTACGTTTGCACCATCGGTACCTGTGATGTTGTCGTTACCTGTTCGTGATCCAGAAATACTTTCAAAGCTCTTAATCGTGTCATTCACCGCCCATGAGCCAGAGACTGTGTCCTCCGCCAAGTTTGCGGTGATACCATTGGAGCTGCTGTAGTAGCTGATCCAGTCATTTCCGTCCCCACCATCAAAGCTTTCAACACCGCCACCGACACGTACATAATCATTACCGTCGCCAAGTTCGACAACGTCCGAGCCTTTTCCAGCAAACACTCTATCGTTACCACCAAACGTGCGGATGATATTCGCGCCGTCGGTACCTGTTATGCGGTCGTTCCCGGTTTCCGAACCAGAAATGCCTTCAAATCCGCTGATCGTGTCATTCACCGCCCAAGAGCCAGAGATTGTGTCCCCCGCCAAGTTTGCAGTGATACCATTTGAGCTAGCGAAATAGGAAATATAATCGGTACCTTCGCCGCCGATGAAGGTTTCAACACCACCGCCAACTTCTACGTAGTCGTCGCCTGCGCCGAGATCGACGTAATCGCTGCCGGATCCTGTGGCGACGGTATCGTCGCCTGCACCGGCATCTAGGATGTCCGCACCGCTTCCGCCGAGGATGGAGTCATTCCCGTTACCGCCATAGATGGTATCGTCCCCACTCCCACCGAAGAGAGAATCGCCGCCGCCAAAGCCTTCTATCAAGTCGTCGCCACTTGTACCGACAAGCATGTCGTAACCACCGCCAATTTCATAAACGTTGGTTGTTCCAGTGTCATCGCTGGTCGCAAGTGCGTAGGAAATGCCGTCGATTGTGAAGCCATCGGACCATGATGTATCTTGCAGGGGATGAGTTTCAGGTTGTTCGCTCGCTGGGCCGGGCAACCATTCAATTTCATCCAGCGTTTCGGTTGCCACATGGAAATCAAACGTCAAGATACCAGCAGACTTACCTCTCGCACCGACGACAATCATGAGATTGTCACCGGTTTCATAAACCTGTGTCACTTCTGCACGGAAAACGTCGTCAGGAATTTCCATTGGAATGCTTGTGACAAGCTGCACATCTGAGCTGCCGTCATAAGTGTAAACATAGAGCGTTGAATCGTTCACATCATCGGAAGGAACAAACAAGTAAGGCGTCGTGCCGACTGTATGAACCGCGATTTGCGCTGACCTGCTGCTAATTCCAGCGTCATCAACTGCAATGGAAAGCTCACCCGTGTTCGGGTCGATCTCCATTATAGCGAATTTACGGCCATAAGAATCGCCAACAGCAAAGTAGTATTTTCCGTTCACTTCGAACGTATCGCTTGGCCAGCCACCTGCAATGCTACGAGCGCCAGCGTCATCGATGTCTTGTTGATCAAAAGTATCTGCAAGCGTCAGAGTACCGTCGTCCGCAACTTGAAAGACCGAGATGCCTCTGTCAAACTCACTGTTGCTTAGAAATGGGCGCGCGGTGGTCGTCAGGAAGGTGTTTCCTTCGATCTGGTGAACCGCCAAATAGCGTGCCCCATCAAGCTGATAGTCGGAATTTTCAGTATCAAAGACACTATCGACGTGTGTGAGGTAGGGTGCTTCGTCGCTCAACTCAAAAATCGCGAGGCCATCTTCCTCTTGGGCCACTGTGGCAAGGAAGGTTTTGTTGCCGATGGTAAATGTTTCCATTTCCCATGCTCCGCCCAAAGCCGTCTCTGCTGAGTCTTCGTAAGTGGACAGAAAATTCAAAGAGCCATCGTTGTTCACCTCAAACACGCGGATCGCTCGTTCGGGGCGACCGTTGTTGGTAGTATAGACGAATTGCGTTCCGCCGATGTTGACTGTGCTTGGCGTCGCGAGAGTGAATTCCACGTCTGAGATAAACGCGTCTGCCAAAGATGAACCTTTTAAGTGAGCCATACCGGCCTCCTGGTAAACTATGTCGACCCCCGCCGCGGTCTTCCTAGCGCGTCTGTTCGGCGCGAGTCACCAACTGAATGGGAAATTGGACGATTTCCGGCACACTTTCTCGTGCGTTTTCAAGTATTTCGTCGTCAATTCCCACCAAAGCGAGCCACTGTTCACCAATCGTCAACGAAAGTTTCGAGTTAGTTTTTTGGGGCACCGCAAAGACTCCGAATTAAGAATCACAAAAATGGTTAACGACGGACATCAATACGCCCCCAAAAATCCACATTTCGAAGTTGATCGCGCAACGCGATGCGCGGGCACGGGTTAAGGCGTTGGTTTTTTGGGATTTGGCAAGTCACAGCGTGTACACACTCTGTACACACCCAGTACACAGAACAGGCGTCATTTGGCACGTTAACCCAGCGTACGGTGAATTCCTTAATGAAAGTGTTAATATAGTGCTAAAGCGACCGGGCGTCCCGGGCGCTGTTCCTAGTCCGTGGCCAACTGTATGTTGAATTTCACATACAAGAACGGATCTTGCACCTTGCCAGGAAATTTCATTCCGACGAGAAATTCATCTGGTGGTGACATAGGTCATGACGGGCACAATGCGCTACCGGAGAAGTGGAACGGCCCAGCACGGTGGGCAACGTCGTCTCTGGGGTTAATTGATGCATATCAACGAGAGACGATCGGGCGAACGCAAATTCGTGCCGGACTTCGTTTTCGTTGGCAGCGCATCCTTCAAGGACGGTAATGCCTGTGTGCTATTCTTGATGAGTCAATTTCACCTTACGGGCAAGGTTGTGCAAATGGCAAAGCGATCTGAAACACCCTATCGCGATATTATGACAGCGTGGGACTCAAGACAAAGTACCAGAGTGCCGCGCAATCGATTCCCTGGCGACGTATTGTCAACCTCGCGAAACTTGCGCAAATTCTTTTGAATGCCACTTTTTCCGCCAAGCCTCAGGAACTGTTTCGTGACCAATACCCTTTATGACGCTTTAATCGCTCCTCATGCGCAAAGCGATGCGCCTTTCCTCACGCTTGATGATGGATCTGTGCAGAGCTTTGCTGGGTTTGTGGAACGGGTGGCGCAGATTGCTCATGTGTTGACCCATCAAGGTGTGGTGGCCGGTGATCGTGTTGTTGTGCACGCCCCAAAACTGGCCGATACAATCGCGCTATATGGTGCCTGCGTTCAGGCTGGCGCTGTTTATCTGCCATTGAACTCGGCCTATACGGAAAGCGAATTAGCCTATTTCATTCAGGACGCCGCACCATCACTGATCGTATGTGACGCAAAGGGCGAGGCATCGCTGAATGGCATTTCCGACAACGCAACGCCCGTGCTGACATTGGCCGCAGATGGGACAGGCACTTTATCTAAAGAGGCAAATGAACAGTCAAAAACATTCATGACAGTTGCGCGAGAGCCCGAGGATTTAGCCGCGTTGTTATATACATCAGGCACCACGGGACGTTCCAAAGGCGCGATGATGTCGCATAAAAATTTACTGTCCAACGCGCAGAGCCTGACCGACCTTTGGCAAATCACCGAGGCGGATCGCCTGATCCACGCCTTGCCGATTTTTCACACTCACGGGTTGTTTGTTGCAATGAACACCTCGCTTCTCGCGGGGGCGCAGGTCCGATTTATGTCGGCGTTTGATTTGGGCGCGATCATTGATGAAATACCGGAATCCACCATGTTAATGGGCGTTCCCACATTTTATACCCGCTTGTTAGGCGATGCGCGGCTAGACCAGGCATTAGTGCGCAATATGCGCTTGTTTGTGTCTGGTTCTGCGCCACTTCTGGCGGAAACGCACACCACCTTTGAAGACCGCACGGGTCACCGCATTCTGGAACGTTACGGGATGACGGAAACCAATATGATCACATCCAACCCGTTTGACGGTGAACGCCTTGCGGGCACGGTGGGATACGCCCTGCCCGGCACACAGGTTGAGATCACGAATGATGGCGCGCCTGTTAAACCAGGTGAAATTGGGATGATCGAAGTGCGCGGCGACAACGTGTTTCAAGGGTATTGGAACATGCCAGAAAAGACGGCCGAAGAAATGCGCGACAATGGTTTTTTCATCACCGGTGATCTGGGTGTAAAAACCGAGGATGGTCGGATCACCATCGTAGGGCGTCAGAAGGACCTGATCATTTCCGGGGGTTACAACATCTATCCCAAAGAGGTTGAGGACGTCATCAATGACATTGATGGGGTGGTAGAAAGTGCGGTGTTTGGAGTACCGCATGCCGATTTTGGCGAAAGTATTTTGGCGGCGGTTGTGTCGGAAAATGACAGTCTGGACCAAGACGCCTTGGCAAGTCGGGTTGAGCCGCATCTGGCCCAGTTCAAACATCCACGGCGTTATATCATAACGAAAGCCCTGCCCCGCAACACAATGGGGAAGGTACAAAAGAACCTTTTGCGAGACGAATATGGCGCATAGAGCCTAGAAATTGGCAACCAAGTTCACAAAGATACCCTCATCATCCTGAACCAAATCAGTCAGATCGTCAGAGAATTGGCCAAAGTTGTAGCCAACACCGAGGCTGACATTCTGGTTCATCTGCCGGTATCCCGCGACAAGCACACCTAGGTCGGATGTCTCTGCCTGAACTAGGTTGAAACTGCGCAGTTCGATCAAGGCGTCCCATTGGTTGACCAAGTGATAACGGGCGCTGGCGGCGGCTAGCCACGCGTCATTCTGGGTAAAGTCGTCGCCTTCGGACGCGGCGGTTTCAGACATGCGATATCCCAGCTTTCCCCCCAGCGTCCAATTTTGAGATGCGTTATAGCTCAGATCGACACTTGCCACATGGCTGCGTTGCAGCGGCCCCTGTTCGTCGGTTCCATCCAAGCGCTGGCCAAATTCGTCCATCAAATAGCGGTACCGCGCAAGCAAGTTGAGGCGTCCTGCTTCGGCTGGCCTGTAGGCATAGCCAAAACTCAGATCGGCATAGTCGCCATCCAGAATTGCGCTTTCATCGGTTTGCGTCTGGGCGAGGTCAGCGGAGAAGATCAGGCGCTGATCTTCGTCAATTTTGTATGCGAGGTCTGTCGTCAAAAGAAGGGTACCGCTTTGGATACTGTCGCCTGAGCGCAAGCCATCTTCGGTCCGGTATTCGATGCGGGTTGCGGCTTCTATCGTTTCGGTGGTGTATTGGGTCCCGACAGAGACGGCGTTGCGGTCAAAGTCATTGTCCTGCGCGTCCCTGATGCGTCCAATTTCAAACGCGACTGTTGTGCTGAAGGCGCTGTTGGGTTCAAATGTTAGGCCATATGCGCTTGTTAGGCTCTGATAGTTGCCGAATGCATCATAGGTGTTTTCGCCAAAAGCTGTGACCCGATCGTTGACCCGTTCCCGCGCACCAACCACGAATTGCCCCGCATCGCGCCCGTTGAGGTCCACCCCGGACAGGGTTCGAGATGGATCAAGCGCATAACCTGCGTAGCGCGAATTGCCGAGCCCGTCGGCGTAGCTGGCCAGCAGTTGGGCCCCAACACCATCGGTTCCATCAGACAGTTCAGCGGCCAAAGACCACCCATTGTCGAAATCTACGTTGCCGCCAAGTCCGACCCGGTCATTGGCATCCAGCCCAGTGTGACTAAGGGATTTCTGAGCAAAGCCGTAGACGTTTGTCTGATCTGACAACGCATAGCGCAACCGTACGGCGACGTCGGTACGGGACCCGTCGTCAGTGGAATCTAAAACATCACGGCTTTCGACCCCCGCCGAAACGCTGAGTTTGTCGTTGATCGCGGTATCGACTTCGATTGAAGCGGTGCGTTCGAATGATCCGACCTGCGTGTCATAATCATCATAGCGCAACCTAAGCTGCGTCGTATCATTCAGCGCAAAATCAGCGGCGACGCCCCAGAACGTTTCATCACCTGTCGCGGAGGTGACTTGGGTATCAAGGTTTGAGAACCCTTCGCTGCGATCCTCAAAATAGAGACTAATCTGTCCGTTTGCAGCAATTCCTATATCGCTGAGCGCAGCTTGTGCTTCGACTTTGAGCGCGTCGCCTGTGCCAGCGGCGAGGGGGCCACTGTCAAAGATCAGGCCACCGTCAGCCGAAAACGTTGAACCGAATCCCGGTCCTTCGCTTTGTGCGTATTCGAGCCGCACAAAGGTTTGTTCAGTCAATCGTGCGGTAAGATCGACGCCCAACAAGGTCTGATCCGACAGACCTGTTTGATCGACCATGCCGGAAACGCCAACGCCAATTTGATCTGTGATCCAACCGCTGAGACGCGCACCATAGGAATACCCATCCACATCACCGAACTGGGGTGTGTATTCATACTGGGCGACAAGGACGACGTTTGTCCCCTCCCCCTCTGCAGCTACAACCAGGCCGCTATCCGCTGAGCTTTGTAGTGGACGCGCGAGCGTTACGACCCCTTGGAAATAGTTGATCTGGTAATCGGTACCCGGGGCCAATTGGCGGCTGGACAAAACGCGCCCGGTAGAGGCATCGCGGGTTTGAATGCTGAGCGTTTCTGTGGCCCGTGCGATGTCTTGACGTTCAAGGAAGTAGACGGACCCCCCTGTTCCGCGCAGCACGTCACGTTGCGGCAGTTGATCGGGTTGCGCGGCGTAGGCATATACCTCTGCGACTGCGTCTCCATTTGATGTCTGATCACGGCTCGCCCAAAAACCGGACAAGCCATACAACGTCCGTTCGTTGCGCAGGTATCCGTCACTGTTCAAATCAGCGGCGAAATCACCCCATTGAACAAAGTTGCCATCCCGTTCAGCCCGCAAGAAGAGGTTGCCAGAGGTGGGCGTTCGATCCTCGGCTGCGCTGTCGTCGCCATAGGTTGGGTATAAATCCGCAGGGTCGATCCGCAAGAACAGATCACGCGGATCGCGGTCATCGAAACGGCGGAAGATGTCCCCAATCTCGCCCTCTTGGGAATTGGCAGAGGCGGTGATTTTGACACCGTTGGCCTGACGTCCCTGAGCAAAGAAGGCCAAGCGGCCACTGTCAAATTGCTGCCAATCACCATCGCCAGTACGGCGCGCACCATAGGTCAGATCGACGGTTGCGACGTAAAACCATTGCGAGGCTGGAACGGTCAATTCCCTTTCTAGAGCCACATTTTGCCCGGCACCTTGGACCCGCACATCAACACCGTGGGTGCCGACGGGCAGGATACGTTGCAACACGAAACCGCCGCTTGTGTCGGCCGCAACGCGTTCGCCCAACGCTGTGATCGTTGCGCCGGGCGAAACGTTCTGACCCGTCACCGTGACCGCGCCCCCGGATACCGGGATACGTTGGCGGGACAGGTTGCTGTTGCCTTCTTCCACATTGGAGCGTCGTGTTGTTGCTGCCAAAGGAACTAGGGCTGTTTCGTCAAAACGACCGGCGGCATCATATACCCGATAGGTCATCGCGATATTGTCACCCTTTGGCACGGTGACGGAGGTTTGGCCATTGGTATCAATCGGTACAGTCACAAGCGTTAGACCCTGATCAAGGTCCAAGAATCGCACCTCGCCCCGCGTCACAAAGGACGGGTAGTTCATTTCAGATTGCAACGTAATGGTGTCGCCAGCGCGAAAGTTCGCCTGCGATCCGACGACATCCAACGCCAAGCGTCGCGTGCCGTCTAATCCGTCAAAGCTGACTTGCACATCCGCCTGTTGCAATGCGCGATCCGTGCGTCTGACATCGCTGGTTGGGCGCGGATCACCGGCGACGGCATCGCCGTTGATCGCAATTGAAAACCCGTCTTGAGCGGTCGCGACGGTGCCCAAGAGAATGCAAGCGGTTGCGCCGAGCAGCTTTGCCTTGATGCCTAGTATCGTCATCTTACTGCACCTCTGCAATTGTGCGTTCAACGATCAGGTCACGACCCGATCCGTTGATGCGCCATTGATCACGGATCATTTTTTCAACCACATCAAGGCGCGCCCGCGCGACATCGCGCCCTTCGCCATTTGCGTAATATTCAAGGCGCAGGATTGTTGGATTTGCGCTCATCAACTCTACCAGTTGCGCGACGCCGTGGGTTAGCCCCGCACTGGGCGAGGTTCCGTTGAACGCCTGCGCGGTCAGTGTGACATCCACGACATCGGCCAAGGCCGCGCCAAAGTTCATTTGCGCCATTGTGCCAGGCGTTAGGCGAAGCATACGTGGGTTTTCAGACGTCACTTGATAGCCTGTTGGGAGGCTGGTTGGGTCAAGTTTCAGGACAAAGTTAGACCCGATGCCAGCGGGCAGAATTGCACATGGAACACTGAACCGTCCGTATTCATCGGTTGTGATGATATCGCCATCAACGGTGGCAACGCGCACGCCGGGGAGGCCGGGTTCGGAGTTCGGTTCATCCCGCGGGGCCGTTTCAAATTTGCCCCCGACATAGGTTTGATCCGTGATCCCTGTTTGCGCAACATTATGGGCGCCATCCTGATACCCGTTCATGTTGCGATCATCAAAGACGCGGCCGATGACGTCGCCGCAGTTAAACACAGCCTCGGGGCGCACCTGCAAGGTCGCCTCGGCGATGTTAGAGACGAGCGTTCCGTCTGAAAGTTCGACGTAGGCTCTGTTTGTGAGCGCGCCGACGCCATCGACAACGCGGGCCTGCAACATCAGGATTGACTGCGTTCCGGTGGGAACATCAATGCCAGTCCAAACGATGTTGCGCCCTGATTGTGTAGGAACAGGCGTCGCGCTGCCGTTCACGAGAGCGGACCCTGGAACAAAGGCGAGGCCTACGGGCATTTCATCGATCACGCGCAAGCCGACCTCGCTCGTGTCGCCTGCGTTGCTGACAATGATTGAATAGGTCACCACATCGCCAACGATTGCCGTGCTGGGCGTGACAGTTTTGGTGATGTCGATGTTGGGTTCAAAGAGCGGCTCTAGCGTTGCGGCGGCACTGAGGATGCCAAGCGTCAGGCTGGTGGGTGGAACTTGGTCAGCGCTGGCCGTTACCACGTTGTCATTGTCTGTTCCGGCCTCGGATACATCGAGCCTGACCGTGAATTCAATGCGACCGGTTTCACCAGGTGCGAGGGAGGTGTCGGGGGCCAGTGTTTCGGTCACATCGCGCCCGTCAAAGGCCGTATTCACCCCGCCGGTTGCAAAGCCGGACCCCGACAGATTGGTCACGGAGACCAAGGTCGCGTTGCCGGCGAAGGCCACCAGATCGTCGATCATTGATACACCTGTCAGAGTGATGTTCCCAAAGTTTTCGGCGGAGAGTATGAATGTGACGTCAAACAGCCCGTCGCCGACACGGATCGGAGAGTTCGCTGTTTTGAAAACATTCAATCCGGGGTCTGGTTCGATGACGACAAGGGTTGGGTCGTCATTGCCGGGCTGCGTCTGGTCGCCGCTGTCGGATATGTCATCCACGGTGCCACCCGTCGGGTCCTGCCCTGAGACAGTTGCGGTATTGGTCAAACCGCCAGAGTCAACATCGGCCTGTGTCAGAACGTAGCGCAGTTCGTATGTCCATGTTTCGGACGGGATCAGGCCAGCCGTGGACAATGGCGTGGTCAGCAATTCGGGCGCGGAGAGCCCGGCGCTGACGTCGGTACCGTCATCATTGGTCATGGTGTCGGTGATTGAGATGTCGGTGAGCGTGACATTCCCCGTATTCAAGACGGCGATGTCAAACACGACCTCATCGCCTGCAAGCGCCCCAGCGGATCGGAGCGTTTTGGTCGCAATCAGCATTGGCATGCGTTGCAGGGTCACTGCGGTGACATCGTCAGACGTATTGCCATCGTTGTCGTTACCATCGTCGGACACATCGGAAATGGGAGTGCCATCTGGCGCCTCTGCATCGACGGTAGCGCTGTTGTTTAGACCCCCTGCGTCAACGTCCGCTTGCGTCAGTGTGTAGCTTGCCGTGTAGGTCCAGTTTTCGGTGAGCCCGAGGCGATCATCGCCGTTGCTGTCACCACCAACAAAGACGAAGGGCGCATCAAGGGTGATCGTCGTGCCATCAGCCCGTGTCATCGTATCTGTGATGTCGGTTATGGCCAGTGTCACGTTACCGGTGTTAATCAGGCTAAGCGTAAAATCGACGACGGATCCTACATTGCCATCCCCATTGACGACAGCGGTTTTGGTTGCGTTGAGGCGTGGTTCCTGTGCGGTGCCATTGGTGACAATAGTCGCATCAGACTCAGTTGGTGTGCCGAATGGATCGACCGCATCGACCGTTGCAGTGTTCAGGATTTCGCCTGCATCGACGTCAGGTTGGGTGACTGTGTAGTTAAAGATACAAGTGACGGTATCGGATGTGCCAACGTCCAGAACAGCGATGTCGCACGTATAGGCGGGCGACACGATTTCATCGGTTACCAGCACATCGAACAGGGTGACATTGCCGGTGTTTTGAACCGCAAAGCGATATTCGATTGTGCTACCCGCCGCGCCAAACGGCTGTGGGCTGGCGGATTTGACCAAGGCGATGCCCGGTGCCGCATCTGGCATGTCGGTTGTCAGGCTTGTGTCGTCTTCGACAGCCATACCCAGCGGGTCAATCGCAGCGACAGCGGCGGTGTTCACAAGCTCACCCGCGTCAACGTCATCCTGCGTGACGGTATAAGTATCCGTGCAGGTCAGGGTGGCATCGGGCGCAAGAGATGCAGCCTCGCATACCAAACCGGGCAAAAGTGGATCTGTCACAACGACCTGCGTTAGTGTCTGGTTGCCTGTGTTTTCTGCAGTGAGCGTATAGGTCAGGACCTGATCGACACTGGTGACAGGGAGGGTTGCGACAGATTTGCCAAGCTCAATCGCGGGATCAGCGATGACGTCGGCCGTTTCCATCACGGGATCTGAGACCACGACGCGCCCATCCCCAAAGAGTGTTTCTGCAAAAGCCGTGTTGGTCACAAAACCAGCATCGAGATCGTCTTGCGTGATTGTATAGCTTGCCTCGCAAACGATGCTTTCGTTTGGAGTGAGGTCAGGGTTGGAACTGTCTGGGGCGAAGCATACCAAAGGTGCTGAAAGCCGATCATCAACTACGTTCACCGGCTGGGCAAAGGACACCTGCCCGGTATTCGTGACGACGTATTCGTAAGTCAAAACATCGCCAACTTCGTCATAGTCGAGCCCTGCGTCAACAGCTCCGTCAGGGTTGGTGAGACTGATCAGGTCCTTAGTAATGCCCAAGGCAGGGACGCCATCTGCCGGAACGGTTTCGCTGACCAAGTCAGAGGTTGTGGTGCCATCAGACGCGCTAGCAAGATTGGTGACGGACGTGATCTGCACATCATCTGGCGTCACCGTATACGTCGCCTCGCACAGGATGCTGTCATTTGGCGGCAAACCATCGGTAGGCAAAGCTGGACAAGTGACTGCGCTGATCAGGTTGTCTGTTACGGTGATCGGGTCGGTAATCGTCGTATTGCCTGTGTTTGTCACTGTGTAGTCATAGCTGACGACCGCCCCGACGATGTAGCGTTCTGACGGCGTGCCAGGATAGACGACCCCATCGACAGTGATGGAAACCGCCTCTTTCACTGTTTCTAGCGCGGGCAATTTCAGGGCCGGGACTGTGACGCTTTGCCCGTCAGAATTAGTGGTACCATCTGTTGCGAAGGCGGAGTTTTCAACCTCACCTGCGTCGATGTCTTCCTGAATTACCGAATAGTCGCCAGTACAGGTGAGCGTATCATCCGGGGCGAGCAATGTTGGTGGGCAAGTAATCGCGCCACCTGCATCGGTGATCAGCGGATCGACGATGCTGATTGGGCCAATTGTAACGTTACCGCTGTTGGTCACGTCAAAGGCATAGCTGAGCACGTCGCCGACCATGTCAAATGTCGGACCACCCGAGACCAAACGTTTGACCATTTCAAGAGATGGCATCGCGGGGATGGCCAGTTCGGTTGGATCGTCGCCATCGCCGGTTCCGTTATCAGACACGTCTGTCACGGGTAGACCGCTAGGCGGTGTGCCAGTTGCCGTGGCGGTGTTGGCGATTCCGCCTGCGTCGATGTCGGCCTGTTGCAAGACATAGGTCGCGCGATAAATCGCCGTTTCACCAGCCATCAAGGCACCGGCAGGTGAACCCTGGTTGGCGGACACATAATCAGGACCCGTTGTTAGCGAAAGCGGCGTTCCGTCCGTTCGCGTGAGCGTGTCGCTGGCAATATCAACGCTTGTTAGGGTCACATTGCCAATGTTCTGAACGGAAATTTCAAACAAGACAGTATCGCCGTCAACCAAAGGCGCGTTCAAGATTGTCTTGGTCGCTTCGAGTTCTGGGTTTTGATTCAATGTCACCGATGTTGGATCATCGCCTGCACCTGCACCGTTATCTGATGTGTCTTCAACGGGTGTCCCACTTGGGTCATCCGCTTGCGCGACAACCGAGTTTTCAAAACCGCCTGCATCAATATCAGTTTGTGTGATTGGGTAGTTCAGAACATAGATCCAGGTTTCCCCAACGCCTAACTGAGCATCATTGTCGGTGTCGCCACGGTCAAAGGCTGGGACGGGCGCAGGTGCGACAGGGCTGCCGCCGTTGGGTGTTAATGTATCGGTCAAGACCGGAGCGGTGAGCGTGACATTGCCAGTGTTGGCAACCGCTACTTCAAACGACACGATATCATTGGGTTGTGGGATAGCAGGGATCGGGCCAGCAACGGTTTTGAGGACGTCCAGCGATGGTTCCCGCGTAATTGGAAGAACAGTTGGATCGTCGCCATCGCCAGTTCCGTTGTCGGATGTATCGTTGACGGGCGTTCCACTTGGATCACTGGCTGTCGCCACAACAGTATTGGACAAGCCACCTCCATCGATATCGGCCTGTGTTAGAGTATGTTCGACACGGTAGGTCCAGATTTCATCAACATTTAGGTTTGTCGGATCTGCGGTGTCACCGCCTTCGAAGATCGCGCTTGGATCGGGCGTTACGACAGTGCCATCACCGCGCGTCAGATCATCCGTCAGGACAGGCGTGCCGAGTGTAACGTTGCCCGTGTTTTCGACGGTCACCTCGAACACGATGGTGTCGCCGGGCATTGGATCGCTTGGCGCGCTGCGCAGGGTCTTGATCACGTCAAGCATGCCAGCGGGGGCGATGGGCACAACAGTCGGGTCATCGCCGTCCCCTGCCCCATTGTCCGAGGTATCATCAACGGGTTTACCGCTGGGATCATTGGCTGTTGCGACGACCGAGTTCGCAATTCCGCCTGCGTCCACATCCGATTGGGTTAATGTATGCGTCACCTCATAGGTCCAGGTTTCGCCAACGTCCATTTCACCTGCGAGCGAGCCGGTGTCGCCGCCTTGGAATATGGGAAGTGGATTGCCGGGCAATGGGGTGGTCGCGCCGATCTGCGTGACCGTATCGGTCAGTACTGGCGCGGATAGCGTCACATTGCCGGTGTTTGTCACGGCGATGGTGAACACCAGATCGACGCCCGGTTCCAGGATAGCAGGTGGATTTGGCAGCGTTTTGATCACTTCGAGCATGCCATTGCCAGGTTCGATCGTGACGGTTTCATCTGCCGTCGCTTCTGGTGGCGTTGTGCCCAGGGGCGATGTGCTGGTCGCAGTGACCATGTTTGTGATCGGATTGCCATCGTCAATGTCAGCTTGCGTAACTGTATAGGTTGAGGTTAGCTCGACCACTTCATCCGGCTGCATCACGGCGATTGGGCTGCCTGGAATTGTAAGTTGATCCGTACCCGTGGCGCTGGTGTGCTGGTCGTCCAATGTGACGTCAAACAGTCGCGTATTACCAGTGTTTGTGACTGTATATGTGTAGGTGATGACATCGTTCACCTGCACATTCGTCATGTCAGATGCGACCTTTTCAATTGTCATGCCTAGATTGCGTTCTGATGGTACGGTCGCGTCGATTGTGCCGGTGAGCAGCGGGCCGCCATATTCGTTGGGCATCTCAACAACGGCCGTATTCGTGACAAAACCACGATCCACGTCGTCCTGCGTGGCAATATAATCTGCGCGGCATTGCAATTCTTCGGTCGGGGCCAAACCGCCCGCTGGGATTGGGTCACAGCTGATATTTGCGGCCGGGATAAGGTTGTCGGTTACAACGGGCGTTTCAGTCAGCGTAACGTTGCCAAGGTTTGCAACGGTATAGAGATAGCTGATGATCTGACCTTCGGCATCAAAGGTTCCCGCGGCGAGCGGACCTGTGCCCTCTTTGGCGATGCCGATTGCAGGTTCTTGCAACGGACCTTCGAGTTCTTCGATACCGGTTCCTGACACCGAACCACCGGTTTCTGGTGTCCCTGTGGCTGTGGCCGTGTTTTCGATGGATCCAACGTCGATGTCGTTCTGGGTGACCATGTAGTCAAAGATGCAAGTGGCGTCTGATTCGGTGGGCGCAAGCGTGCCCAAAGCGCATGTGCCGGGAATCAGACTATCCATCACGTTGATATCGTTGATTGTGATATTTCCGATGTTAGAGACTGTTATCCGGAATTGGACGGTTTCACCAACATCCGAAAACGCAGTCGGGGATGCACCCATGATCAGGTCTTTGCTGACCGACAGCAGCGGGTTGGGGACCGCCACGGGATAGGTTGTGCTGCCGTCGGCATTCACAATCGTGCCTTGCTGTGATGATCCTTCGACATTTGCGGTATTGCTGATCGATTGATCATCAAGATCGGATTGCTCAACGATATAGCTGCCGTTGCAAGTGAGGACAGTGCCCGGCGCAAGTGTCAGGTTCATCGGGTCAGGACCGCCGCCTGTACAGCTGAGCCCCGTCAGCATTGGATCGGTTACGATCAGATTGCTGATGGTTTGATTACCATCGTTGAGCACTTGGATTTCAAAGTTAAGCACGTCCCCCGCATCCGCAGGTTGGCCGGGATTGGTGAGGTTTGTGGCGACTTTGGTCAGGTCAACCGATGGGGTGGCGACCAATGGAACGGTGACTTGGACCGGAGGCGAAATCACCGGTGATCCGCCAAAGGTTGTGGCCGCGGTTGCGTTGTTCGTCACAAAACCGTCCGCCCCACCTGCAGCGACGTTGTCTACGTCGGCTTGGGTCACTGTGTATAATTGCGCGGGACATTCAAAAGATTGGTCAGGATCAATTGCGGTGCCACTGTTACAGTTGATTGTTCCGATTTTGTCATCTTCGATAACAAAAGCAGGGCCGACCGCGGGTCTAACTGTGCCATTTCCAGGTGAGGTGTTCGTGATCGTAAACACATAGCTGATGACATCGCCAGCTTGGGTGGCGGTTGAAGCCGGGCTCACGATTTTGGCCAGTTCGATCGCTGGGTCAACGCCACTGGGAATGGTTTCTGCGTCAGGGTCTGACGTTGTTGTCCCATCTGTAGCGGTCGCGGAATTTGTCACCGAGCCGAGATCGAAGTCGGCCTGTGTGATAACATAAGACGCCGTACAAGTCACAGAGTCGCCCAAGGCGATCCCCGGCGCGCCACAGGTTATTGGCCCAATGAGGTTGTCATTCACGATCACCTGATCTTCGATGGTCGTATTACCAATGTTGGTGACGGTGTAACTGTAGGTCGCGGTTTCGCCGACGTTAAACG
Source organism: uncultured Paracoccaceae bacterium (assembly GCA_937922155.1). Classification (GTDB taxonomy): domain Bacteria; phylum Pseudomonadota; class Alphaproteobacteria; order Rhodobacterales; family Rhodobacteraceae; genus Cognatiyoonia. The sequence continues at coordinate 5,348 of CAKZVL010000016.1, read as the reverse complement.
TGCCATTCGTCAGAGATTCAAAAGCCTTTTGGATGGATAGTTCTGGCCGCTGAATGGCAAAGGCCGTCGCCGTACCCGGTGTGGGGGTCGTCACGGTTGTTCCATCAAAAACCGTCGAGGCATCTGCAGAATTGGTGAAGGATCCTGCATCAACGTCCATTTGGTCGGGCGCCCAAGTGATGGAGCAGATCGCAGTGTCCCCCGGCGCAACGGGTGCTGTGGTACAAGTGATGTTGGCCGGAATGTCCGCATCTGCGATTGTGATCGGGGCGGTTGTTGTCACGTTCCCTTCGTTCGTCACAAGGAATTCGAAGATGATATTGTTGTGGTCGCTTGGATCGCTGAGATCGCCGGGCGCGTCAAAGGTTGTTGGCGTGCCGGGACGGATACGTTTTAGGATGCTCAGTTCCGGCAGTTGATCGGCGGTGACTGTTTCAGTGATCTCACCGGAGGTGATATTTACCGTTCCCGTGGGATGGGTTGCGGAGGGCACGACCGGTTGAATGACTGTTGCCTCGGCTATGTTGACCACTTCGCCTGCGTCAAGATCGGCCTGTGTCACTGTGTAACTTGCCGTGCAGGTTGACGTTGCACCGGGTCCAAATACGTCGGCTGGCGACGGGCAGGTTACGGTGGTTTTGTCGTCAGATATTGTGATGTCTTGATTGATGGTGACGTTCCCGGTGTTCAGAACGACATAGTCGTAGGTGATCACATCCCCGACCATTGAAAAGTCTAACCCAGAGGTCGCAGTTTTCGTCATACTGATCATGGGAAGCTGATCAGGGCCCGTGAGGGTCAGTTCATCAGTTTGCGAAATACTTGGCAGACCCGGTGGTGTGTCTGCGGTGACCTCTGCGACGTTGGTGAGGGATCCTGCATCAATATCCGCTTGTGTTGGTGTATAGCTAGCGCGCAGCGGTGTTGAGTTTGCACATGCCGTCGCGACGTCGCCCGGTTCCATCGTTGGCAAGGCACAGGAAAAACCCGTTAGCGGATCATCAAACATAACGTTTGTTAGGGTCACATTTCCGGTGTTTGTAATGGTGAACGTGTAGAATTCAGCAACACCCAGGGCGAAGCTATTATCGCCGTCTTCTTCGGCCTTTTCGACGTCAAGGCTCGGTTGGCGTGTTGGACCTGGTACGGTGACGTCGGTGCTATCGTTTAGCGGCGCACCGGCGACGCCATTGCCTGCAAAGGTCGCCGCATTCGTGATAGAGCCGGCGTCGATGTCGCTTTGCGTGATTGTGTGGGTTCCGATACAGGATGTGTCGGTTGCCCCGGGCAAAAGATCGCCAATGTTGCAGACGAGGTCGGGGTCAAAAAACGGATCCTCAAGCACGACGTTCGTTAGCGTTACGTTGCCAGTGTTTTCGATGCGAAGGGTAAAGCGGACTAAATCCCCAACGTTTGAATAAGAGGCATCCGCCGTTTTGCTAAATATCCAGTCGTCATTGCGCGCGGGACCATCGACCGTTTCGGTGGTTGTCACAGGCGAGATATCGTCGGCAGACACGGAGGCTGTGTTCACATAGCTTCCGGCATCAATGTCAGCCTGCGTGACCGCGCGTGTGCCTGTGCAGCTGTTGTCCGTCAGAGTCGGCGCGAGGGATGGGACGATGCAAGACAGGCCGAGATCAGTGTCGATGATGGAGATATTCGTTGCCGTTAGATTTCCGGTGTTCCGCACCGTCAGCGTATAGGTGATGACATCGCCGACGTTCGCAAATGCGGTTGGGGATGCGACCTTGTCAAGTGACAGCGACTGCGTTTGAGCGACAGGATTGATTGTCACGGTTTCATCGTCAGTGTCGGTGATCGTCACCCCAAGTGGGGTTGTACCGGTCGCGGTTGCGGTATTGTCCACCTGCCCCGCGTCCAGATCATCCTGATCAACCGCATAGGTGCCCGTGCAGCTATCCGTCGCCATGCCCGCGATATTGGTCAGCGTGCAAGACAAACCAGGGATGAGAGGGTCCGTCACGACCACTTGAGGGATCGACTGGTTGGATGTGTTTGTGACCTCGAACGTGTAGGTCACGATATCACCAACGTTAGAGTATGTGCTGGTGCTTGATTTGGACAACGTTAGGCCGGGCGTGATGTCCGCTGGAACGGTCGCGCTAGAGGGTGCGGATGTTACTGTGGTGGGGGTGCCCATGGGCGGGGTGTAGGGAAAGCTTGCGGTGGCGGTGTTCTCAAACTTACCCGCGTCAAGGTCGGCCGGGGTAAGACCGTCAAACGTACCCGTACAGCTGTAGGATTGTGGCGAATTGGCCGATCCTAAGGGATAAAGAAACGCCGGCTGTGTACATCCGACAAGGGTGACACCCGGATCGTTGATGGTAATCGTACTGTTGGCGGCGACAATTGTGACTTCGCCTGTGTTTGTCACTTCGAACCCGAAGGTCAAAACATCGCTGGTCGCATCAAAACTTGGTGTTACGGCAGTCTTGTCGATGGTGATGCCCGGCGCGCCATCTTGGGGGATTGTCGCGCTGTCCGTGTTTGATGTGGCTGTCGGGCTTTGCGCGGAGGCATTGTTGGTGACAAAGCCAGCGGCCACGTCGGCCTGAGTGATGGTATAATTCGCGCTACATTGGATTGTGTCACCGGGCGCCATGGGACCCGCGGCACAGAAAAACGGCGTGCCGCCGTTGATCCGATCATCGGACACATTGATTGGGCCAGACTGGGTGACGTTGCCATCATTGGTAACATCATAGGTATAGGTGACAAAGACCCCATCAAGGAAGTCGGACGCGGCGAGGCTTGGTGCCAACTTGACCATCGCAAGTGATGGGTCCTGCCCGGCTGGAACCGTTAATGTCGCGTTGGGCGATGTGACTGTGTCACCTTGCGGCAAGGTCCCTGAACCGCTTGCCCTGTTGGTCACAGACCCATCATTCAGGTCATCAAGGTCAATCACATAAGGATCAGATGTACAAGTGATCGACGCGCCCGGCGCAATGGGTGTTGCCGGACAAGTTGCCCCAATTTGGTCATCTGCGATCGTGGCACCGGAGATCGTCACGTTGCCATCGTTCGTCAGGATATATTCATAGATCAGCTGCTGCCCAACGGTGTCATATGGATTTGGCGACCCCGACTGCAGGCGTTTCACAATCGACAATTCAGAGTCTATTTTCGCAGGCACAGTGACATCAGCGCTGTCTCCGGCCGTTGCGCCACCAACTGTGATGCTGGCTTTCGCCTCATTCAGGATTGAACCTGCGTCAACGTCATCCTGATCAACGGTATAGCTCGCGGTGCAGATGATCTGCGCGCCCGGCCCGACAGGACCCGCAGGACAGCTAACGCCGCCTGTCAAAGGATCATCAACGATTGGCGGACCCGGCCATGTCACATTGCCTGAGTTACGGATTGTGATTTGAAAGTCGATTACATCGCCAGCCGCGCCAAAGTTTGGCTGATTGGCTGTTTTCGCCATGTCCAAAGAAGGATTTGCGGCAGGACCAGGAATAGATTCTTTTGCCGCTGCCTGTGTTGTTGATCCATCAGGAGCAGAGCCTGTTGCGGTCGCGGTATTATCCAGCGTCGTTCCATTAACAGCAAAATTGTCCACGTCGGCCTGTGTGACAGTATAGGTTCCAGTGCAGGTTTCCGTATTGTCGGAATTTGCAGCGGACAAAGGCACCACACTTGGGATTGTACAAGACAAGCCTGGAATAAGGGGGTCATTGACAGACACGTTCGTGAGCGTCGTATTCCCAGTGTTCGTGACTGTGAAGGTATAAGTTATGACCTCACCGGCGGATCCAAAGGAGGAAACGTTAGCGGATTTATCAAGCGTCATGCCGTTGGTTTGCGCAGGACCTGTCAAAGTGATTGTGTCACTCACAGCACCAAGTTCACCAAATTCTGGCATTCCTTCTGCCACAGCCACGTTTGTCAATACACCCGCATCAACGTCAGCTTGCGTGACTGTATAAACGCCTGTGCAGGTCAGTGAGTTAGGCGCGGCGGCACCCGACATTGTTAGAGGCAAAGAATTATTGGGAGGTGCAGGACACATCACGTTGGGAATTTTGTCATCCATAACGGTGATGTTTTCGATATCGACGGAGCCGATATTAGACACCAGATATTCGTAGGTGAGAGTTTGTCCCGCCTCTAGAAACGTTGTCGCCCCGCCGACCAAGGTTTTGTCAAACTCATATCCGGGCGCGATCGTGCGCAAATCTTCTTGTGGCAAGCTTGGCCCACGAGTAAAATCCCAAAAATTGTCATTGGGATCGTCATCGAAAACCTGTGTTGAGGTTTGCCCAGTTGCCAAGATGTTGTTCAGCAAAGCCGCATTCGTGGTTGAAAACCAAGCCGTGTTAAAGGTGTTGTTGCCAAATCCGGTGGTGAAACCGAAACTTTGCGTGCCATTTGTATTCGTAATTTCCGTCTGGAGACCTGACCAGCTGCCGACATTAAAGCCGTTGAGACGGAGCGTTATGTCGTCTTCGTCAAAACCGTTGGGCTGCGTGTCACCGTCAAAGGCAGAAAATCGAATATCGACGCCAGCGATCGCCCCGCCAAAGTAATCGGTACAACTGCGAAACCCGCAATCGAGTGTCAGCGGGTTGTTGATCGTGAACGGATTGCCCCGAAACGCGGCGGGCTGACCATTGCTTTGAAAGCCGATGAAGGCCCCGTTGGGATCAGAAAATTGGTAGTATATGTTCCCATTTGCACCCGTCAGGACAATAGCGATGCCACCAGCCTCAGGATATTCATCGGGCAGTTCGACACCCGGGGAAAAACCCGTCGACGGTACGGTTGTCGTATAAGGCGTAGCGAGTACGGAATGAGTGAGCCCAAAGAACACCGCCAAAGTGAACAAGGCCAATTGATTTAGAAAAACTGCAATTCGTCTTGCATTGTTCATATTGACCAGTCCACCCGGTTTTTTTGCTCGTTGCCTCAGGGACAAATAGTAATGCGTATCGCCGCAAGCGTCATTGCAAAGGGGAAATTTCTGGATGGATTCACCCAAAGCGACCTCGCCCCTTTGACGCCTTAGTCATCACCAGATGGACCTTGCCAGACCCAACCTCGCGAACGCCCGTCCATTGGGCGCTTTCAACCACCAAAAAAACAAAGAACTGAAAGAGTTACATAGTCTTGAATTGTATACTGATATGCTGGTCCAACATCCATGCCTTGCCAAGGAACAGCAGGAAAAAGTTCATAATTGCAATTCTAGGTGGCAAATAGGACACTGACCAATCTAGACCGCAAGGACGGACCATTCATCAGCAGGATCGATTGCGCAGGGCGGATGAGGTGAAGTCATATTCGGATATCTTGTCTATTTCTTCAAAAATATATATTTT
>CAKZVL010000015.1 GCA_937922155.1 uncultured Paracoccaceae bacterium | reverse complement strand
TGCAACTGTGGGTGGGGTGCTTGTCGCGGTTCCTGTCGGGCTCGCTTTTAACGGCACTCCCCTTCCGTGGGGTGCGGCCATCACGATTTGCGCTGTCTTGGGTTATTTCCTGACCGATCAGATCAAACGCCCAGGTGAGGAATAGCGCCTACCCCGCTTTCGCTTTCTTTTCTTCTTTCAACACCTGTGCCAGATCCCGTGCGATGTTAAAGGCGCCTTGGATCTTGTCGCGTTCTTTGGCCCAGTCGCGCTGGATGACGATTTTGTTGTCTTTGACCTTGGCTTGGCCTTTTTGATTGCTGATGAATTCAACCAAGCCTTTGGGTGATGCGAACTTATCATTGTGGAATTGGATCGTGGCCCCCTTTGGCCCTGCATCCAGTTTACCGATGCCGGCACGTTTACACATCGCTTTGATCCGCACGACCAGCATCAGCGTGTTGACCTCACGCGGCAGCTTGCCAAAGCGATCGATCAGTTCGGCGGCGAAGCCTTCGAGTTCAACCTTCGTCGTCAGTTCAGACAAGCGGCGATAAAGGCCAAGACGCACGTCCAGATCAGGGACATATGTTTCAGGGATCAATACTGGCACGCCCAGATTGATCTGCGGCGCCCATTGGCCGTCGTCGATGATGCCCTCGGCCTGCCCAGATTTGATCGCGTTTATCTGATCTTCCAGCATTTGCTGATAAAGCTCATAACCAACCTCGCGCATCTGCCCTGATTGTTCTTCGCCCAACAGGTTTCCAGCGCCCCGAATATCAAGGTCTTGGGAGGCCAGCGTGAACCCGGCCCCAAGGGAATCGATGGACCCCAAAACGCGCAGACGCTTTTGTGCGTCATCGGTCAATTTTTGGCGCGGCTTGGTGGTTAGGTACGCATAGGCGCGGGTCTTAGACCGGCCCACACGTCCGCGAATTTGATAAAGCTGTGAGAGGCCAAACATGTCAGATCGCCAAACAATCATGGTATTGGCCGTAGGGATATCAAGGCCGGATTCCACAATCGTCGTTGCCAACAAGACATCGTATTTCCCGTCATAAAAGGCGTTCATGCGATCATCCAATTCCCCCGCCGCCATTTGCCCAGTGGCGGAGATATAGGTCACCTCTGGCACCTGCTCTTTCAGGAATTCTTCCATCTGGGGCATGTCGGAAATGCGCGGTACGACGATAAAGCTTTGCCCGCCGCGATAGTGTTCGCGCAACAACGCTTCGCGCACGGTGACGCTGTCAAATTCACTGACGTAGGTGCGGATGGTCAGGCGATCTACGGGAGGAGTGCCGATGATCGATAGATCGCGCACGCCAGAGAGCGACAGTTGCAAGGTGCGCGGAATCGGCGTGGCGGTCAGGGTCAGCACATGCACATCCGTGCGCAGTTGTTTGAGGCGTTCTTTGTGCTGGACCCCGAATTTTTGTTCCTCATCAATGACCAATAGACCAAGGTTTTTGAACCGCACGCCTTTCGCCAGCAACGCATGGGTGCCGACCACGATATCAACCGTGCCTTTGGTGATCCCATCGCGGGTTAGGTTTGCGTCCTTTGTGCTGACGAACCGCGATAAGGGGCGCACGTTCACTGGAAATCCGCGAAACCGTTCTGCAAAGCTTTGGTAGTGCTGGCGCGCAAGCAGAGTCGTAGGCGCAATGATCGCGACCTGAATGCCCGACATCGCTGCGATAAACGCCGCCCTGATCGCGACTTCTGTCTTGCCAAAGCCGACATCGCCGCAGATCAAACGATCCATCGGGCGGCCGCTGGACAAATCGCCCAGCACATCCTCGATCGCGCTGAGTTGGTCGTCGGTTTCGCTGTAAGGGAAGCGGGCAAGGAATTGATCCCAAAGCCCATCCGGCGGGTCAATGGCGGGCGCTGTGCGCAATTCACGTTCCGCCGCCACACGTATCAGGCGCTCAGCGATCTGGCGGATACGTTCCTTGAGCTTGGCCTTTTTGGCCTGCCACGCGCCGCCGCCCAGCTTGTCAAGCAACCCGGTCTCATGGCCGTATTTGGACAACAGCTCAATGTTCTCGACCGGCAGATAGAGTTTGGACGCTTCGGCGTATTCTATCAGCAGGCATTCGTGGGCCGCGCCAAGGGCTGTGACGACCTCCATCCCCTGATAGCGGCCAACGCCATGATCCACATGCACGACAAGGTCGCCAGGGGTCAGGCTGTTGGCTTCGGTTAGGAAATTTTCAGCCCGACGTTTGCGTTTCGTGGTGCGGATCAGGCGATCGCCCAGAACGTCCTGTTCGGAAATCACGGTCAGCGCATCGGTTTCAAATCCAATGTCTAACGGCCAAACGGCCAGATGTAGTCCGCGTTTGCCGACGCGCGTGAAATCGGTAATCGGGATCGCCTCTGCCAACCCTTCGTCTTCGATTAGGCCGGTCAGGCGTTCACGCGCCCCTTCTGAATAGCTGGCGATGACAACGGGGCCCGCTTCAAGCTTCGCCCGCAGGTGATCGGCCAGTGCGCCAAACAAGCTGATGGATTCCTGCTGGCGTTCGGGGGCAAAGTTGCGACCAATCCTGCCACCTGCATCCGTCACACCGGGGCCTGTCGCATGCTTTAGAACCGCAAATTGCAAAACGCGCTTACCTTCGATTGCGCCCGCCCATGCCGCGTCATCCAGATACAACAAACCGGGCGAGGCTGGCTTATAAACCGAATCCATCCTCCCCTTTTGCGTCAGGGCGTGCATGCGCGCGCCGTATTGATCTTCGATCTGCTCCCACCGGGTTTGCCGCGCTGGGGTGACTTGGTCATCAAGGGTAATGGTCGCGTCGGGCAGATAATCAAACAGGGTTTCCAGATCGTCCTGAAAGAACCCAAGCCAATGGTCCACGCCGGCGTGCTTTTTACCGGCGCTGACTGCCTCATAGAGCGGGTCATCGGTGCCCGCGGCGCCAAATTCCAAGCGGTAGTTCTGGCGAAACCGCGTGATCGCGGCCTCATCCAAAATAACCTCTGACACAGGGGCAAGCTCCACCTCTGTCAGTGTTTCAGTCGTGCGCTGGGTTGCAGGATCAAAACGGCGCGCACCGTCAAGGACATCGCCGAACAGATCAAGGCGCACGGGCCCGCTTTGCCCCGGTGGATAGATGTCGATGATGCCGCCGCGCACGGCATAATCGCCCGGTTCCATCACCGTTGGGCTTTGGGTAAAGCCCATGCGAACGAGGAACTGGCGCAACGCCTCTTCATCAATGCGCTTGCCCACGGCTGCGGAAAACGCAGCCTCACGCAGCAACGATCGCGGCGGCACTCGTTGCGTCGCTGCACTGAGCGAGGTCAGCAAGACAAACTGCTTTGGCATCTCATGCACAAGGGCGGCCAAGGTCGCCATACGCGCGGCGGAGACATCTGCGTTGGGCGACACACGATCATAGGGCAGACAATCCCAACCGGGAAAGACGATCACGGGCATGTCGGGTGCGAAAAACGCCAGCGCGGCGCGCATCGCCTCAAGCCGTTTGTCGTCGCGGGCGACATGGCAAACCGCCGCACCCTTTTGCACCTCGCGCAGGATCAGTTGTGCATCGAACCCTTCGGGCGCGCCGGAAATGGTCATATGATTGGCAGCGAACATGAGCACGGACCTACGATGATCACCCATGGTGTCAAGTCAGAGAAAGCGAACAATATCCAAGTTCTGATACATCCCATACATCGCTGTGATAAAAATCGCGATCATCCCAATGATCTGGGTCCAAAGCCGATGCCGGAACAGTGCCGCGAAAAGTTCATCACCCGTGGGCTGTGTGTCTTGGATCAACTTGGCCGATGACAGGCTGACCGCCCCGACGATCCCTAAGGGCATGGCGAGAAGGAAGATCGCTTGCGCAAGCTCAACCCCATAGAAAAATCCAAGCCCCATGAGGATCGACAGAAGGAAAAACAAGAACGCGGTCAAAAGGCTACCAGCGGCGCCGGAAATATGCATCAGGCGGTTCACATTGACGCGCACGATGTCTTCCAAATCCTGTTCGGCCTGCCCGCCGTGCTTTTTTGCGCGTTGGATCAAATCATATGGCACGCCCAGCACCCAATGACTGACAGACGACCAGATGACCGCAACAACCATCCAATACCAGACGGAAGAGAACGACCGCAGGTCGATCACTTGGAATAAGGCTTGGCTCCAGTCCACAGATATGTCTCTTAAGGCAGCTTTAAAGTTGCGCGACCTTAGCGTCAGGCAAATCGATTGCCCAGACTTGTGAAGGCCCCGAGGACATGCGACGTTTGAGTGTGACACGAAAGGCATGAATAATGAAACCGACCATCGCCCCCTATCCTGCCACGCGCCTGCGACGGATGCGCAAAACCGCGTCTTTGCGCAGTCTTGCACGGCAAAACACATTGACGCCAGATGATCTGATCTGGCCGATTTTTGTGATGGATGGTGAGGATAGCGAAACGCCCATCGCCTCGATGCCCGGCGTGACGCGCAAGACGGTGGATCGCGCTGTGTTGGCAGCGAAAGAGGCGCACAGCCTTGGTATTCCGGCGATTTGCATTTTTCCCTATACAGGGATGGAGGCACGCACGGAAGACTGCGCCATGGCGTGGGATCCCGAAAACGTCAGTAACCGTGCCATTCGCGCGATCAAAGACGCAGTGCCTGATATCGCTGTGATGACCGACATCGCGCTTGATCCCTATAACATCAATGGCCACGACGGTTTTGTCGAGAATGGCCAGATCGTGAATGATCGCACGGTTGAGGCGCTGGTCAAAATGGCGCTGGCGCAAGCCGCGGCTGGTGCCGACATCCTAGGCCCCTCTGACATGATGGATGGGCGCATCGCGGCGATCCGTTCTGGTCTGGAAAGCGAGGGATTTCAAGACGTCGCGATCCTGTCTTACACGGCCAAATACGCCTCTGGCTTTTATGGACCGTTCAGGGATGCTGTTGGCGCCTCTGCGGCGTTAAAGGGGGACAAAAAGACCTATCAAATGGATCCGGGCAATTCGGATGAAGCCCTGCGGTTGGTTGAGCGTGACCTGCGCGAGGGGGCAGATATGATCATGGTTAAACCAGGCATGCCCTATCTGGATATCTGCCGCCGGGTGAAAGACACATACGGCGTACCGACATTCGCCTATCAGGTCAGTGGTGAATACGCGATGATGCAGGCGGCCGCGCAAAACGGTTGGCTTGATGGCGAAACCGTCATGATGGAAAGCCTTTTGTGTTTTAAACGCGCGGGCTGCGACGGTATTTTGACCTATTTCGCGCCCGCCGCTGCGCGGGTTCTCGCAGGCTAGATTGCAAGACGACCACATGACAGTTTATCGCGTTCCCTGTTTGCTGATGCTCTGGCTTTGCCTGCCCACCCCTGTTGCGGCAGAGCGGCTAAGTCACTCCATGGCGCAATGTTCTGCGCTCTATTACGCATCCTCAACTTGGTCTGACGACCTTGGCACCAAAGCAAAGCTGGAAGAACAATCAGAACTTTGGTTCAATGCGGCCTTGGATTTTGCGGCGCGCGACACGCTGAGCCTGCCGTTCGAAACCCTGACAAACATCGCCAATGAAGCCGAGGGTAATTGGCTCTCCAGAGGTCCGTCAGCCGTTTTTGCGGGCGACTATAGGGATTGGGCGGGCCATTGCGCGGCTTTGGCGGACATCGAAGGATTGGAAATCAGCCCATTATGATCCTTGGGGCGTGACAGCCAGATCAAAACAACATATGCTTATCGCTAAGAGGGCAAAGCCCCAGATATTGGCAGTATACAGGACAGTACAATGACCCATTTTACACGACGTCAGTTCGCGCTTGGCGCAGCGGCACTTCCTTTGGCCGCATGCAGCAATGGCATCGGCAGCGGAGGAGCGGCAGAAATCGACGCACGCACCGCTTCAACATTATCGTTTATGTATGACACCTATCCACAAACCCAAGTCCTTGCAGGTCGCGCGGCGGGCATGTTGGTGATGCCATTGGTGACCGAGGTTGGCCTTGGTCTTGGCGGATCATATGGGCGCGGGGCGCTGATGATTGGCGAAAGCACGGTGGATTACTACAGCACGGCCTCCGGCTCTGCGGGGCTTCAAATCGGGGCACAGCAGTTTAGCCACGTGCTGTTCTTTATGACGCAGGATGCGTTGACCGACTTCCGCTCTGGCCCTGGATGGGCCGCTGGCGCTGATCTGGAATATGCGCTTTCTGATCAAGGCGAAGTGCTGCGGGCAGAAACGACAACGTCACTTGCGCCGGTTATCGCTGTTGTCTTTGGCCAAGCCGGGCTGCGCCTTGGCGCGACGCTGGATGGCACAAAATACACGCGCATCATTCCATAAACCCGGCGCACGCCTTTGGTTCCTTGATTTCAAAGCGGTTCCCGGTATTGGGGGCCGCTTTTTCGTATCTTGTCCTGCGCGCCAATGGCCCTTTTGCGACAAAGCATGTCGCCAAAGGGCTGGTTATCTAGGTTAATTCTGGCAGTCTGATCAAAAGACAAAGAGGATTGGCTGATGCAAAAGACATCGCGAGTGGTGGTGATTGGTGGCGGCGTTGTTGGCGCATCAGTTCTTTATCACCTGACAAAACTGGGCTGGTCGGATGTGCTCCTGCTGGAACGATCAGAGCTGACCAGCGGGTCCACGTGGCACGCGGCGGGCGGGTTTCACACGTTGAATGGTGATACCAACATGGCCGCCCTTCAAGGGTACACGATCAAGCTATATCGCGAGCTGGAAGAGATCACGGGAATGTCCTGTGGATTGCATCACGTAGGCGGCGTGACCTTGGCCGATAACCAAGACCGTTTTGACATGCTAGTCGCGGAACGGGCCAAGCATCGGTATATGGGGTTGGAGACAGAGATCGTTGGGCCAGAGGAAATCGCGAAACTTGCACCCATCACCAACCTAGATGGGATTGTTGGTGGTCTTTATGATCCGCTGGATGGGCATCTTGACCCCAGTGGAACGACCCATGCCTATGCCAAAGCGGCGCGGATGGGCGGCGCAACAATCGAAACCCATTGCATGGT
>CAKZVL010000014.1 GCA_937922155.1 uncultured Paracoccaceae bacterium | reverse complement strand
GTCGTGGATGCGCAGATGCCAGTGCGGGCGAAGCGGATCCAGTATTTTGATGATCGGCTGTTTGCAGCGATCCATGGCGCGCAAACAGGGGAACTGCCGTTTCCGGTGATGGGAGGAGGTGGGGCAGGTGGATCAGGCTCTGAATCGGGAGGTTCAGGGCAGAATGCGAACCAAGACGGAATAGGCGCTCAGCCTCATAAGAATGGTGAGCGCTCAAGTGGTCCGCAGGAGATGAGCGCTACTAAATCGATCACTCGCGTCAAAAATCGTTCGAGGGCTGTTCAAGTCGTTGTCGAAGAAGGGCAACGACAGCAAGAAATGAACTTTGCGGATCAAGGTGAAATGCAACTTGAGGAACGCGACGGTGGCGACCGAGATCGTCTCGATCTGGTGGTGGATGATCTGGGAGGGTTGGAAGACCAGCTGAAGCAGGGGGAGGGGGTTTCCGGCTGAGATGGGTAAGGCGTAACGCAACCATTGAGCGCGTGTAGTTCACCAAACCAGTCGTTCGCCGCACTAGATTTGAAGGACAGCAAAGCGGACAAACCGGACCTGTGCAGATGCGGCTATTGCTGACGCAGCATCCTTTTGCAACTGCGGCAGGCCGACCGCTGCCCCGCAGCGAAGGTCACCGAACCGGACGTTCACCAGCGCTAACATGGCCCAAACTGAGACCGCACATTCGCCGCGACCCGGTCAGACCAGCGAGGTGCGGACAAAGTTGGCTTTCGCCGCAGCTGCGCCAATGACCTGTTTCGGAGATTGGCGCAGAGTAGACTTTCTATATAGAAGCTAGACCGGAGCCTCCTTCGCCCCCGTCATAAATGCCACGGCGTCGGACATTGTGTAGTCTTTGGGGTCGATGACACACAGACGTTTCCCAAGGCGGTGCACGTGGATGCGATCTGCGACCTCGAACACGTGCGGCATGTTGTGGCTGATCAGGATGATCGGGATACCGCGCGAGCGGACATCTAGGATCAGTTCTAGCACTCGACGGGATTCCTTGACACCAAGGGCCGCTGTCGGTTCGTCCAAGATGATGACCTTTGACCCAAACGCCGCAGCGCGGGCAACCGCGACGCCCTGACGTTGCCCACCTGACAGCGTTTCAACCGCCTGGTTGATGTTCTGGATGGTCATGAGGCCAAGCTCTGACAGCTTGTCACGGGCGACCTGTTCCATCTTGGGCCGATCTAGCTGGCGCAACCATTTACCTCGGAAGCCCGGTTTTCGAATTTCGCGGCCCATGAACATGTTGTCAGCGATGGACAAGGCGGGCGACATGGCAAGGGTCTGGTAAACCGTTTCGATCCCTTCCTTGCGGGCATCAATGGGGGACGCAAAGTGCACCGGTTTGCCTTCAAGAAACACCTCCCCTTCGTCTGGGATAACGGCGCCAGAGACAGCTTTGATCAGCGACGATTTGCCCGCCCCGTTGTCCCCGATCACTGCCAAGATTTCACCCGGGTAAAGGTCAAAATCACAATGATCGAGTGCGGTCACCTTGCCGTAGCGTTTGACTAGTCCGCGGCCCTTGAGGATGGGTTCAATCGACCCGTTCGCGATATTTTCCATCAAAGTCATGCTGAGACCTTTCTGATCCACTGATCTACTGCGACGGCCCCGATGATGAGTGCGCCGATAAGAAGGAATGTCCATTGCGCGTCGGCCCCTGCAAGGCGAAGGCCAAGGGTGAAAACACCAACGATGAGGGCACCAAACAGCGGCCCCATGATCGACCCGCGCCCACCAAAGAGTGAGATGCCGCCGATCACTACAGCAGTGATGCTTTCGATGTTGAGCAGTTGGCCAGAGGTCGGGCTGACAGACCCGATACGGCCAATGAGTGCCCAGCCTGCGATGGCACAGATGAAACCTGTGACGGCATAGACCGAGATCAGTGTCCGTTTAACATTCACACCGGACAGCTGTGCAGCGTCTGGGTCATCGCCCACGGCATAGATGTGTCGGCCCCAAGCGGTGTGTTTGAGGGCATATGCTAGGAAGGCAAAGATCAGGACCATTGCTATGACGCCGAACGTAAAGGTCGCGCCTCCACGCCCCTCCGCATCTGCGCCAACCTTGAATGTCGTCCCAAGGAACTGAAGCAAGGGCGCATTTTCCTCGATGTCTTGCGCACGGATCGTTTCGTTAGCGGAATAGAGGAAGTTTGCGGCCAGAACGATCTGCCACATGCCGAGGGTGACAATGAAAGGCGGGAGTTTCATCACCGCCACAAGCCAGCCGTTAAACGTTCCGATCAACGTCCCGAACGTCAAGCCAATTACAACAGCGATCTCAACAGGAATACCGTAGCGGAACGTGAACTGCCCCATGATGACGCTGGACAGAACAGCGATAGCCCCGACGCTGAGATCGATACCAGCGGTGAGGATGACAAGACTTTGAGCGGCAGCAACGATGCCGACGATCTGCACTTGTTGAAGGATCAGTGTCAGCGCGAAGGGAGAGAGAAACCTTGACCCCAATAAAAGCGCGAACAGAATAATTGAGACGAGCAAGACGAACAGCGGCACTAGCGCGGGGTTCACATGCAAGGCATGTTGCAACTTGGCGAGAAAGCCTTTGCGCTCCGTGAACGACGCAACCGTGTCGGCTGCGGATGGCTTGATGGCGGCTTCAAAATCGTCGGCGTTGCCAGACATTGTTCGATCCCCTCGTGGTGAATTTGATATCGTGCAGGATCATATCCCACTTTTGAAAAGGGGCGGGAAAAACACCCGCCCCTTTTAGTGCACCTAAGATAAGATGCGGAAGGTTGGATTTAGCCCCAGCAGAGTTCTGTGCCTTCGGCAACAGAGATGCTTTCAACACCCTCGGCTGGCTGATCGGTGACCAAGGCAACGCCTGTGTCAAAGAAGTCCTTGCCAGGTGTGTTTTCAGGCAGTGTGCCGTCTGCGGCGTAAGCTGCAATTGCTTCGATACCAAGGGCCGCCATGCGCAGTGGATACTGCTGGGACGTTGCGCCAATCACACCGTCAGCGATGTTCTGAACACCAGGGCAACCACCATCGACGGATACGATCAGAACATCGTCTTCACGACCAATGGAACGAAGGGCTTCATAGGCACCCGCTGCTGCTGGTTCGTTGATGGTATAGACAACATTGATTTCTGGATCGACGGCGAGGAGATTCTCCATCGCGGTGCGCCCGCCTTCTTCGTTACCGGCTGTTACATCGTTGCCAACGATCCGCGGATCGGTTTCATCGCCCCACTTGTTCGGATCGCCCAGATCAATGCCGAAGCCTTGCAGGAAACCTTGGTCACGCAGAACACCAACGGTTGGCTGGGACACCGCAAGATCGAGCATTGCGATCTTTGCGTTCGCAGCGTCATCGCCGAGTTGTGCCGCAGCCCACTGACCGATCAGTTCACCAGCCAAGAAATTGTCTGTTGCGAACGTGGCGTCTGCCGCATCAATTGGGTCGAGCGGAGTGTCGAGCGCGATAACCAAAAGACCAGCTTCGCGGGCCTGTGTCACAGCACCAACAATGGATGATGTGTCGGACGCGGTCAGCAGGATACCGGACGCACCATCAAGGATGCATGTTTCAATCGCAGCGACCTGAGTTTCGTGGTCACCGTCAACCTGACCTGCAAAAGAACGCAGCGTGATACCCGCTTCAGCGGCCGCAGCTTCTGCGCCTTCGCGCATTTTGACGAAGAATGGGTTGGTGTCAGTTTTGGTGATCAAGCACGCAGAAACAGCGTGGCCGTCAGCCATAGCGGAACCAGCGGATGTAATGGCAGCAAGAGCGGTGCCGATGAGCAACTTTTTCATGATGTCCTCCCAGACAATTGATAGGTCAGAGCCTCCACCCCGACGTTATTGCGACAAGAAATTTCCAGTCGCTTGCCCCTAAGTGACGTGATTCTCAGTCACCTGTCAATTAATTAGTTAAGTTTTCTTATTAATATGTTTACCTGCATTATATGGCTGTTATGGTGTAGGTCATGGAAGATGGACTCATCAGATCAATCAGCACCGGCCTAAGCCAGAAGGGCGTTCGCGATCACAACGAACGGCTTTTGTTGTCGCTGTTGCAGCGCAATGGTCCGATGCCAGGAAGCGATTTATCTAAGCTGGCCGCACTATCCCCGCCTACGGTCTCAAGCATCTTGCGACGCCTTGAAGGTGAAGGGATTCTTGAACGTGGGGACCCTGTGCGGGGTAAGGTCGGCAAGCCTTCGATACCGATGCGATTGGCATCGAATGGCGTGTTCTCATTTGGCCTCAAGATTGGGCGCAGATCGACTGATCTTGTGCTGATTGATTTGAACGGCGAGTTGCGTGAAGAACGGCAGCTTACCTACACCGTTCCTGTCCCCGACGACATTTTTGACTTCCTTGAGGACGGTGTCGGTAGCATCACGGGCGCGATGGACCCCGATCATGCCGAGCGCATTTGCGGCATCGGGATCGCAGCCCCTTTCGAGATGTGGAACTGGCCAGACCCCTCCATGGACGTGTCGGCGGCTATCGCACCTTGGGAAGGGATTGATCTGAGGGCAGAAGCGCAGTCACGAACACAACTGCCGGTTCTCCTGCTGAACGATGCGACGGCTGCCTGTCAAGCCGAGCACACTTACGGGCGCGGTAAGGAATTCCGAGACTACGCCTATTTCTTTATTGGCGCATTCATCGGCGGTGGCGTTGTCTTGAACAACTCCGTCTTTGAAGGACGCCAGGGCAATGCGGGCGCACTGGGATCACTGCGCAGCATTGGCCCTCACGGTGAAAGTATGCAGTTGGTAGATATGGCTTCGATCCATCAATTGGAGTTACGGCTGCGCGAAGTCGATCTCGATCCACAACAACTGTGGTCTGACCCCGATAGCTGGCATAACTTGTCACGCTATGTTGATCCATGGCTGGGCCAGACTGCCCAGGAATTGGCCAAGGCCGCACTGTCCACCTGCTCGGTCATCGATTTTGAAGCGATCCTGATTGACGGTGCCTTCCCTGCCAGCGTTCGTGACGACCTTGTGAGCCGTGTCCGCCGATACGTCGTGACTCAAGACACCCGTGGGCTGATCCAGCCCCGTATCGAAAGCGGCAGCATAGGCGGCAAAGCCCGTGCAATTGGTGCTGCAACACGACCCATCGGGGCGCAATTCATGATGCAGGCAAGTGTT
>CAKZVL010000013.1 GCA_937922155.1 uncultured Paracoccaceae bacterium | reverse complement strand
AGGGTTTGCCACTCAGCCGCATTGCCAAGCACAAAGTCCATGTTGTCGGTGATCAACCGTTTGAAATCGGCGCGATGGCGTTCCACGCAAAATGGATCAGACAGGCTGATCCCTGATTTGCCGCCTGCTTTGTGCATAGTTTGGGCGGCGGCATAAAACGCGGATTTGCCCGCATCTTTGTCGAATAGATACCCTTCCAAAAACAAATAGCGGCTGCCGTCAAACAGCGCGGTTGCAACGTCGCTTTGATCCAGATCCGCGCCTGCGCCAAGATAGGTATTCATAGAGCGTTCCCCATCGGGGGAGACAAAGATCATGGAGCGTGATGTCGGTGCCTCAACATCCGTGACGGGGGCATTGGGAAAGGCTGTTCCTGCGTCTTCCATCCCCTTGGCATAGAACCGCCCGAGCGCGTCATCCTTCACCTTGCCGATAAAGGCGGTGGATAGGCCAAGGCTGCCCAAACCTGCGATTGTGTTTGCCACAGAACCGCCCGGTGTTTCGGTGCGATCTTTCATGGCGGCATAAAGAACTTCGGCGCGATCTTTATCGACCAGCTGCATGATGCCTTTTTCGATGCCCATGAGGTCCAGAAAGGTATCTGCGCCGGTGCTGATTACATCGACCATCG
Organism: uncultured Paracoccaceae bacterium; assembly: GCA_937922155.1. Lineage (GTDB taxonomy): Bacteria > Pseudomonadota > Alphaproteobacteria > Rhodobacterales > Rhodobacteraceae > Cognatiyoonia. The sequence continues at coordinate 3,741 of CAKZVL010000013.1, read as the reverse complement.
CGTTGCCGATGCCGATTACGTCGTAACTGCTCATTCTGTTTTGTCCTCGAATTGGCACAGGTCCTTGATGATGCAGGCCCCGCATTTTGGTTTGCGTGCAACGCAGATGTAGCGGCCATGCAAGATCAGCCAGTGATGCGCATGCAGCTGAAAGTCGGCTGGGATATGATCCTCAATCGCGCGTTCGACGGCGTCCACGTCTTTGCCCGGGGCAATTCCGGTTCGGTTACCGATCCGGAAGATATGGGTGTCGACCGCTTGTGCGGGTTGCTGCCACCACATGTTGAGGACGACATTCGCGGTCTTGCGCCCGACACCGGGCAACGATTGCAGGGCTGCACGGGAATTGGGGACCTCACCGCCATAGTCGTCTACCAGAATGCGGCTCAGCTTGATCACGTTTTTGGCCTTATTGCGGAAAAGACCAATGGTTTTAATGTGTTCAATCACGCCGTCCTCACCAAGGTCGAGCATTTTTTGCGGGGTGTCGGCGATTTTGAACAGGTCTTTCGTGGCCTTGTTCACGCCTGCATCCGTGGCCTGTGCAGACAGGGCAACCGCCACCACAAGGGTATAGACGTTGACGTGATCCAATTCGCCCTTTGGTTCCGGTTCGGCGGCTTGAAAGCGGGTGAAAATTTCACGGATCGTATGATAGTTGAGCTGTTTGGCCATATGATCGCTTATGCGCAATTTCCGGGTCGCCCGCAACGCAAAGGCGGCGTAGTTTCTTAGCTATGGAACAGAGTTATCATTATCAGATTATCGCCCGCGCGATTGAGGCCATCGACGCGGCAGAAACGCCGTTGTCCTTGGCCGACTTGGCCACGCAGATGGATATGTCACCGGCGCATTTTCAGCGCCTGTTTTCCCAGTGGGTTGGGGTCAGCCCAAAGCGGTATCAGCAGTATTTGACATTGGGCCATGCCAAGACGTTGCTGGCGGATCGTTTGACGACGTTGGAAACGGCGCTGGATGCGGGGCTATCGGGAACGGGTCGGTTGCATGATTTGTTCCTAAGGTGGGAGGCGATGTCGCCGGGGGATTATGCCACTGGTGGCGCGGGTCTGATCATCAAATGGGGCTGGTTTGACAGCGCATTTGGTCCGGTGTTGGTCATGGGCACGGACAAGGGCATTTGTGGCATGGCCTTTGCTAGCGAAACCGGCAAGGCAGAGGCGATGGCGGATCTAAAAAGCCGCTGGCCTAGGGGCGATTATGTTCAGGATGGCGAAGCCTTGCGCCCATGGGCAGAGGCGGCCCTTGAGATGCGTGGGGATACGTCACTGCATATGATCGGGGCGCCGTTCCAGTTGAAGGTTTGGGAAGCTTTGCTGCGCATTCCGTCAGGCCATGTGACAACCTACGGTGAGATTGCCCAAGCAATTGGGTCGCCCAAGGCCGTGCGCGCCGTGGGCACGGCGGTAGGGCGCAATCCGGTGGGGTGGTTGATCCCGTGTCACCGTGCCTTGCGCAAATCTGGCGCATTGGGCGGATATCATTGGGGATTGCCCGTGAAGCGTGCCATGTTGGCATGGGAATCTGCACGGGTGGAAAGTGTGGACTTCGGCAAAAACCCGCCGTGATCAAGAGCGTTATTGGATAGCAGCGCCGCTTTGGGCGATAAGGGGTCGCAATTGGCGCTGCGATGCAGGGTCGTCACAACACGGATAACAGTCTGATGAAACCTAATAAAATTTCTATGCTTTTTGCGGCTGCGGCGCTGACGTTCGTTACCGCTTGCGATACATCTGGTCCCAACGGCAATCAAAAGGCCCAGCAAGGCGCGCTGATCGGCGCAGGTGTCGGTGCGTTGACCGGTATCTTGAACAATCGTAACGGAAGTGGCGGCAATCGCGTTGAAGGCGCCATTCAGGGTGCGGCGATTGGGGCCGCTGGTGGGGCGATCATCGGGAACCAGTTGGATCGCCAAGAAGAAGAGCTGCGCGCGCAGCTTGGCCCGCAAGTTGGCATCGTGAACAACGGCACCAATCTGGTGGTGACGCTGCCGCAGGACATTCTGTTCGCGACGAATTCGACTGCCGTTTCAGGAGCTTCGCAGCGTGATCTTGCCACCTTGGCGTCGTCGATAAACCAATACCCCGATACGACAGTGAATGTGGTTGGCCATACCGACAATGTTGGCAGCGGGGCGTTCAACTTTGATCTGTCGCAGCGCCGGGCGCAGGCGGTGAGTTCTGTGCTGATTAATGCAGGTGTTTCGCCAGCGCGGATCCGCTCCATCGGACGGGGTGAGGATGCGCCGGTTGCCAATAACCTGACTGCTGAGGGACGCCAGCAGAACCGCCGGGTTGAGGTTGTGATCACCCCGAACTGATCACCCAGAACATAGCGTGAAATTGGCCCCGTTGCAGCATCGCTGCGGCGGGGTTTTTCGTGGCCGCGCGCAACGCCCCGATGCAGGTTTTGCCACAGAGTGCGAGAATCGGGGTTAAACGCTTTTGTTTATTGGGAAATGGAACGTCACAGCGCGCGCACAAGCTGTACACAACCTGTACACCGTTTGGGCCCCGAAAGCCCCCTTAACGCCGCGCACGGTGTGATTGTTAACGAGGTATGAAGGTATTCGTTTATAAAGTATGAATGTGGGCGTTGGGTGTGTGTTTTTTGAGGTCGGGTGGCCGTGATCTTGGGGCGAAAAAGCGGGCCTTGGCGGAGGTCGCAGCTAAGGTCTGGTTTGAGCCCACTTTACCGAAATTCTGCATTGCAGCCGATGTCCGCTTTCGAGACGTACACAAAACTGATGCTGCAATCAGGCTCCAAAGCTGCCGATAGTGTACTTTTCTGTATCTTTATTTTTTTCCCGTCGGCTATTGTTCCCAACAAGTATGAAATACCACAGTTGCCGTATGCGAAATTGAGGTGAAACGCGTATGAAACTGTATGAGCCGCATACCACCAAATACAACATCCAAAGCTATTGCAAAGCTGATCACGAGCGCCGCGGATGATCCTGAAAAATTCGATTCTCTTATGGTGGAATGGAATGCGCTGTTTGACTTGCATGCAGGTGACGTCCAGCGATCTTTTACAGACGTAGACGCGGCAGCCTTCAGTACAGTTCAATCTCCGCCCGAGAATGACCGGCATGCTTCCGTGGGTCGCAAAGTGGCACAGATGCTGGAGACATTTGAAAGCCCTGTTTTTCTGGCCCGCGAAAACGGAAAGATCCTGACCCAAAACCGAGCTGCGGTTGCGGCATTTGAACTTGGCATGAACGACAGGCTAGATGACCTTCCGTTAGATTTAGAAGCCAATGTTCCAATCGCAGACGCCATTTGTTTGGCTCTGTCTCCGGATCGACAGTCAAACGACGCTGTCCTTAAACGTGCCTTTTCAAGTGTGGACGACAGTCCCTTAACGCTTTCGATCACCCCTTCAAAACAGCTGGTCAATGGCCATGGTGAAGCACTGGTATTTGTTATCGATGCGCGTTGGAAGACGGCAGCTGCGGATCTTATCAAGCGCGAATTCGATCTCACTAAAGCAGAATGCGCATTGTTGGAGGCCTTTCTGGATGGCCAGACAACGCAAGACATAGCCAAAAGCCGAAGCCGCTCGCATGCGACGATCCGGACGCAATTTCACAGCCTCATGACCAAGATGGGCGCGCGCTCACAGACAGAGTTGTTTCGCAACGCGCTGTCAATGTCCCAGTTCGTAGACAAGGTAGATGCGATCGCTAAAGTTATTCGCCACCCTTACCGCAAGCGGGTCGAT
>CAKZVL010000012.1 GCA_937922155.1 uncultured Paracoccaceae bacterium | reverse complement strand
CCGATCAGCGTGTCAGGCACAGCCAACACAATGATCTCAGCGGCATCCAGCGCGGTATCAATGTCAACACAATCGACGCCGAATGCCTCTTTGACAGCGGCCTGCCCAGCTTCGGACACCTCGACATGTTTGACGTCGAATTCAGCATTCTTGGCAAGGTTCGCGCCGAGCCGCATCCCCATTTTTCCACCCGCACCGAATAAGGCCAGCTTTGTCATTTGTTTTCCTCCCACCACTCTGCGCTAGGCGCACAGATTGAATTGACAACTGGTATGATGAGTATCTACGCATAGCATTATGTCAACGATTACGCTTTCCAGAAAGCCATGACCGCGTGAGCGTCCCCCCTCAGACAAGCCCCGAAGGGCCACTGATCGCGTGGTATGCGGACGACTTCACAGGCGGCGCTGCCGTGATGGAGGTGCTGACATTCGCGGGCCTCCCAGCGATGCTGTTTCTGGACCCGCCCACCACGGATCAACTGGCACGGTTTCCCGGATTAAAGGCAATCGGCGTCGCCTCGACAGCGCGTACGCAATCGCCCGAATGGATGGATACAGAGCTTCCAGATATCTTCGCAAAGCTCGCCGCTTTGAAGCCCGCGCTGATGCACTACAAAGTCTGCTCGACCTTGGATTCGTCACCAGCAGTAGGCTCCATCGGCCGCGCGATCGAGATCGGCGCGGATCAGTTTTCGCCAACATCCGTTCCCATCCTCATCGCCGCGCCGCAAATGCGCCGCTATCAGTCCTTTGGCCATCTGTTCGCGGGTTTCAGGGAGCAAGTCTACCGGCTTGACCGCCACCCTGTCATGTCTCGCCACCCGGTTACGCCGATGCGGGAGTCTGATGTCGGCAAGCATATCGCCTTTCAGTCAGATAAGCTGGACATGCAGAGCCTGTCTTTGGAAGAGCTGAAAGACGGAGCCACACTGCCAGAGGCGCAGCAGAGGTCAGACCGCATCATCGGGATCACGCTCGATTGCGTGGACGACGCATCTGAATCCGCCGCTGGTCGGCTGATCTGGGAAGGACGATATGCCAATCCCTTTGTCGTCGGGTCACAAGGGATTGAATATGCGCTGGTGCGCTACTGGCAGGACACAGGTCAAATCCCGGACGCACAAATCCCATCAGGATTAGGCCCTGCCAAAGGTTTGCTGGTCGTGTCAGGGTCCGTATCGCCAACAACCGCAGATCAAATCGCATGGGCCAAGGCGAATGGCTTTGCCGCTGTCCCCTTTGATGCCGCGCGCGTTTGTGCTGGGAGTGAAGGTAATGAAGGGGAGATTGCACGCGTCGTCGACGCCTGCCTAACTGAACTATCAGTGGGCCGTGACCCGCTGGTTTACACGGCAGCCGGTCCAGATGACCCTGCCGTTGCCGCGTTTGCACAGGCTGTTGCCGCCTCTGGACGTTCCATGGCCGAGGCAAATCAGCGCGTCGGCGAAGCCCTCGGTCGCGTCTTGCGTGACACCCTCGCACGCAGCGGCATCCGGCGCGCGGTTGTCTCTGGCGGAGACACATCGGGCCATGCCACGCGGCAACTTGGGGTCTTTGCGCTTTCGGCACTGGCCCCAACTATCCCCGGCGCGGCCTTGTTCAAGGCACATGCAGACGGGCCGATGGACGGCTTGGAACTCGCCCTCAAAGGCGGTCAAATGGGCAGCGAGGATTACTTCGGCTGGATCCGAAGCGGAGGAGGACCAAGATGAACCGGATCACTGCCACTTATGATATTGAAACGCCCGTTGGCATTGAGCGCGCCGCTGAGGTTCTGGCGGGCGAGCAATCAACCGGCACTTTTGTCAGACTTGCCTCTGAGACCGACGCGCTGCGTGAACGCTCGGCTGCGCGAATTGAACGGATCGAAATCACCGGCACATCACCCACTCCGTCCTTGCCATGCCGAAAGACTGGCGACATTTATGAACGCGGCCAAGTTTCCGTAAGCTGGCCACTAGACAATTTTGGAACGTCCTTACCTACTCTCATGGCGACACTGGCCGGCAATCTCTTTGAACTGGCAGAGCTTTCGGCGATCCGCCTTATCGACATGCAGTTGCCGGGCGTCTTCGCGACTGATCATCCCGGCCCACAGTTCGGCGCCGCAGGAACCCGCGACTTTATCGGTGATCACAAGGGTCCGCTTATCGGCACCATTATCAAGCCGAGCGTTGGCCTGAACCCGTCAGAAACAGCCGCGCTGGTGCAATCCCTTGTCTCTGCGGGCATCGATTTCATCAAGGACGATGAGTTGCAGGCAAACGGCCCCCACTGTTCGTTCGCCGAACGGGTCGAACAGGTCAGCCGCGTCCTGAACGCCCACGCCGACAAAACTGGCAAACGGGTGATGTACGCTTTCAACATTACTGATGAAGTGGACCAGATGTATCGCAACCTCGAAACGCTTGAGGCGCATGGGGGCACTTGTGCAATGGTCTGCCTGAATTCCATCGGCTTGCCCGGTCTGCGCGCGGTGCGGGAGAGGAGCAAAATGACAATCCATGGGCACCGGGCTGGCTGGGGCCTCTATTCACGCTCACCCGATATCGGGATCAGTTTCACTGTGATGCAGAAACTCTGGCGGCTTGCCGGGGCGGATCATCTGCATGTAAACGGGTTGGCCAGCAAATTTACCGAAGCCGACAGGACCGTCGCGCGATCAGCAATGTCAGTGCAGGAACCTGTCTGCGACGATGCCCCAGCACATTTGGCGATGCCCGTCTTTTCATCTGGTCAAACAATCTGGCAAATTGCGCCATCGCGTAGCCTTTTGGGCAATGACGACTTTATCTTCTGCGCAGGCGGCGGAATCATGAGCCATCCACAGGGGGCAGGTGCAGGGGTAGTCGCGCTGCGCCAAGCCGCCGACGCCGCCCGTGAAGGCGTCACAATTCAGGACTACGCCTTGCGCCATAGCGAACTGCAAGCTGCACTAGAGACGTTTGCAAAGCCCGTAATCGCGCTGGATTAGTTCACAGCGCCGAACGTCAACTTTTGAAAGCGCTCAGCTCATAGCTGCAACGCAGCGAAGGTCAGCTTTCCGCACTTCGTCTCAAATTTGCTAATGAATCGATCTCGAACAATTTCGCACTAGACAGCGAGTCCAAACCGCTGAAATCTGCACGAACCCCAACAAATGGAAAAACTATGCTAAATAAAGGGAAGGACTATGCCAAATTTTCCAGGGGGGCTGGTCGATTTGGCAAAATGCTTCCATCAGGGGTGTTGATTTTGTTGAGTTTTTTCTCTGACTTTCTGTTCCACGATCGCCGTCTCTTCCACTAATTCAGCATAATTCTTCCACTGGAAGCTCAAAAAAAGAGGGCCACGAATGGCGCGGCCCTCAAAAAATTTTGGAGGTGCTAGCGAACGTTCTGTTTGAGGAGCGCAAGAACGCTATCGCGTTCGACTGTCCGAAACTTGGCTCGGGTTCTACGCGCATATTCTGGTATCTCGACCAATTGTCCGCGCTTGATAAGGTTCTCAATCTTGTTGATTTTGCAGCCGAGCAAATTTCCAGCTTTGACTCGCGTAACACCGCTTTTTTCTGCGGACTGGAAAACGCGATCAATCGCCTTTGGGCAGACGATGTAGTCATGCAAAAGCTTCTTCTTTCGGTCTGGGTTGGTGACCGGCAGACCGTGGTCGATGACAAGTCGGATGACCTGCCAAATAGAACACTTACTTCGTTTGGCAGCAGCTTGAAACGAAACCCAACGCTTCGCCGGTTCATTTTGAAAGTATGGCTGCCAGTTTGCCGTTATGGCCCGTGTGAACCGCCAGATTTCGTCGCTGTGGTAGCCGGGGACAGCTCCACAATGCTTGAAGTGGAGATCGATCAGACCGTGTTTGGTCAATTCGTCCAGCGCCGGGCGGGATATCCCAATTTTCTTGGCTGTTCTGGAAACGCTGAACACCCTGTTGAGCTCATGCGCCACATTATCGGCAACATTGGCAGGGACGTACCGCAAGAGTTCAAATTTGCCGTCTGGATGCCGTTGCATGTAACCGCGCTGCAAAAGGGCATGGCGTGTCTTCATCGGGTTTAGTCTACGTTCCTTGGCCAGGGTTCGATGCGAATGAAACCTGCGCTTTGGGTTTTCGACACCGAGTACCTGGGCGCCTTTGGGAACTGGGTAAGTTTCAAAAATGAAGTTGCGGACAGGATCGCGTATTTCATTGAAGGCTGGATCATCATCTCTATTGCGTAGCCATTCGAAGAAGACGCCAAACCTGCCGCGATAGAGCGAATTGTCGTCAGGCCGGTTACGTTCCTAATTCGGCTAGTTTGTCGATGAGAACGTCGATGCCGTGCTTTAGAAAGCCATAGCCAATGTTACCGGCTTTGACCCAATCGGCGGGTGAAACGGTCTGACGTTTGACTTTTGGCCCTTTCAACAAGAGCAGGCCGAAGTTCTCAGCGGTTTGGGTTGCGACATGAAATGGCAGATTATCGAACCAGCTTTTGTCCTGCTCGCCTGCAAGGCGCCGGCGGATGTACCGCTCGAGATCTAAGTCAGTTTCCAAAACTGTCGTGGTCGGCGAAGGAACAAAGCTTAGCCCGAGTTGAGCCGCATCAAAATGGTCTTTGTTTGAGGGCGGCTTTGGGAAATGCTGCAACAAGCAATTGTGCTTCAAACAAACCCGAACCGACGTCAATTGCGACAGACCCGTTTGGTGCACGGTATTGTCCCTAGCGGTCGGCCCAAATTCTTTGACGCATTCAGGACAGACGCGCGGTTTGGTGCGTTGAAAGGCAGAGAATTTGATCTCTGCCTTCCCAAGCAAGAACCAGCCTTTTTTGACCAATCTTGGCGTATGTTGAAGGAGCAGATCTGGATCGTGAACCGCGAGGGCTGCCATACGACGTATTTCTACATCCTCTCCATTTGCCAACCAAAGGTACTTCGAGCCGATATCTGAGCAAAATGACACCAAGCGCGGCGCGCCGTTACGGTATGCCAGTCGCGATGCAAGCGACGTGATGCACTCGCTCGCACGAAAACTGACGGTTAAGGGAAGTGGTTTG
>CAKZVL010000011.1 GCA_937922155.1 uncultured Paracoccaceae bacterium | reverse complement strand
GTTTGCGGCGCACAGCCTATCTTCGCCGAAATCGACACAATCGCAGCCCACCGGCTCTCATGCTGCCCTTCGCCATTCAAAACCATCCGCACGGCACGTTCGCGCACTTCTGGCGTATACTTGTTTGTTGTCTTGTTCATGATTCTCCATCCTACTCATGAGTTGGAGCCTCCGGCAAACCCGGCGCGGTTCAATATCTCGCGGCATGGTTTCAGAGCTGTCGTTGCGGTTTATCGCCAAGAGCTTGAACCGGTCGCCTTCAACGATCAGTCGAGAAGTCCGCAGGAATGGCGGACGTCAGGCCTATCGTGCGGCGCGCTCGGACCAGCGGGTCTGGGACTGCGCAACGCGTCCCAAATCATGTAAACTCTCCTTCAATGATCCATTGTGCCACCTGATTGCACGCAAGCTGCGTCGGAAATGGTCTCCGCAGCAGATTGCTGGTTGGCTCAAGCGGAAGTACCCGGACGAGGAGCAGCATCGCGTGTCCCACGAGACGATCTATCGCAGCCTTTATGTGCAGACCCGTGGGGTCCTAAAGAAGGAATTGCAGGAGTGTTTGCGCAGCCCGCGCGCCATCAGGCGGTCACGGCACGCAACTCAAAAAGGGTTGAAACTGCGCAAGATCAAGGACGCCGTCTCGATCAGTGAAAGGCCACCCGAGATCGAAGATCGCGCCGTGCCGGGGCACTGGGAAGGCGACCTGATTGTGGGCTCGAATAACAGCTATATCGCGACACTGGTGGAGCGTCATTCTCGGTTTGTGATGCTGGCCAAAGTCGAGAACAAGGACACCCAAAGTGTCATCACAGCCCTGATAAAGCAGGCACGCAAATTGCCCAAAGAACTGTATCGCTCGCTGACTTGGGACCGTGGTTCTGAGATGGCCGGACATATGGCGTTCACCATGGCGACACAGATCGACGTTTATTTTTGTGATCCGCAGTCACCTTGGCAACGCGGGAGCAATGAAAATACGAACCGGTTGCTTCGCCAATACTTCCCGAAAGGCACCGATATATCAGGCTTCAGCCAAGCCAAGCTCAGCGCTGTCGCTCGCCAGCTTAACGAGCGACCTCGAAAGACCTTGCAATACCAAACCCCAGCTGAGAAATTTGAAGCCTGTGTTGCGGCGATCACTTGAAACCACAAAACGTAATTCTTACAGCCGCCGCACTGACCGCATTTGTTGGGACCTCAACAACCGCATTGGCTGATGCGCACGCCGACATTGATGCGATCACATGCGCGGAATTCGCGGGTATGGAATTGGCGGATCAGCAGGAAATGATGCCTGTTATCGCCGCATCAGCCGAAGATCAGGACGTCGATGAGCTGACGATTGGCAAAATCGGTGTGCTGTGCAACGGCGACGATGATGAAACGCTCGGGTCAGTTTTGAATACAGAAATTGGCAATTAATGATACTGCGACTTAGCTTCAGTAGCGCTGGCAGCTTGCGATATGCGGTTCAGACTAAAGTTGCGCTTGTCAAAGTAATGCAAAGACTTCGATTTAGCGGAGCATGCGTCGTATTCATAAGAATTGTGTACAGTTACGTAAATCCTTTAGAAATTTTCCGCTTCACACCGTAGATCAAACGAAGATCGACTACGATTGTGCCAGCATGGCCGCAAAAACCGTCACGGCTGCTGGGCTTTCGATTAAACGCGACGAACGAGGCCACGCCGAAGCGTGCCCTAGATGATCGGTCGATTTATTGGTGAAAGATCGTCTAGCAGGGCCAATCCGCCTAGCTTTTTAAGATCAGGAATACGCAAGATGCCGTCTGACCAGACCGCCAATTGACTGGATTTTAACCGTGCGAGTGTTTTGTTCGTATGCACAAGAGATAAGCCCAATGCATCGGCCAAATCCTGTTGTTTGAACGGCAGTCGCATGGCAGAATTATCTACCAGCCCGAGGGCCTGACCCCGGATAAAGATTTTCGTCAGCGCCCAAGCCACGGATTCCTGCGCGTCGCGCTGCCCGAGGGTTGCAACAGCTTCACCCAAGAAATGTTCTTCGATGGCGGCAAGCCATGTCATGGCAAAGGCCCGGGATGGTTGTTCCTTATAGAACGTCCAGATTTCGGTGCGATCGAACACACAAAGCGTCATTTTCATCGTGGCTTCGACGGAATGCCCCATTTCCCCCATGACACCGGCCTGAAGACCCAGAAAGTCACCGGGAAAGACAAAGTTCACGACCTGCCGTTTGCCGTTCTCAAGCAGTTTATACCGCAGCCCCATTCCGTGCAGGACAGTGAAAAGCTGTGGGCTGTTTGATCCCTCCATCAGGATCGTGGTGCCTGCGTCAACGACAAGTTCACCAACCTTAAACTTGCGCATAAAACGCAGTTCTTCAGGTTTCATGTCCTGAAATATAGGCTTTCGGCGTAATGGGCAATTCTGGCAGTCTGTCGCCAATTTTCTAGTCCTTCCTATGTCATAGATTAATGCAGGATCGCGCGCTCAGAGATATGTCTCAAGACACAATCTCGGGGGACTTCGCGATATGCTTGCTTTCTACATTGCAGAGCCCGACGCGGTTGTGCGTCTCGACCTTGTTGGTGCCGTGCGTAGTCGTTTCCCCCACGTTGACCTCGTTGCCTATAGTGATCTCGCAAATATCCTAGCCGAATTCCCAAATCGGTTCTTATGCATGATCTTGGACGCCGATCTATGCTCAGATCAAACGCGCGCCTTGCTCGATCAACGACTTGAGCAGGGCGCGCATCTGGTGCTTGTGGGAGCACCGCGCTTTAATCCGTGGAACGCGATGGTTATTGATCGACCGTTTACGGATGAATTGTTGATTTGTGCTATTTTGGATGGGAAGGCTGCTTCGCCTTTGCACCCGCCTGCAGCCCATACATGAACGCCTGAACAATCGGCGGGCTATCTGCGGGTGTCGGTGCGGGGTCCGGAGTAGGCTGTGACCGGCTCGCCGGTTCACTGCCGCCTTGCGCAAGGCTGATACAAATTAGCCCGGCCAAAAGATATGCGACAGCGATGCAAAAAGCGGTTACCGATGGCCCAAGGCTGGGGACAAGGGCGAACCACGCGCCAGCCGTCAGAAATGCGACACCAATGACTGCAAGGATCAGACCAGCGGTGATCAGCCCGGCGCGTTTCGCTGTGTGCGCGACTTTGCGTTCAATCCCAAACACCAATTATTTCCGGGATCCAAGCATACCGATCAAGAAACCAATTCCAGCGGCTATACCAAGCGCGGCAGCGGGCTGATTTTTTACAAAGCTGTTTGCCTGATCCTGAAGCTCCATCGCTTGCAAGCGGGCCGTTTCGGCGTGATCCACGACCTTGTCGCGGGCTGCATTTGCTGAAGATTTGGCTGCGCTGATAGCGTCTTCGCCTTTGGCCTTTCCCAAGTCGGCGATGATATTTGTCAGATCTGCCAGGTCTTTCCGTAACGTTTCTACCTGTGCAGACAGGTCTGCGGATGATGCTTTTCCGTTCGGTGTCTCAGTCGTGATAGGCATGGTCTTTCCTCCTTTGATTGCTGTTCCAACTGATCATGCCGCCTAAAGTTCCAAAACTTTTTTCGTGAAAATTCGGAACGACCTCTGGGCTGCCACGTTGTTTTGCTGAAATCGCGGCATGGGTCGCGTCACACATGCAAAGGAGAAAGCACATGCTTTATTACGCTGCAGTATTTTTCGTCGTCGCATTGGTTGCGGCTATTTTTGGTTTTGGTGGGATTGCGTCTGCGTCCGCCGGTATCGCCCAAATCCTCTTCTTCATCTTCCTGGTACTCTTTGTCCTGACGCTCATAATGCGTGCCGTTCGCAATTAACGCAGCGCACACCAGATCGAAGGAATAAGAAATGACTCAAGCATTGAACGTTGTCACCCAATCAAAAGACATATCATCAGGCGTCAAAGCGCCTGAAGCGATTGCCAAAGCGCTGTCACAGGTGTTGGCCGATACTTATCGGCTGACATTCAAGACGCACGCCTTTCATTGGAACGTCGAAGGGCCGCTGTTCTACTCAATTCACAACCTGACTGAAGGCCAGTACGAGGATATGTTCGCCGCCGCAGATGAGCTGGCCGAGCGCATGCGCGCCTTGGGTCAGAAAGCCCCCATGACGATGGCAGAGATTATCGGCGGGTCTGTTATCGAGGACGACAATTCTGCCCCATCTGCGGGTGAGATGTGCGATATCCTGGCTGCCGATCACGCCCGAGTGGCCCATCGCCTGCATGCGCTGATCAAGATTTCCGGCGATCACAATGACCCGGTAACCGAGGATTTGGCGACCGAGCGATCAGCCTTCCATGAGAAAGCCGCGTGGATGTTGCGCGCGCTGACGACTGAATGAATATGAAAGCCCTGCCATTACTGGCAGGGCAATTTTTTAGGCTTTCAGTGTCTCGGTTGATGCAAAGAACATGGCCTGACTGACAGCCGATAGCACCTGTGCTTCCTCAAACGGTTTCGAGATTAGGAAGGCGGGTTCGGGGCGGTCACCTGTCAACAGCCGTTCTGGGAAAGCTGTAATGAAGATCACAGGCACATCCATGACGCCAAGCAATTCATTCACCGCATCAATACCGGATGAATTGTCCGCAAGCTGTATGTCAGCCAAAATCAAATCGGGCAAATCATCATTCCCAAGTGCAATTGCATCTGTATGTGTTCTGGCAATACCGGTGACATCATGACCCAGGCTTTCGACAATCGCCTTAAGGTCGGCTGCGATAATGGGTTCATCCTCAATAATCATCACGCGCCCTTTGACGCTGTTGACCAATTCTGCGTTCGCTGTCGTAATCAGATCGCGCACGTTATCAGCGTCGATCCGCATGATGGTGGCGATATGGTTTAGGCCAAAATCCTCGATAGTGCGCAGCAGCAGCGCTTCGCGGGAATTTGGTGTCAGGTTTGCCAAAAGGCCGTGTGCCCGGCTGCGCAGGCTGTCTTCGGGTTCTGTCAGGGGTTGCCCGGTGGTCGTCCAGATAGAGTGGAAACATTTGAACAGGCTGACCTTGATCGGATCCGCATTTTCAAAAGGAGACCGGTCCTTCAAGATCGCCTCGAGCGTTGCGACTGTGTATTTGTCCCCTCGCGATTGCGACCCTGTTAGCGCGCGGGCATATCTGCGCAGATATGGCAATTCGGCTGCGACCAGATCAGAAAAGGTTGGTTCTGCGGCGGTATCTGACATTTATTTTGACCTTTTTTGGTTTTTCTGGGAACCAAACGCTGCAATCGACGGTTGGTTCCCGATGCAACGAAAAACTTTTGCATGTGGTAACGAAATCTTAATCACGATCTGAGGCTGCGAACGCAAATGACAAGTGATGATGACCCTAAAAAAGAGCGCATAGACGCCTACATCGACAAGAACCTGAAACAGCTGTTTGCTGAACTTGAGGCTGACGACATGCCGACAGAGATCACTGATCTGCTGTCTGTGCTGCGTGCGCAGGATCAGAATATGAAGGGCGGAAAATGAGTACGCTTGATCCCCGGGACGAGCTGATCACACATTTGCCCGCGCTGCGGGCATTCGCTCTTAGCCTGACGCGTAACCGCGCGACGGCTGATGATATGATGCAGGACACCGTTCTGAAAGCTTGGACGAATCTCGACAAGTTTCAGGCGGGAACGAACATGCGCGCCTGGCTGTTTACAATCCTGCGCAATAATTTCTACACGTCGCGCCGAAAGATGAACCGCGAAGTTGCCGATGTGGATAACGTGTTTTCTGATGGGCTTTCGGTCAAGCCAGATCACGACGGCCGTCTGCAGATGATGGATTTCAAAACCGCCCTCAAACAAATCCCTGATGAACAACGCGAGGCGTTGATTTTGGTTGGGGCGTCCGGGTTTTCATATGATGAAGCCGCTGAGATGTGCGGCGTCGCGACTGGGACCATTAAGAGCCGGGTCAACCGCGCTCGCGCCCGCCTGACCGAATTGCTGGATCTGCAAGCCGATGAGGCGTTAGAGCTAACGGACAACGCAACGATTGCTGTTGTCGGATCAATCGGCGTGCCCCGTTGAACAAACGACCTTTCGGACCCTGGTACAAAAGCCTTCGCATGCAGATGCTCTTGCTTTTGACGCTGGCACTGCTGCCTTTGGGGGCCGTGGCAATTTATCAGACAAATCGTGTCACGACCGAAGCTGAACGCACTGCGTCTCTTGCGTTGCTTGGTGTCACGTCCCGCGCGGCGCGCAATGAAGAAATGATCCTTGAACGGGCCTTTGGGGCCGCCCGCTTTTTTGCTACCGTGGTCCCCGATTTCATTGCCAATCCCGATCGCTGCGCCCGTGATCTGGGGCAATTTGTCGAACGTAATGCGCGCTATAGCTTTGTTGGCATACTGCCGTTGTCCGGTCAGATGACCTGCACGTCGACGGGAACAAGTTATGATTTTTCAGACTGGGATGGGTTTGATGCGGCGATGGCGGCAGAAGAACGGACGATTGTGGTCAACCACGCAGCGCCGCTCAGTGGTGAATCAGTTTTTGTGGTGTCCGAGCCGTTCCAGATAGATGGGGCATTTGGCGGCTTCATTTCAATTTCCGTGCCGCATGCAGGGTTACCGACGCGCCAAGGAGAGATGGGTGAGTTGGGTCTTGAAAACCTGATTACGTTCAACTCCGATGGCGCTGTGCTGACCTCGCGTTCTGCCCTTGAAGACGTAAACCTGGAGTTGCCCGCCGACAGGCGTCTTGCCGATTTGGTCACTTCGACGCCAAAAGCCTTTGTCACAAAGAACGTTCAGGGCGAGCGGCGCACATACACTGTTGTGCCCATCACAGGCAGCCCGGCAACCGTTCTTGGGGTTTGGCGCACGAGCGATGGATTAGCGAGCCAGACAGCTGCGCTTGTCCGCCCTGCGGTCTTTCCGGTCTTGATGTGGTTTGCTAGCATGGGCGTTGCGATGTTGTCGCTGTATATGCTGGTTCTGCGACACCTTTCAAAGCTGCGCCGCGCAATGGAACGGTTTACGCAAGACAGACAGCTGAGCGACGATTTGGATATTGCCGGAATGCCAAATGAACTGGCGGCCTTGTCGTCAAACTATGTGAAAATGACCGAAGACATATTGCGCCACGAAGCAGAATTGGAAAATACGCTGCATGAAAAGGGTGTGCTTGTGAAAGAGATCCATCACCGGGTGAAGAATAACCTCCAACTGATTTCATCTATTATGAACATGCAGATCCGGGCCGCGACGGCCACTGAAACGAAACAGGCGATTGCGCGGTTGCAGGATCGGGTGCGCAGCTTGGCGACGATCCACCGTGATCTGTACCAATCCCAGAACGAAGGCATGGTGAATGCTGGTGCCCTCGTGACCGAGATCATCGAAAAGTCAAAAGAACTCGCCGTTGCCCGCGACAGTGATGTTGCGCTTGAAATGCAGATCAGTCAGGTGCTGCTTTACCCTGATCAGGCTGTGCCATTATCCCTTTTGGTGGCCGAAGGCATGACAAATGTCATGAAGTATATCGGCGCGCCGAAAGGTGGGACTCCTTGGGTCCGTGTGGTTCTTCGTCAAGATGCGGGCGCTTGCCACCTTGCACTGTCGAATTCAGTGGGTGAGGTCGTTGAAATGGAAAGCACTGGCCTTGAGTCTGAACTGATCAACGCGTTCTCGATCCAGCTTGGCAGTGACATCATCGTGGATCGTCAGCCCGACAGCTATACAATGTCGATCACATTCAAAGTCGCAGAATTCCAACCTGAAACACTGAATTACTAATGGCTGATCCAGTCCCCAATCGTTTATGCGACGTTTTACTCACGGCGTCCGAGGCTTATCCAACCCTCGAACGCGCATTTCTATCCGCTAAAACGGAAGTCAGCGCAGGGTTTCGGGTCTTTGACCCTGATACAGCGCTTACATCGGCAGAAGGGTTTCTGGTGGGGAAAACATGGGCCGACCTTGTCGCGCATGTGTTGGATCATGGTGTGCGTCTGACGTTCATTTTGTCGGATTTTGATCCGGTCGTGCGCCTTGATATGCATCGCTATGCATGGAAATGCTTGCATAGATTGAAAAAGGCCGCCGCCAGATCGCGGCATCCAGAGCTGCTGACTGTCCGCACATCCTTGCATCCCTCCCGCGTCGGCATTTTGCCACGCCTTGTTTTGTGGCCCCGCCTGCACAATGAAATCCGCGACAGTCTTGCCCCGATCAACGCCCAGCCAATTGCGGCGCGCCGGGCATTCATGGATGAAACACCGCTGATCCCCAAACTGGTCAAATGGCGCGGCGATCAGCTTGTTCCTCGCTTGCGCCCGCCTGCTTTGGTGCCTGTGACCCACCATCAAAAGCTGGCTGTATTTGATCGCCAGCGTCTTTATGTCGGTGGTCTTGATCTGAATGATCGCCGCTATGACACGCCTGACCACGACCGCGCGGCCGAACAGACGTGGCACGATGTACAACTTATGCTGGATGGCCCGATCGTTGGCGAAGCCCAAACCCATCTAGATCAATTCGAAGCTATCACGCACGGTAAGCAGCCCCACAACACAAGCCACCTGCTGCGTACAATGTCTGCAAAACGGGCGGTGTCAGCGCCTTACCTGTCTCCTAAAACCATCCTAAGCGAATTGGCCGATGCCCATCGGGATCAGGTCACACAAGCGACGGATCTGATCTATCTGGAAACACAGTTCTTTCGGGACCGTATTTTTGCAGAACAATTGGCCAAGCGGGCCGCCCAAGCCCCTAATCTATCACTGATCCTTGTGCTGCCTGCCGCCCCGGAAGAAGCCGCGTTTGAAGATGACCCATCCAGCGATGTCGCCTTTGGTGAACATCTTCAGGTTAAGTCTTTAGAAATTATTAAATCTGCATTCGAGGATCGTCTGTTTGTCGGCACGCCGGCGCAGCCACGCGCCGCTGATCCTGATGGGCGGGCCACTTTCATGGGTGCCCCGATTGTCTATGTGCACGCGAAGGTATCGATCTTTGATGACCGGGCGGCGATTGTGTCTTCTGCCAATCTGAACGGGCGTAGCTTTACGTGGGACACAGAAGCGGGTGCTTTGATCACGAATCATCTGCAGGTAGCGCACTTGCACAAGCGCTGCTTTGATCACTGGCAAGGGGACGGGACAGACCCGTCTTTCTTCCATCCAGTCCTGGCCCGTGCATCCTGGGCAGAACGCGCCCGACAGAACGCAGCACGTCCCCCCGAAGAGCGTAGAGGTTTCATTCTGCCTTATTCGGCTGATCCTGCGATCGCAGCCGCCCGTATGCTGCCAGGTGTCCCGGATGAAATGGTGTGATCCGCGAACCCCTTGAACACAGCCAGTCCCCAGATCAGCAGCGGAATGGCGATAATCCCGCCGACTGGTCCCCAAAGCCATAGCCAGAATACAAGCGACAGAAACACAAGCAGCGGGTTCACCGACAGGCTGCGTCCCACTAACGTAGGGGTGACGAACTGTGCCTCGATTGCGTTCATCCCCAGATAGAGCGCGGCGGGCAGAAAGCTTGCCGGACCATCGAAGACGACAATCCCGGTGATCAAAAGCGTTGTGATCATGACAATAGGCCCAAGATACAGCACAAAATTCAATGCAAATGCCAAAAAGCCCCACATGATGGGTGAAGGCATCCCGATAAGGTGCATCACTATGGCAACAACGATACCGAGCGCGAGATTGATCGCGCTGATCGTCAACACATAGCGGGCAACTTGGCTGCCCGCGTGGCGCAGTTCAGTTTCTCCGAAGCTTTTGAACGTTTTGCCGACCCAAGCGTAGATTTCATTCTGCACCATTAAAAAGAAATAGAGCGTCCCTGCGAAGATCATAAATTGCGCCAGATAATATGGAGCATAAACCAATGCATCCGTCGGGGAGGGCAGGGCGACGGCCCCACTGTCTTGTGGTGCAGTGGTTTCAATCGCCTCTGCGACGTCTTCTGTCATTTCTTCCAAACCGCGCAGCATGTTGCGGAATTGGTCGATTGTTGACTGTAGCTCATTCATGATCAGCGGCATCTGATTGACGGCTTCGCTGATGTAGGGCTCAATAAAGAGAAACAGCAGTGCGATGAACGATAGTGCCATGAGCACTGATAAAAACGCTGCCAAAGCTGTCGGCACCCGCAATCGCATCCAAAGATCGGATAGCGGGATCATCACGATCCCAAGCAGCATTGCCGAAACGATTGGAGCAAACAGATCTTTCGTATGTGAAAGAACGCTAACGACAGCGATGATAGCCAGGATAGCAAGGCAGGTCTGTGTAATCGACTGGCGCGCCATATCATCCCCCGTTTTCGCTTTAACTGACGAACTCACACAATCGTTCCCGGCATGGAACGATTTTTTGCTTGGCATGTTAAGTAGGAAGGAAAAAGGAGATTACTATGTCTGCACCAGACACAAATATCGACAAGCAAACAAAACGTCACAAGTTCCCGCTGATCGGCATGGGTGGTGTTGTCATCTTTGCTGGCGCGTTGTTGCTAGGTCTGATCACATGGACGGTCGGGCAATCGAATGATCGCGTGCAAGATGAACTGCCAGAAGGCGTGACGACCGTTACTGAGTAAAATACGTATCCAATCCTTCCCAGTGATCCAAAACAAAAAACGGCGTGCAGATCACTGCACGCCGTTTGTACTCATTACTCGTACATAATCGATTAGGCGAGGCGCTGGGATGCCCGTGGCCCTGTGATCAACCACGCGATGAACCCGATCAGGGGCAGGACAAGGACAAGCAAAGTCCACAGGACTTTTGACCCGGTTGTCGCGTTTGAACCGATAATTGAAACGATGGCCCAGATGTTCAGGACCAGTAGGATAAATCCGCCAATGCCAGCATATTCCATGTAAAAGCTCCTTCGCGTTGCGTCATTGGCGATCTAACCCCGCTGCAGTCGATTGGTTCCAATTTTTTTCATTTGTTGCGTCATGGAACGATTGCGGCACTTGCGCGTTCACGTGTTACCGAAAGCCAAGAAGGACGACAGCGTGGAAGAGATTGAAGACGTTACCAAAACTGTCTGGGCACAACTGACAGAGGTGTTTCAGACTGAACTTTACAATGGTCAATCTTTTGCTGATTTGCTGACCTTTGAGTCGCTGATCTCATTTACCGGCAATGTCATTGCTGCCGCATTGCTGTTGATGATCGGTTTCACGATTGCAGGCTTCGTGCGCCGTCGTCTGCGTAAGTTTGGGGAGAACCATGAAAGCGCGGATACAACACTATTCGACTTTCTTGGCAATATTCTGCGCTATGTGATCCTTGCCTTTACGGGTCTGTTTGTGCTGAACACATTTGGTATCCAGACGACGTCCATCGTGGCTGTGATTGGTGCCGCTGGCCTCGCTATTGGGCTTGCCTTGCAGGGGACATTGTCCAACGTCGCCGCCGGGGTAATGCTGATATTCTTCCGCCCTCTGAAAATCGGAGATTCTGTCGAGATCAACGATGTTATCGGGTCGGTCAAAGAAATCACCCTGAATTACACGGTGCTTGCTGACCTTAGCAATGTGCGTGTGGTGGTGCCAAACTCGGAAGTGTGGGGAAACACCATCAAGAATTATTCAGGCTACCCCATTCGGCGCGCCGAATGGACATTCGGTGTTGGTTACGGCGTCAACCTTGCAGAAGCGGAGCGGGTCATACTTGATACGGTCATGGCTGACGCACGGTCCCACAAACATCCGCAGCCGTTCTTGCAAGTCAATAATCTTGGCAGCAGCAGCGTTGATTTCCTGATGCGCGTCTGGTGTGATACGGATGTGTATTTTCAGTATCAGGCTGACATGAAGCGCAAAGTGAAGGAAGCCTTGGATGACGCCGGTATCAACATTCCTTTCCCGACACGCACACTCATCATGGACACACCGCGGGGCGACGCCGACAAGTATCAACACCCCATCGCAGCCGAGTAATTTCGAGTGAGTAAGCGCGCGCTGATCGCGAAATACCTGAACGACATCCGCGCAAGTTATTGGTTTTTGCCGACGCTGTTGGCCTTTCTGGCCGTATTGCTTTCGCAAGGCACGCTTTACGTTGATCGGAATTTCAACCTTCTCCCCGAAGGCTGGCGCACCACCCAGGTTGAAGGCGCACGCGCCACACTAAGCCTGATTTCACAATCCATGATCAGTGTGGCGGGGGTGATGTTTTCGGTCACGATTGTGGCGGTGTCCTTTGCGTCCGGCAACTTCGGTCCGCGTCTGATCGGCAATTTTATGCGGGATCGGGGCAATCAGTGGAGCCTTGGCATCCTGATCGCGACCTTCGTTTACACGTTAATCATTCTGCGGGCTGTCCAAAGCGAATTTGGGGCCGAAGGGGATGTGACTGAATCGTTCGTTCCGCACTTTTCGATCTTCATTGCGTTCAAGCTGACCGCCGTGTCGATCATGTCGATGATCTACTTCGTGCATCACATCCCAGAAATCATCAACGTTTCAAACATCTCCGCCGATCTGGGGCAGCGATTGAAGACAGCCCTCTCCGATATGGTCGCCGCACAGGAAGCGAGTGATGAAGACGATGCTGCCTCCTTTCCTGAGACAAACCCAGATATGCAACTCTGTCTCGTTGGTAGCGGGTACATCCAGACGTGGGCCAAGGACACGCTTGCGCAAGCGGCGAAGGATCATGACTTATATTTTTCTATCTTGAAGGTCGCTGGCGACTTTGTGACGGACGCAACCCCTGTTGTTGCCGTTTGGGGCAAGGACCATCTGTCTGATGAGGTCTTGGACACACTGCGCGACTGCTTTGCCCTTGGCCCAATCCCGACGGAGCCGCAGAACGTCCTTTTCACAATAGATCAATTGGTTGAAATGGTCGCCCGCGCGATGTCACCCGGTGTGAATGATCCGTTCACCGCGAACAATTGCATCAATTGGATGTATGTTGGGCTTAGCGCGGCAAAGGATATGAAGCATCATCCCCCGGTCCCCCGCGTTGCCTACCGCAGTATCACATTTCAGACACTGATTGACCGCAGCTTCAAAGCGATCCTGCCTTATATCAAGAACGATGTTATCGTGATGGATCATTTGGAAAAGACAGTCGGCCAGTTGTTGGCCGAAACCCAACAGGAAGAGACTGCCAAGGTGTTAAAGGCGTTCCAGTCCGAAGTATTCGAGGCGTCCGAAGTTGATTGAACGGCCTCACTGATCGCCTGCGTCATTGAGCAATCACACATCAACCGATCCATGCAGCAACTGACCGCTGACATATTCTGGGAACGATTTGCTGTATTGTGCGTTCACTAACAAAACATGCAATCAAGAAAGGCGGTTACAAATGGCTCAGGTTGAAATTGCAAAGATCACCTACAACGCGGCAACAGGCGCTTTTGAAGCCCGCGTCGATATTTCCGCGGGAGGCCGGCGTTTTCGCTATCCCTGTGCTGTCGCTGGTCCGGTTGATCTGGACCTAGGCTTTGTGCGCAAGAGCCTGAAGCGTCAGGCGATCAATATGTCAGACACGGGCGGGAACTTGCTATCCAAGATCTGACACCTTCAAGACGACAAATCAAACCAATCTAAGGAAATCCCCATGAATCGCATTATCTACATCGTTGGCCTGATTGTCGTCATTCTTGCCGTTTTATCATTCTTTGGTCTGCGGTAGGCGCTCATGATCCTTAACTATCTACCGGTCCCTGCCTTTCTTTTCTGCACAGTGGGGCCGGCAATGGCCGAGCAGGTCGGCAACGTGGACGTCGACTGGCTCGGCAATGATATCGTGATCGAAGCGTTCCAAGATCCAGAGGTCGCGGGTGTCACGTGTCACGTTTCCTATTTTGAACGGGGTTTGATTGACCGGCTGTCCAACGGCAATTGGTTTGAAGACCCGTCAAATTCGTCAATCGCCTGCCGCCAGACAGGCCCAATCACGATCGGTGACATTGATCTATCGGACGAAGGGGAAAGCGTTTTCTCGGAACGACGTTCAATTATCTGGAAGTCCTTGAACGTCAAACGCATCTTCGATTCCGATAATCAAACTTTGATCTACATCGCCCACGCGCGCGAGGTGCAGAACGGGTCTGCAAAGATGTCACTTTCGACCGTTCCTCTGTACCAGCCAGACTAAGGCCTTGCTGGGAACCATCCGGCGTTATGAGGGTTATTCAGCAAATCCATGCAAGGAAGGAAAGCGATATGGCCAACATCAACGAAGGTGACAAAGTCACATGGTCTTGGGGCAATGGCGCCGCCGAAGGCACCGTCCAATCGTCGTTTGCAGAAAAGACGACCCGAACGATCAAAGGCTCTGAGGTGACCCGAAATGGGTCGAAAGATGATCCGGCCCTTTATATCAAACAAGATGATGGCGACACCGTGCTTAAGCTTGCGTCTGAGGTCGAAAAAGCATGAATACCGGTCTGATCTACGTATCAGATCAGGACCCAGGCATTGCCCGGCACCGGCACGGGCGCGGTTTCACGTATGTTGCCCCCGATGGCACCACCATTTCCCGTGGTCCTGAACGCAAGCGTATTGAAGCGCTTGCCGTGCCACCTGCTTATGAAGATGTGTGGATATGTCCAAAGTCCAACGGGCACTTGCAGGCAACAGGGCGCGATGCGAAGCGACGCAAACAATATCGCTACCACCCGGACTGGTCGAATGCGCAGGCCGAGACCAAATTTGACCAGCTTGTCGATTTTGCCGAATTCCTGCCTCGCATACGCGCCCGCGTGAAGCGTGATCTTGATACAGCCCCCGGCGACCAGACATTTGCGTTGGCCGCAGCGGTCTATCTGATAGACCGGGCGGCCCTGCGCGTCGGCAATGCCGCCTATACCCGTGAAAATGGTAGCTACGGCGCTTTAACGCTGCAAAGCAAGCATTTGCACCTCAAGGATGATGGGATTGCCTTACGCTATATCGCGAAGGGCGGGGCCAAGGTTCGTAAGAAGATCAATGACGGCCGCCTTCAACGCCTTCTTCAGAGGGTCAACGAATTGCCCGGAGCCACCCTGCTGACTTGGGATGATGATGAGGGCACATCCCATACGCTCAGCTCTCAGCAGTTGAACGCCCATATCGGTGACGTTGCCGATATTGACGGGATCAGCGCGAAGACGTTTCGCACATGGGCGGGCACGCTTGCTGCGTTTGAGGTAGCAGAGCAGGGGGGTGCCACGATCAAAGACCTTGCCCAAGCCGCAAGCGCGCGTTTGCACAACACGCCGACGGTGGCGCGCAACAGCTATATCCACCCCGCAATCATTGGCTTGGCCGGTCAAGCAGTGCCCGATTTCACCCCAGTTACAACGGACGGGCTGCGTGTGACTGAACAGCAGCTTCTGGGTTTTTTGCGCGATTGGTGAACCTTTCATAGGCAAGTGCGTTGTCTTGTGACGCTTTGAAAGGACGACCTGTGACCGATAAACGAGACTTAACCGCTGGACCAACTT
>CAKZVL010000010.1 GCA_937922155.1 uncultured Paracoccaceae bacterium | reverse complement strand
GATCATCCTCTCAAACCAGCTATAGATCGTAGACTTGGTAGGCCATTACCCCACCAACTATCTAATCTAACGCGGGCCAATCCTTCACCGATAAATCTTTCCCCCGAAGGGCGTATATGGTATTACTCTCAGTTTCCCGAGGCTATTCCATAGAAAAGGGTATGTTCCCACGCGTTACTAACCCGTCCGCCGCTCACCCGAAGGTGCGCTCGACTTGCATGTGTTAGGCGTGCCGCCAGCGTTCGTTCTGAGCCAGGATCAAACTCTCAAGTTGAAAGCATCTTACGATGCTATCCTTGACGATTGAACCTCTGCACATCACACGATATCGTACCGGCTAGGACACGATATCGAGTATTCTCTGTTTGTTGTGCTTCAGTTAACAAAGTTAACAAAAGCCGTACAAACAGTGAAGCTGACACTAGATCATCGGGCGAACCCTACTAGCGCGATATACAGACGTCGATCCATCGAAATGAACCAAACCGCCCACATATCTCTTCAGTTATTATCAATTTCAAACAGCGTAGAAGACAAAAGTGACAGTGTGCGCCCTAACTTGTTTGGCGCGCCCCGCCTCAGTTACCTCTGATTTTCTTGTCCGCGTCGTGTCCAGTGTGGCTCGTTTCGCGTCCCGTTGTCGCCGTAGCGCCTCCGGTGAAGTGGGTTCTACGGTTAGTGACTGAGACCCGCAACCCCTTTTTTCAAGAAATTTGTATTTTTTGGCGAAAAGGTGGATTGTTGTTTAAATTCAATAAGTTAAGTCTTTGGTTTTCTGCCGATCAAGCCATTGAATGCTTTTTATATGGGCAAAGTGTGAACCGAGATTTCAATATATGGGGTTATCCACGCAATTACCCACAAGAACGGGCAAGACTCGGGCAGACTCACCCCCCAATTCACCCTGAATCACCCCCGGATCGTTCGCGACTCGAACACAGACTGACTCGTTTTCTTAAAATTTGGTTAAAAACCGGCTCTTGGCTTATCCTTGGGCGGCTTTGGTCAGTTTTGGGACATATCGCAGTGCAACCAGCCCACAAATAATGACGGTATAGATCAGCGGTTCGATCTGAAACCCTTTCACCAACCAGACATAATGCAACGCGCCAAGCACCGCCGCCGGATGGATCAAGGTATGCAGCTTTCGCCAACTCGCCGTACCCATCTTGCGCATCGACAGGTTGTTGGATGTCACCGCCAACGGGATCAACATCAGAAAGGATGCCATTCCAATCGTCACATACGGGCGCTTTACTATGTCAGCCCAAACCGCCGACAGCGACCGGACATCCAAAACCGCCCAAACCAGAAAATGGGCGAGCACGAAAAAGAACGCCGTAACGCCAATCGCCCTGCGAAATTTCGAAAGGTTGATCCCAGACCACGCACGCAGAGGCGAGACGAACAAGCCGGCAACAATCAGCTTGAGCGCCACCTCGCCATAGGCATGTTCCAACGCTTCAATCGGATCCACACCAATGGCACCTGTGACGCCTTGCCAAAACAGCCAACCCGCCCACGCAGCGCCAACTATATATATAGTCGACGCCGGAATGCGGCGCAGCGTGGAATTGATCAAATCAGTCATTCAGCACTCCGTACTCGGTCTGGACCGTAACGTAACAGCCCCGGTCTGCCACCAAGAAAGATGTCACAACCTCACCGGGAACTTAGGGCAAAGAGCCAAAAATAGCGAGTTGTCTGCGACATTATGGCGATGGTGACGTCGGGGGAAAGCAGTCAGACACCAAAACGGGCAGAGCCAAAAGCACTGCCCGTCCCAGAATTTCGATCCCTTAATCCTAAAAGAATTCCGTTAGGTCCATTCCCTCATATAGGCTGGCCACTTCATCATATCCGTTGAACATCAACGTATCTTCACGGGGGGCAAACAACCCACCTCCAATCACGCGGTGCGTCGCTTGCGACCAACGCGGGTGCGATACCTCTGGGTTCACATTACTATAAAACCCATACTCGCGGGCGTTCGCCTTATTCCAGCTGGTCGGCGGCTCCGCATTCGTCAGGGTGATCCGCACAATCGACTTGATAGATTTGAAACCATATTTCCACGGCACAACCAAACGGATCGGCGCACCATTCTGGTTCGCTATCGGCTCATCATATATACCCGTCGCCATAATCGTCAGCGGATGCATCGCCTCGTCTAGGCGCAATCCTTCGACATAAGGGAAATCCAAAACGCGACGCTGCACACCAACCATGTTTTCCGGCTGAATGGTCGTTTCAAATGCCACGTATTTCGCGCCGGACTGAACACCAACCTTGTTCAGAATGTCAGCCAGTTCGATCCCGTTCCAAGGAATAACCATCGACCATGCTTCCACACAGCGGAACCGATAAATGCGATCCTCGACCGTTAGGCCGTCCAATAGATCCGCCAAAGCGTATTCGCCCGGATTGTCGACCATCCCATCAACCTTGATCGACCACGGGGATGTCACCAACTTATGAGCGTTCCGCGCCGGATCGTCCTTACCCGTGCCGAATTCATAATAGTTGTTATAGCTTGTGATATCCTCAAGCGTATTGGGCACCAGCGCATCCTCTGCCTCGACCATCCCGGCAGCAGCGATGGCGCCAAGCCCTGCAGTCCCCGCTAAAATCTGACGTCTGTTCAAATATGCCGCTTTCGGCGTCACATCAGCACGTGTTAGGTCGTTTTTCCAGCGAAAGGCCATTTGGGGCTCCGTATTGAGGTCACGTCAAAGCACGATGACGCGTAAGTAGTACGTAAGTCGTAATAGATGATTATGAAAGAAATAGGGCCTCACGATCCCGCCAACTCCCTGTAACGATCGTCTAACACATTGAGAGGAATAGAACTTCCGTCTGATTGAACGATCCGAACATGCATACGACGCATCGCCCGTGGCTCAGTTACACCAACAGAATGGGCAATTGTTTCAACTTCTTTCACCAGATTCTTGGCATAATTGGCCACCCGCTTGTACTTTTCCTCAACAACAAGCCCCTTCTGAAACCGCGGATCGTGGGTTGTGATGCCGGTTGGGCAGGTATTCTTATTGCACTTCAACGCTTGGATACATCCAAGACTGAACATGAACCCCCGCGCAGAGGTCACGAAATCAGCACCCGCGCACAACGCCCAAGCCACATCGCCCGGATTCACCAACTTGCCAGACGAGACAATACGAATGCGATCCTTTAGTCCCGCCTCATTGCGCAACCGCGCGACATAAGGCAGCGCCTCGCGGATCGACACACCGACCAAATCCATCAACGGCATTGGCGATGCCCCGGTGCCCCCTTCACCACCATCCAACGTGATAAAGTCCGGCGCACTGTCGTGGCCACGTTCATTGACCAACGCAAACATCTCTTTAAAGGCCTGCCCATTGCCCATCACGGTTTTGATTCCGGTCGGCAAACCACTGATCTCGCGAACCTCAGCGATCAAATCCAACAAATCTGCAAAATCATCAACCTCCACATGGCGGTTTGGGGAAAGACTGTCTTGACCCATTTCAATCCCGCGGATTTTGGCAATCTCTGGGGTGATCTTTGACGCGGGCAGAATCCCACCTTTTCCGGGCTTGGCCCCTTGGGCCAGCTTAATCTCGATCATTTTGACCTGCGGATGTGCCGCAATCTCGCGCAGCTTTTGGGGGTCAAGATGGCCAAGCGCATCGCGCACTCCATATTTTGCCGTCCCCATCTGGAAAACAATGTCGCAATTCCCTTCAAGGTGGAACGGACTTAACCCGCCCTCGCCCGTGTTCATCCAAATGCCCGCTTCCTTGCAGCCCCGCGACAATGCCTGAACCGCCGGTTTTGAAATCGCGCCGTAACTCATCCCCGAAAGGTTAAAGATAGACGGCGCCATATAAGGCGTGCGCGCTGTCGGCCCGATTAACATCGGTTGTGTCATCGCCGCCTGCTCATCCAACGGCGGAAAGGACGCGTTTACAAATATCGGCGTTCCCGGCGCGGCAAGGTTGCGGGTCGATCCAAACGCAATTGTGTTCCCCTTCCCTGATCCGGCCCGCTTCACCCAATCGCGCTGCGCACGGTTAAACGGCAATTCCTCACGGTCCATCGCGAAAAAGTACTGGCGAAAGAATTCACCAAGCTCCGTGAACAAATGACGAAACCGTCCCAACACAGGGTAATTCCGCCGGATCGCATCCCCAGTCTGACGTCTATCTATAATGAAAAGAACGATCACCACCGCGGTAAGCACCCCAACCACAAGGATGAAAAGCACTGCCAACGCAGATATAATGTTAATCGTCAGCGCAGAGAACATAGGCAATGGAAAATCCTTTCGTTTCGCCCATGCAAACGCGGTCCTCCGCCGAGGGTCAAGAGCCAGCGTTGAAAACGCCATCAACTCAGTGTGTGATGGCCCCAACCGCAACACATCCCCATAGGCGCATTTGCTTTGTTCCAACCGATTCTATTATCGCGCCGACGCGCCATGCTGTCTGCCCTCTCCTTGATCTTCGCAGGTTGTGAAACGGCGGCGAATACCCAAGCAACACCATCCAGTGTTCCTGATGACTTGCGCCCTCAATCCAACGCGCGCTACGACGCGTGGCTAAACACATTCTTTACGCGCGCGCGCCGCGCAGGTATTTCACAAGCCACGCTAGATGCTGCACAATCAACAGCCGGTTTTCTACCCGGCGTCATCACCCGGGATCAAACTCAGTTCCAAACCCGCCGCACGTTAGAAGACTACATCGCCATCGCCACATCTGACGAACGCGTGGCCCAAGGGCGCGCCGCATTTGCACAGTGGCAAACCACTTTGGCGCAGATCGAGATGCGTTTTGGCGTCGAGCCTCAGATTGTTGCAGCCATCTGGGGTCTCGAAAGCCGTTTTGGAACCCGGCGCGGCGATATTCCTGTGGTCGCCGCAACATCCACCCTCGCCTTTGCCGGACGCAGACCGCAATTGTTCGAACAGCAACTGATGGCCGCTTTGCGCATTTTGCAAGATGCAGAGGTCGCGCCCAGCGCCCTGACGGGCAGCTGGGCGGGCGCCATGGGACACACCCAATTCATTCCCACATCTTATCAATCCTTCGCAGTCGACTTCGACGGCGACGGCAAACGCAATGTCTGGTCAGACGATCCAACAGACGCGCTCGCCTCCACCGCGGCCTATCTGTCGCGCAACGGCTGGCGCTCGGGCTTGCCGTGGGGCGCAGAAGATGGTGCAAACGCACCAGCGGGGCGCAGCCTACAACCACAGTCCGACGGGCCAAGGTTTATCGTCACCCACAATTTCAATGTGCTCAAAAGGTACAACAACTCTGACGCCTACGCGCTCGCCGTTGGGCATCTTTCAGACCGGATCGCGGGCGGCGGCCCCTTGCGCGGCAGCTTCCCAAGAGACGCCGCCGGACTTTCCAAATCCGACCGCATCACGATCCAACGCGCCCTTGCTGATAGAGGTTTCGACATCGGCACAGTCGACGGTGTGATCGGCCCCAAGACAGAGGCCGCAATCAGTGCCTTCCAATCGCGCGCAGGGCTGGCAGTGACAGGGCGCGCGGATCAATCCGTGCTAGACGCCTTGCGTTGATCTTTCCCCAACTGTGGCTCATGCTTGCGATTAACCCCGTTAGACAAAAACCAAGACCCTTAAGCCCTAACGATCATTACAGTTTCCTCCTTTGAGATTCTCTATTGCTAGATCAAGAAGTTCTGGAGCATAGCCCTGTAGCTGAATGCGGCCATCATAATAGGTTCGCTTTACCAAATATGCCTTACCGCAGGTGGAAACCAAAATTCGAAAATACCTCGTATCCTCTGGATCCAAAGTCATCTGTGGCCCATCAAACATGACATCTCCGAAAATCAGCAGGTTTGATTCACGAATCTCCTCCTTCGTGATCCCGGTTTCTTAAAAATTTCGGAGACTAGATCTTCAGCAATCCAAGCCCTAAATTCTTTCGTTGAAGGGGGCTCCTTCTTGATGGAATGATCCCAGACTATATATCCAAGAAGCAGTAGCGAAAGGACAGGAAAAAAATGCCTTTAGGTACCTAGATTTTGTTTCACCTTGAGCAGATTTATTGATCATCCGATTTATCCCATGGACGCATTTCAATCATTTTTTCGTCGCCAAAATACGTTGCACCGCGTTTGGTGCGCAAAGCCCATTATTCAGGCTGCAAGGCTTTCGTAGGTCGCGAATGGAAATCCGGAGCAAGTCTTTCTGAGCATATGTACCGTGTCGTTCCTATCAAGAGTTGTCATTACCATAGCAATTGCTAGACGCCCTACGCTAAACGAAAAAGGGCGCCCCCAACGATCAATTCATTAGCCCGCGTGCAGACCTCGCCATATTACAACGCTCCGCTAAATCTGACGCACTCGCATCAAAGTCGTTCGATACGAAAAACACTCTTTACACCAGTAAATGCCCAAAACAGGCCGCATTTAGCGCGGCGCGCTTGTTCGTTACTCGCAACCAGCGACAACCTTAACTGATCCAAACAAAGCACGCGTCGTATCCCCTTTTAATAAAACAACCAACCCATGCCGTCGTCAGTAACATTTGGCGTCCATGTAATCGTAACGACCGTTTGGCTGGCCCTTACAGGGGCATCCATTATTTTAAACTTAAGGGGACCATATCAATGGCTACATTCGTTGGCATTGCCACATCAGACTCAAACTTCAGCATTCTTGTCAGCGCACTGCAGCTGATTGACCAAAAAATTCCGGGGTCCAACTTGGTTGCCACGCTGAACAACCCACACGTTTCACTTACGGTGTTTGCACCAACCAACGCAGCCTTTGGCGCTTTGGCCAAAGATATTGGCTTTACCGGCGACCCAAGTGATGCGGCTGCCGTGACCACGTTCATCGTGCAAAACGTACCGGTCGAAACGCTCAAGGCAGTCGTAACATACCATGTCGCAGGCGAACCGTTGACCGCGGCGAACATCACTGCTGCCGGGTCGGTGACAACCCTGCAAGGTGGCACGATTGGCGCAGGCGAATTACCAACACTCACAGACAATGATCCTGACCTGATCAACCCGTCCTTGGTCGCAACAGACATCATGGCCGATAACGGCGTACTGCATGTGATTGATCGGGTCCTCATCCCTGTTGACCTACCAACCACGAACGCACCGACCATTACAGAAATCGTATCAGCGTCTGGTACGGAATTTGACTCAAACCCAGCAGACTTCGACATCTTGCTGAAAGCGGTCGTAACTGCTGGTCTTGCCGACACACTGAACAGTGATAACGTCGATCTAACCGTATTTGCACCAACGGACGCAGCATTCGTCAGCTTGGCGCAAGACCTCGGTTTTCACGGCGATGACGAAGCCGATGCATGGGGCTACCTTGTGGATGCGCTGACGGTTCTGGGCAAAGGCGATCCCGTGCCGTTGCTAACGACAATCCTGACCTACCACGTGTCTGGACAATCGCTTCAGGCCAGCCAAGTTCTTGGCTCCGACAGCATTGCAACCCTCGCCGGCCCAAGCCTGGGCGTGGATGGCGCGACATTGGTCGATGCGGAACCAGACCTCGCCAATCCAAACCTGATCGCAACAGACATCCAAGCCAGCAACGGCATCGTACATGCGATTGACGGCGTCTTGCTGCCTGTTGATCTGCTGAACACCAAGGGTGGCGAACTAGAAATCGGCGACGACGGTCGGGATTTCATTTGGACAGGCCGTGGCGATGATTTCGTCAATGCAAAAGCTGGCAACGACTACATCTTCCTTGGGCGCGGCGATGACGTGGCCCTCGCAGGTGACGGACGTGACTACGTCAGCGGCGGGCGTGGCGATGACTATATTGATGGGGGCGCGGGTCGTGACTTTATTAAGGGTGGTTCTGGCAATGACGTTATCAAAGGCGGCACAGGTAACGACGTGATGCTGGGTGGTCGCGGAAGCGATACATTCATCTTTAGCGAAGGCGACGGCCATGACCGCATTTATGGCTTCAACATTTATCGCGACAAGATCGATCTGACAGACCTGAACCTGCATAGCATTGATGACGTGCAGATCCACGAAACAAGGTTCAGCACAATCATCGAAACAGATGCAGGCGACACTTTGCGCTTGTCTTGGGTGGATGCCGATCACCTGACGGCGGATAACTTTATCCTATAAGAAACGACAAAAGGGCCGGGGATTATCCCGGCCCTTTCACTATATTCTAATGCACAACTGCGTCTTCTGGCGGTTGCCGGTTTGATGACGCGACACGATCCCCAACGATCAACCCATCGGCCCCCGCACTGACCGAAATGGTCGCACCATCCAAAACATCGCCAGCCAAGATCATCTCAGCCAGTTGATCTTGCAAGGCTCGCTGGATCACCCGCTTTAGCGGACGTGCGCCAAAGACAGGATCATACCCCTCGTCAGCCAGCCAAGCCAACGCACCATCGTCCAGATCAAGCGTGATGTTGCGCCCTTCCAGCCGTTTGGCCAAACGCCGCAACTGGATCGTAACGATCCCGGCCATGTCCTCGCGGGCAAGGCGATCAAAGATGATGGTTTCATCCAAACGGTTCAAAAACTCGGGCCGGAAATGCGCACGCACTGCATCCATAACATCGCGTTTCGCATCACTGGCATCCGCCCCATCGGGCAGTTGGCTCAACGATTGCGCCCCTAGGTTGGACGTCAGGATGATCAGCGTCTGCTTGAAATCAACCGTGCGGCCCTGCCCATCGGTCAGCACACCATCGTCCAACACCTGCAAAAGCACGTTAAAGACATCAGGATGCGCCTTTTCGACCTCATCAAACAAAACCACCTGATACGGGCGGCGACGCACAGCTTCTGTCAGAACACCACCTTCGTCATACCCAACATAGCCGGGAGGGGCGCCAATCAGGCGCGACACTGCATGCTTTTCCATGAACTCAGACATATCCACACGGACCATCGCGTTTTCATCATCAAACAGATACTCGGCGACAGCCTTGGTCAGTTCGGTCTTACCAACACCCGTTGGCCCCAGAAACAGAAACGACCCAAGCGGGCGATTTTCATCGTTCAGACCTGCACGCGCCCGGCGCACTGCATTCGCGACAGAGGTCACAGCAGACCTTTGGCCAATCACGCGCTTGCCCAATTCGTCTTCCATGCGCAGCAGCTTTTCACGCTCACCTTCCAGCATCTTGGTCGTCGGAATACCTGTCCAACGCTCAACCACCTCGGCGATTTGTTCAGGACGCACGGCCTCTTCGACCATCAGGTCGTCACTGTCCTCTGCCTCTGACAACTTACGCTCCAGCTCTGGAATAATACCGTAAGAAAGCTCACCAGCTTTCCCAAGGTTCCCTTCACGCTTTGCGATCTCCAACTCCGCACGGGCCTTGTCCAACTGCTCTTTCAGCTCACGCGATCCTTCAAGACGATCCCGCTCCCCTTGCCATTTCGCCGCCATCTCTGACCCGCGCTCCTGCAGGTTGGCCAATTCCTCGCTCAACTTCTTCAAGCGGTCTTTTGAGGCGGCGTCGTCTTCCTTCTTCAACGCTTCCTGCTCGATCTGCAGCTGCATGATCTGGCGATCTAGCGCATCCAATTCCTCGGGCTTGCTGTCGACTTCCATGCGTAGACGGCTTGCGGCCTCATCCATCAGGTCGATGGCCTTATCGGGCAAAAAGCGATCCGTAATATAACGATG
This sequence comes from uncultured Paracoccaceae bacterium, assembly GCA_937922155.1. Classification (GTDB taxonomy): domain Bacteria; phylum Pseudomonadota; class Alphaproteobacteria; order Rhodobacterales; family Rhodobacteraceae; genus Cognatiyoonia. The sequence continues at coordinate 39,079 of CAKZVL010000010.1, read as the reverse complement.
GGACAAGGTCGCAGCCGCAACCAAAGCCGCATCCGCAATACGAACACCGTGGTGCAATTCATACTTTTCCTTGATGCCACGCAGGATAGAAATCGTATCCACGACAGTTGGTTCCTCAATGACAAGCGGCTGAAAACGACGCGCAAGGGCGGCATCCTTTTCCACATACTTGCGATATTCATCCAACGTCGTCGCGCCCACACAGTGCAATTCGCCCCGCGCAAGCGCAGGCTTAATCAGGTTGGCCGCATCCATCGCGCCATCCGTCTTGCCCGCACCGACAAGCTGATGCATCTCGTCAATAAACAGGATGATCTCACCCGCGCCAGCTTCGACTTCTTTCAGAACCGCCTTCAAACGCTCTTCAAACTCACCGCGATACTTCGCACCCGCGATCAAGGCGCCCATGTCCAACGACATCAGCTTCTTGTTCTTCAGACTTTCGGGCACGTCACCATTCACGATACGCAAGGCAAGCCCTTCGGCAATCGCGGTTTTACCAACACCCGGTTCACCGATCAAAACTGGGTTATTCTTGGTACGGCGCGACAAAACCTGCATCGCGCGGCGGATTTCCTCATCGCGGCCGATGATCGGATCAATGCGGCCCTGCTCTGCCGCTGCGGTCAGATCTCGGGCATATTTCTTGAGCGCGTCATAACTGTCCTCGGCGCTGGCACTGTCAGCCGTGCGCCCCTTGCGCAGATCATTGATCGCAGCGTTCAGACCTTGGGCGGTGACTTTACCAGCGTCCAACGCATCCTTGGCCTTGGATTTCACGATCGCCAAAGCGGTCAGCAAACGTTCCACAGGAACGAAACTGTCCCCGGCCTTACTGGCCAGCTTTTCCGCCTCACCAATGACCTTGGCCGTCACATTGTCCAAATAGACCTGCCCAGAATCCCCCGTCACAGACGGAATCTTGGCCACCGCTGCGTCAACAGCGGCGCGCACGGCTTTGGCATCACCGGCTGATTTTGTGATCAGATTGGCAGACAATCCTTCTTCATCGTCCATCAAAGCCTTGAGAATGTGTTCCGGCGCAAGTCTTTGATGGTTTTCGCGCATTGCGATTGTCTGGGCCGCTTCAATAAAACCGCGCGACCGTGCGGTGAACTTTTCTAAGTTCATATCCATACTCCTTCAAAAGCGCTTAAGAATAGGATGCCCGCTTGGCAGCACACCCCGGCTAAGCCTCAGCCCTGATATGGGCACGATGTTGCGCCCTCGCAAGGGGCGGCCAAGCCTCACTAAAGCGGGGGGAAGCAACTTAAATTCTTCCCAGACCTCGTTGGGAAAAAAATAACGCATAAGTCTCATATGGAACATTCAGCGATCAAAAATCTGATTCTCGGTCAACAACCAAAACTTTTCCCGCTTTCGCCACAGGCCGTGCGGAAGTTGTTGGCCACCGATGAACACTCGGCAAAGGGGTCCCAAAGCCCCAGCAGCCGTAGGAACTGATCCATTAATCGGCGCGTCTCCCCAGGATACGCCGCTAGGGCAATTTAATTGCCCGCTCGCGCGACCCGCTCCCCAATGCGGGTCGCGCACTCATTTGCAAACCCCCCGCCACGGCGATAGATCACCGGCAAGCCAACAGGAGCCTGCCAATGTCAGACGATCGCCTCATCACCGCCCTTGATCTTCCAAACGTTCTAGACGGGCTAGAGCTGGCCAAAACCCTCGGCGACAGCGTGAATTTCTATAAAATCGGGCTTGGCATGCTCACCGGCGGCGGGCTGGCTCTGGCCAATGAACTCAAGCAAGAGTTCGGCAAGCGCATCTTTCTGGACATGAAGTTTTTTGACATCCCCGCCACGGTAGAGGCCGCCGTGCGCGGCGTTGCACAATTCAACCTCGATTTTCTGACAGTACACGGCGATCCCCACGTCGTCCGCGCAGCGCGTGAGGGTGCGGGCGGCTCTGACATGAAAATCCTTGCCGTGACGATCCTGACCTCACTGGATCGCGACGATCTTGACGCCTCCCTCATCAAAGACGGCAAAATTGCCGATCTGGTCATGGAACGCGCCGCCAAAGCACTGAACGCAGGGGCCGACGGCGTCATCGCCTCTCCGCAAGAGGCCGCGATGATCCGCGCTCTACCGGAGGCCCACGGCAAACTAATCGTCACCCCCGGCGTGCGCCCCGCAGGGGCCGCGCACGGCGATCAAAAACGCGTCGCCACACCGGCCCAAGCGATCAAAGACGGCGCAGATCACATCGTCGTCGGCCGCCCCATCTGGCAAAGCGATGATCCAAAAGCCGCCGCAAAAGCGATTTTGGCAGAATTGCGGGGCTAAACCTCCCCAGCCAAGCTTTCTTGAACTCACCGCTGCCAACATCTACCATCCAAATCATTCTTGCATGACCTTTCATAAGTAGATTGAACATTGGATTATTGGTTGGATGCCGCCTTTTCGACAGGCGGCTTGGTCGGACATCTTTCGTATATTCTCCTCGTCGCATCCATGATGATGCGCGATATCTCGACGCTGCGATTGCTCGTCATTGCCTCCGCCATCGCGGGCATCGCCTACGACCTCTTCTGGCTTGGAAACCCTGTCGGTGTTTTCTGGGAAGGCTTGCTGTTGATCGTGAACGTCACACAGCTGTACTTGCTATGGCGACAAAACCAAAATGCAACATTCTCGGACGAGGAAAAACGCCTAATCGCCACCCGACTAAAAGGCCTCTCGCCCGGACGATGCCGGAATCTGATCGACATGGGACGATGGGAAAGCCTTGCCAATGGTTCCGTTTTGACACGCCAAGCTGAAAAACCAGAATTCCTGACATATCTCGCCAATGGCACAGCATCCATCTTGGTCGATGATCAAAAGATCGCAACAGTCAACGCGGGGCACTACATCGGCGAAATGTCTATTCTCGACCAAGGGCCCGCCACCGCCACCGTCGTAACCACCCAACCGGCCAGAGTGTGGCGCATTGAACCGCAAAAGGTGGCCCGTTTGATCCAAGATCGACCGACAATCGCAAACGCGCTGCAGGCAGGGATCGCAAGCGACATGCAACAAAAGATCGTGGCGACAAACACAGCCTTAAAGAATGGCAATCACCGATCCAAGACAACGACCGACAAATCCTAGGTCTCTGCCCTCAAACCAAACTGGCTTGAGAGGCAGAATCCCACTAGAAATTAAAATCAGCCAAACGCAGGCAGTCCCGGCGACAAGATACCCTTTTGCGTTGAACCACCAAAACTTTCGGCAACCACATCACCCACAATCTCTGCCGTCGCCGGGCTTAATGTCCACCCAAGATGGCCGTGCCCTGTGTTATAAAACACCCGCGCATGCCGACCGCGCCCAACGCGCGGCATCATGTTGGGCATCATTGGCCGCAACCCGGCCCATGGCACGACACTTTCTGTGCTGACGTCTGGGAAATGCGTTTCGCACCAATCCACCAGCGGCTTCACTCGATCTGCACGAATGTCGCGGTTCTCACCGTTAAATTCAGCCGTCCCCGCAATGCGGAACCGATCAGGCCCAAGGCGCGACGTTACGATCTTGGCCTTATCATCCAACAGCGAAACATTCGGCGCGCCAGCCTGGCTTTGCACATCGGGTAAATTGACAGTGATGGAATAACCTTTGACAGGATAAACATTCACCCGGTCACCCAATTGCCGCGCAATATCCCGCGATCCAACACCAGCCGCCACAACAACACCATCAAACCGCTGTTCTTGATCCGTGGTCACCGTCACGCTCTCCTTATCCGCACGCACATCGCGCACGCTTTGGCCCATCGCAAACGTCACACCTTGGCGTTTCAGCCAATCTGCCAGACCGGTGGTAAATTTATGAATATCGCCTGTGCTATCACTCTCCGTCCAGAACCCACCAAGGATCGGTCCCGCAAGCGTCGGTTCAATCGCGTGTACCTCATCGGCCGTCAGCTCACGACGATGGACACCGCCCTGCCCCAACAGACCCGTCACCTTACGAGCATGGGCAAAATCAGCCTCAGTCTTATAAAAATGCAAAATCCCCGCGCGCGAGAAATCAAAATCCACCCCCGCGTGTTCCGCCATATCCAACAGCCCAGCGCGGGCCGTCACAGCCAGCTTGGCAGTTTCAATCGTATTGCGCTTATAGCGTGGAATATTGGCCAGAAATTCGGCCATCCACGACACTTTGTGCCAGCTTGGGCGCGGGTTCACGGATAACGGCGCATTGGCCTGCATCATCCATTTGATCCCCTTAATCACCGTGGACCATTGGTTCCAAACCTCCGCGTTTGAGGCACTTAGCTGCCCGCCATTGGCATAAGACGTTTCCATCGCAGCATAACGTTGGCGGTCAATGACCGTGACATCAAAGCCCTTCATATGAAGTGAAAACGCAGTGGTGACGCCCGTGATCCCGGCGCCGAGGACAGCAATATGAGGCATGGCTAACTCCGGCCATAAACGTTGGGTCTCCCAACGCGCCCCCGCCGTCCTTTTACCTGAGAGATTCACCCAAACCTTGGGCTTGCTCCGTCGGTGGGCCAATGCTGACCACTCTTCGGCGTGTTGCACAAACCACCGGTCCATCTGCCTGAGAGTTACCGGGGCGGTTGCTCCTTCGGCGCCGGACCAAACCGAGCTCTCCCGGTGGTCGTGTTTCCTATTGGAAACGTAGTGCACTTATCTGAGTCGCGCAAACAAATTCGGCGCAAGGTTTCGTGATATCGCGCAAGGTGCCTCGGACACCATATTTAGGCCGCAAACGAGCATTCACCAGAAATTAGCCACGCTCCACCGCGCGCACCCTTAACGGTGCAAATTCACCGGTTTCGGTGTACAGGTTGTGTACAGCTTGTGACCCGTCTGTGACTCTCTCAAAGCCCAATAAACACTGGCGTTAACCTCGATTCGCACCCGTCCGCGCCAGAATGGCACCACGCCCTTGCGCCCGGACTGTTAAGAATTTCGACTGTGTTACGGGGAAAACCGCTGCGGCGCTCCCCATAATATTGCAAACATTTGGACTCAACTTCGCAACAATTCCTTGCTGTGGTCCGTTTCTGTTCTCAGTCCGTAAAAACCGCCTAAAAATGACCGCTTTTCCAGCAACATCTCGTTCATTTGCCCCAGCATCTTCATCAGCACAAATGTAACTCGTACCCCTTGGTCTTCGGACTTTTATAGAAGGCTGTAACCCGTGAAAAAACTTATCTTACCCGCCCTTACGATCCTGAGCATATCCGCCTCTACCGCCAATGCGGCCACCTACACAATTGACTACCAACAGTCGAACAACCCGTTCAGCAACAACGGTCAATACAGTGCAGTCACAATCGATTCTGAAATCTATGATGGCACGTTCTATGCCGGTGGATTCCACCTCACCAACGACGCACTAGGGCAGTTCATCGCATTCTGCATCGAAGTCACCCAAGCCCTGAAAAATGGCCAAGAATACGCAATCGTCGCCAAGCCGTTCACCGATGCGGTTCTTGGCAACGTCGAAAACCTGTTCAACACATCATTCGACAGCGTTGTTGACAACGTGACCTCTGCTGCCTTCCAGGTCGCCATGTGGGAAATCGTTGAAGATACATCCATCGGCCTCGATCTAGGTTCTGGAACATTCTCAGCCGTGGATGCAAAGACATCCGGCGGCTCTGTCCTTGCCACCGCACAGGGGTTCCTGGATGGTCTGAATGACACACCAACCAGCATGTTCGACATCGACTTTTTGTTGAGCCCAGATTCACAAGACGTCGTCACTGCGCGCCGTCTCGACAATCCGACACCTGTCCCATTGCCTGCCAGCGGTCTTTTGTTGCTGTCGGCCGCAGGCTTGATCGTTGTGAAACGCAAGAAAAGCTAGTCAGTTCAGACCTCAGACGTTGTTCTGGCTGAAAACTTGAAAAGACCAATGCTACCCGTCCTTTATAAGGCGGGTGGCATTTTTGATTGATGCCAATCGGCAAGGCGCGATTGATAGCTCGCGATCACATTGGGCTGTGCAAACAGGGTGGCAGGCTCCATCAGCGCCCAGCGCTGGCCCTCATCACCAAAGGTAATTTCAGCCTCCTCCCCTTGGGGAAGCTGTGCGACAAAGAACCAAACCCGTTTTGTCAGATCATAGGCCGCAGGATACGCGCGCTGCCAAACAAAGGCGTGCTTTGGCACAACCAATCCCAATTCCTCCAACACTTCTCGGCGCACAGTCTCAATCGGCGTTTCCCGATCCTCCCGACCACCGCCGGGCAAATCCCACATATTGGGATATAAGATATCACGATCATCATCCCGCAGGATCGCCACCAGCGCATCACCGATAAACAACGCAACTTTGCACCCGGCAAAGGGCTCATCTACTATGTTCTCTCCTGCCCTTTGGATCATGATCATGCCCGCCCTGTGCCGCGATTGCCTTACCACATTTGACCACAATGGTCGCTGCCCGACTTGCCGCAGCCCGCGTGTGACGCGTCACGCGGAACTTTTTGATCTTAGCATCGCCCATATGGATTGCGATGCCTTCTATGCCAGCGTGGAAAAACGCGACAACCCAGACCTGCAAGACAAACCCGTGATCATCGGCGGCGGGCGGCGCGGCGTCGTGTCCACGGCCTGCTATGTCGCTCGGATCAAGGGCGTAAAATCCGCAATGCCGATGTTTCAAGCGTTGAAGCTCTGCCCCGATGCCGTGGTCGTGCGCCCCCGCTTTGACGCTTACGTCGAAGCCTCCAAAGCGATCCGCGCCCTGATGGATGAACTGACCCCAATCGTTGAACCCCTCTCACTGGATGAGGCGTTCATGGATCTCACCGGAACCGCCCGCCTGCACGGTGCGCCCCCCGCTGTGATGCTGGCGCGTTTGATCAAACGGATGAAAGACGAAATCGGGCTGACAGGGTCCATCGGGTTAAGCCACAACAAGTTTCTGGCCAAAGTCGCATCCGACCTCGACAAACCCCGTGGCTTTTCGATCATCGGCAAGGAAGAAACCACCGCCTTTCTGCGGCCCAAATCCGTCCGACTGATCTGGGGCATCGGCCCCGTGGCCCAAGAAAGCATGTCTAGCGCTGGGATAAGAACCTTTGATGATCTGCTGCGCTGGGACCGGCGCGAATTGCATGACCGTTTCGGCAGCATGGGCGAACGGCTCTATTCCCTTGCCCGTGGCGAAGATGGGCGGCGCATTTCATCGCATACGCCTGTAAAGGGGCTGTCAAACGAAACGACGTTCAACACAGACACTGCCGATATTGATATTCTAGACGGCCACATCTGGCGCATGTCTGAAAAGGTATCCGCCCGGGCGAAGGCCACGAACAAGGCCGGGCGCGTGGTCACGCTGAAACTAAAAAGCCAAGATTTCAAGCTGATCAGCAAACGCACCAGCCTGCACCACCCCACCCAACTGGCCGATGTTATATATCGCACTGCTCGCGGGTTGTTTGATCAGGTCGGGAACAAAGGGCCCTACCGATTGCTGGGTGTCGGGATCAGCCAACTGACCACGGATCAAGAGGCGGACCTCGAAGGCGACCTTTTGGACCCGGATGCAGGTAAGCGGGCCAAGGCCGAAGAAGCCGCCGATAGGATTCGGGAGAAGTTCGGGAAGGACGCGATTATTAAGGGACGGGCGTTGAGATAAGGCGCAGAAATGAGCAAGCCCTACTCCGCCGCCACCTGCAAATCAGCAGGACGCCCAATCGCTGCGATCTCTTTGACCACACCATCCAACAGCTTGCGGGTGTCTTCAAAGGAATCGTTCGGGCGCAAGGTCTCCTCATCCATGTAAAGCGCGCGGTCAATCTCGATCTGTATCGCGTGCTGGCGCCGCGACGGGCGACCATAGTGCTGCGCGATATAGGCCCCTGCAAAGGGCATATTGCGCGCGACCCGCAACCCCACATTGCGAAACGCCGCTTCGACCGCATCAACGATGTCAGCGCCGGCCGCCGCGCCAAAGCGATCACCCAAAACCACATCAGGACGCGCAGCCCCCGGTGGCCCGACGTTGTCCAAGGCTTCATGCGGCATGGAATGACAATCAATCAAGATCGCCTCGCCAAACGTATTGCGGCTTTCGTCCAGCAAGGTTTGCAGCATATCGTGATACGGTCGCCAATAGGTCGACAATCGACCATGCGCCTCGGCCAATGAAATTTTACCGCGATAGATTGTTCGCCCGTTTGAAACCACGCGCGGGATCACACCCAAACCGCTGGCGACCCGTGCGTTATGGCTGACCCGGCGCACATCCTCGATCAAAGCCGCGTCCAGCTCTTCGGGCGCGCGGTTCAAATCAAGGAACGCCCGTGGCGCAAGCGCACAAATCAGCGGGGCACCCGCACTTGGCGCGGTACCATATAATTGATCTACAAATGCGTCCTCTGATGATCTGATCTCTTGGCGATCCAAGACGATATCGCGCAAAAACGCAGGCGGATAATTCCGACCACTGTGCGGCGACGCAAAAACAACGCAGGTGTTGCGGTCTTGCGGTCTTTGAAGATCGTAGGCGTCTTGTGACATAACATTCCTTAACTCATTCACATTAGACCAATTTGGCAAAATTTCAAAAGCCCTTGATCCATCCTCCGACTCCTTTTATAGCAGCCAGACCTGACGCGGCTCGCCCCGCGTCCTATTCTTTTTATGGGACCAAGGCGGCTAAATTTGGGCATGGATGATTAGCTCAGCGGTAGAGCACTTCGTTGACATCGAAGGGGTCACTGGTTCGATCCCAGTATCGTCCACCATGACATTCACCGCACCCGTTTTGGGTGCAGCCTGTAACACCGGCGCACCGCAGCGCCGCGACAACGAAGGAAACGACCATGAAGGTACGTAACTCCCTCCGCTCGCTCAAGCAGCGTCATCGCGATTGCCGCGTCGTGCGCCGTAAGGGCCGCGTCTATGTAATCAACAAGACGCAGCGACGGTTCAAAGCGCGCCAGGGCTAAACCTGCGATAATTATACTGGAATTGGGTCGCCTTTTGGCGGCCCTTTTTCGTCTAAAGCCCAAAAAACAGAACAGCTTCTTTCCAAACACGGCCCTAACGGATTAGGCTTGGCTCAAATTTCATGACGAAAGAGGCTTCAATGTCCCATTCCCTACTTTTCAAACCAGCCCTATACAGCGCCTTTTGCCTGTTCGCCCTTCCCGTCGCAGCGCAAGACCTTTGCGGTGGTATGGGATCAGGTGGCCAATGGATTGGCGGCAATGAAGCGGCGTCAGATATTTCAACCAGCGCCGATTACCAAGAACAGATGGCGCTCGTGCTAGGTGGCAATGAACACGTGGCTCTCTTTTCCCTCAGCCAACCAACCGGTATCCGGGTGGAGGCACAGGGCCGCGGCGCAGGTGATCCGCAAATCGATCTCGTAGACCAAGACGGAAACATCCTCATTTCCGACGATGATTCTGGTGGCAACGGCGCATCCCGCGCAGAAGTTGACCTTGAACCCGGGACCTATTGTTTGTCTACCACCAGTTTCGATGGCGCACCAATGACCGCTTTTGTACGGGTCAGCCGTCTTGATCAAGAAGCCCTGACCGATGGCATCCAAGCAACAACCGCAGACAGCGGCGTCGCAGCTGGAAATTGCAGCGCCGGAGTTGCGTTGGGAAGCTTTTCCGGCACATTGACGTCAAACCAAAGCGTCAACGCCGCCCCATTCCTGACCTTCACTTTGGACGCACCAACGGCCATTTCGATTACCGCCAACAACGAAGACGCTGATCCCGTTCTTACTCTTTATGATAGTGACGAAAACTATATCGACGAAAATGACGACTTTGACGGGCTAAATTCCCGCATTGATCAAGCGGAACCCTTAGCGGCCGGAGACTATTGCATTGGGCTTGACGCGCTGAACGACGGCGATCTTCCCGTGGCCGTCGAAATAACTGTTTATGATCCAGACGCGGCCCTCGCCGCCCTGATCGACCGTGGCGAAGCCGCCCCGCCGATGGACGGGACAGTTCAAATCAACGATCTTGGCACCGTTAACAACCGCTTGCGCCACGACGCGCAAGCTGGCGAAGACACAACATGGTTCAGCATCGACATGCCCGAACAAGGTGTACTGCTGATCGAGGCGATTTCCCCCGGAGGCAACGGTGACCCATGGTTGGTTGTCTATGACGATCTAGGCCGCGAGATTGCTCAAAACGATGACTACGGCACGACCTATGACAGCCTAATCGCAGCACGAATGAACCGAGGTACCTTCATCATCGGGCTGAAGGATGTTGGCGGCACTACTGGTTTGGCGCGCATGGTCTTTGAACGCTATGTGCCGGCGCCCTAAGCAGCCTTAGCTTCAACCGCTTCTTCAACCTGCTTGGCAATGTCCTCGATAGCGTCAGACGTACCCTCTGCCGGGGCTGGCAACGCGAGGGCTTCGTCAGGCATTTGATCTGGCCATGTCACATCGATCTGGCCGGTTGCCATATTAATCTGAACTGCTGGCTTTGGGTCCAGACCAGACAAAATTGTGTTTAACTCCTCCAAAGCACGCTCCGCCACCTCACGCTGGCTCTCTTGCTTCACTTCTCCGTCTTTCCGGGCAAATAGAAATTTGAACATGCGTTCCTCTTATCTTTGTTTCTCGGCCTAGATAGGCAGTGAACCAGAATCTGCGAGGGGAAAGTTCAACCAAACCGAACTAGATTTAAGATTCAGCGCAGCTTTAACCAAAGCGCCCATTTTCTAGGCCATCAATTATCGGTTTGGACACCCTAAGAATCGAAACGGGCGCCGCAATCACGACGCCCGTTCTCAATGTTAACTTTGGGAAAACTAGTTAAAGTTATACACCACAGAGACACCTAAAGTGTTGCGTGCATCGCTAAAGCTGTCGTCAGACGCATCATTGTATTGCGTGGTCAATCCAGTACGCAAAGACAACGCATTTGTCATGGACACGTTGATTGCCAGTTCGTTGTTCACCACTGTACCGGCATCTGAATACAAAATGTCGGTATCATTGGTGATATAGCTGGTCTGGCTTAGGCTCTGAAAATAGTTGGATGATACGCCCGCCGCAGCTTCGCTTACGTCGTCGCTGCCCACTACTTCAGATACGCGGTAACCCGGCCCGGCCTGAACAGACCATTGGGTCTGACCGTTATTGATGATGCGATAGCCAGCACCTGCGCCGACAAAAATGTCTTGGGAAAAATCACCAACCATGTCCGCAGTGCGATCAAATGCCAAATCTGCCTTGGCAAATGCAAAAAGCACATCGCTGAGATCTCGACGATAATCAACGCCGGCCAAAAGGTTGTTGTCTGTTTCAACGCCATCATCTTCGCCATAGTTATAGCTAAGTGAAACGTCATACCCGTTCAGGCCATCAAAAGAGCCATAGCGCAGGCCAACACCCACGTCAGATCCAGTGCTGCCATCATCATTTGTCACAGTGGCACGTGCAGAAACAGAACCAAAAGTTCCAATCGCGCGTCCTTGGTTGCCAAATGCCGACAGATCGCGGTCTGCATCGTTCGCAATGCTCTCTTCCAGAGCCTCGACCGCGGCGTCCGCAGCGCCGTCATTTGCAAAAGTGGAATCTTGTGCAGAAGCTTGACCCGCGATTACTGCGGATACGGAAGCTGCCGCGATTAGTTTTAGTTTATGTGTCATGTTTTATCCTTTTCGCGGCGCGCTCAAAGGTGAACGCGCGACCCCACAGATGTGGTGAAAAAGATCAGATTCTTAGGGGGAACTGGGCCTTTCTGCTCACCTAAGCGAAAACCTGCAAATGCCTAAAATTGCAGGCGAAACTCCGCCAAGCGCGTGTTCACAAACCCGTTCCAACCCTTGAAGTCAAAAAAGCATTTATTCGGCCGCGACAGCCTCGGCTTTTTCTACCCTTACTGCAGAAAACTTGAATTCAGGAATTTTCCCAAAAGGATCAATCGCCGGATTTGTCAGCACATTTGCTGCAGCCTCCACAAAGGCAAAGGGTACAAATACCATATCAGGCGCAACCGCCCGATCTTCGCGAGCCATGATGGTGATCGAACCGCGGCGTGTTGTCAGGCACACCAATCCGCCGGGCACCACGCCAAGTTTGCGCAAAGTGGATGGATGCAACGAACAATTCGCTTCAGGTTCAACCGCATCCAATACCTTAGACCGGCGGGTCATGGACCCTGTGTGCCAATGTTCCAACTGACGACCCGTCGTCATGATCATCGGATACTCCGTATCCGGGGCCTCATCCGGCGCAATGACAGACGCAGGCGTAAAGCGCGCACGCCCATCCGGGCGCGGGAAACCATCGCCAAACACAATCGGTTGGCCTGGATCATCGGCTGACAAGGACGGATAGGTCACCGCATTCTGCGCCTCTAACCGGTCCCATGTGATATTGGCCAAAGACTTCATCGACCGCGACATTTCTGCGAAAACATCGCTTGGATGTTCATAACTCCATGCCAACCCAATCCGCTTGGCCAGTTCAACAGTGATCCACCAATCCTCGCGTGCCTCCCCTGGCGGCGTCACTGCGGGGCGACCCATTTGAACCTGACGGTTGGTATTGGTGACCGTGCCTGACTTTTCCGCAAACGCCGAAGCTGGCAAAATCACGTCCGCATAGTTCGCCGTTTCCGTGATAAAGATGTCCTGCACCACCAGATGATCCAGCTTTGCCAATGCATCGCGCGCGTGTTCCACATCCGGGTCTGACATGGCCGGGTTTTCACCAAGAATATACATACCCTTGATACTACCTTCATGCACAGCATCTAGAATTTCGGTGACCGTCAGCCCCTTGTTGGGATCAATGACGCCGTCTTGCCAAATCTCTTCAAAGGCAGACCGCACCCCTTCATCACCGACAGGCTGGTAATCAGGCAAAAACATCGGAACAAGACCGGCATCAGACGCACCTTGCACGTTGTTCTGACCGCGCAGCGGATGCAGCCCAGACCCAGGGCGCCCCACCTGCCCCGTCATCAAGGCCAAGGAAATCAGGCACCGCGAATTGTCCGTGCCATGAATATGCTGGGAAATGCCCATGCCCCAGAAAATCATCGCCGCATTCGCCCCCGCAAAAGTGCGGGCCACTTCGCGCAAAACCTCTGGTTCAATACCGCAAATCTTTGACATTTTTTCGGGCGTAAAGTCTGCCAAATGGGCCTTTTCTGCTTCCCAGTTTTCAGTATAAGCGTCGATATATTGCTGATCGTAGAGCTTTTCCTCAACAATCACATGCATGATCGCATTTAGCATCGACACATCCGCACCGGGTCGGAATTGTAGCATGTGGCTGGCAAAGCGTTTCAGCGCCTGACCACGCGGGTCCATGACAATCAACTTACCACCACGCTTGGTGAACTGCTTAAAATAGGTGGCCGCAACAGGGTGATTTTCTATTGGGTTTGCACCAATCACAATCGCCACGTCCGCATTCTCAATCTCATTAAACGTCGCTGTTACCGCACCAGACCCGACATTTTCCATCAGCGCTGCGACAGAGGACGCGTGGCAAAGCCGCGTGCAATGATCGACGTTATTGTGACCAAACCCTTGGCGGATGAACTTCTGGAACAGATAGGCCTCTTCGTTGGTACATTTGGCAGAGCCAAAGCCAGCAACGGCGCGTCCACCGATTCCGTTCAGCCCTTTGGCCGCCGCATCCAACGCCTCATCCCATGTTGCCTCGCGGAATACCTCCTGCCAATTCCCCGGATCAACGTTCAGCCCTTTGGCTGGCGCGTCGTCACGTCGGATCAAGGGTTTTGTCAAACGGTGGTCATGATGAATATAGTCAAAGCCAAAGCGCCCCTTCACACATAGACGTCCTTCGTTCGCAGGGCCGTTGATGCCTTCGACGAACTTCACTTTGTTGTCCTTCACCTTCAGTGAAACCTGACAACCAACACCACAAAACGGGCAGACGCTTTCAATCTCTTTGTCATAATCCTTGGTATCGCCAATCTGGTTGTTGTCCGTCACCGTCGCAGGCAACAACGCGCCTGTCGGGCAGGCCTGCACACATTCGCCACAAGCCACGCAAGACGACGCCCCCATGGGATCAGCAAAATCAAATGTAGGATAAGATTCGTGCCCGCGCCCGGCCATGCCAATCACATCATTCACCTGCACTTCACGGCATGCGCGCACGCATAGCCCACATTGGATACAGGCATCCAAATTGACACTCATCGCCACATGACTGTCATCAAGCAGAGGCACGTGCGCCGGGTCCATCGTGGGAAAACGGCTTGTCGCGACACCCTGATCGGCCGCCATATCCCAAAGGTGGCTTGATTTGTCGTGGGCAACATCCGGCGACGGCTGGTCAGCAACCAACAACTCCATCACCATGCGGCGGGCCTGCACCTCACGTGGTTTGTCCGTTGTCACAACCATGCCCTCGGATGGCTCACGGATACAAGAGGCCGCCAGCGTACGTTCCCCTTCAATCGCAACCATACACGCACGGCAATTCCCATCCGGGCGATACCCCGGTGCGGGCTTATGGCACAAATGTGGGATCTTCAGGCCCTGACCATTTGCGACCTCCCAAATGGTCTGCCCAACATCTGCGCTGACGGTTTTGCCATCCAATACAAAGGTAACTTTAGACATCAAAGCCTCGCTTTCGGTTGAACAGACAAAACCACACAAGAGCGGCAATGTTCAGCCCAAGCACGACGTCCAAACGCGCAATTACGCCAAAGCTTTGCCGCTTATCGGAAACACCTGACTTCTTTGGTTTTCAAATACGCCCGCCGGAGGCCCAGAGTTTTCGTTGAAAACTCTGTCTAGATTCTTTGCGTAAAGAATTTTCACCCGCCCGAAACTAGAAGAACACAGCCTGATTGTTATGCAAAACGATCCGAATGATTTCCAGACCCAACAGCGCAACAATCGGCGACAGATCAATCCCTCCTAAATCCGGCATAAAGCGCCGGATCGGGCGATAAATCGGATCCAAGATCCGCTGCAAGGTGTACCAAACCTGACCCACAAACTGTTGGTGGACGTTCAGCACGTTGAAAGAAATCAACCAGCTCATGATGAAATGCGCAAAAATAAACGTCCGCGCCACGCCAATCAGCAGCATCAGAATTTCATAAATAGATCCCATCAAAACGTCCTTTCCTGTCTCACCTCGTGGCAGATAGTCCCTAAAGAAGAGTTTCGCCAGCCCTTCTCGTGGCGTCAGCATTGACGCTCGCGTCACCTCATCTACCCTCGCGCAATGTATCCCATCATCCGCGTCCTCAAAGAATTTTACAAAAACCGCAACGCCCCCGAACTTGCAACCGACGGCACGCATGTGTCGTGGCATCGTTGCTGGCCCCAAGACATCGATATGTTTTTGGAAATGAACAACGGGCGCATCCCCACAATTATGGAACTTGGCCGCTTTGGCTTGGCGCAGCGGGTCGGCCTTATCAAGGCGCTTAAGGAACAGGGATGGGGCCTCACTGTTGCGGGCACATCCATCCGGTATCGCAAACGGATCAAACCCTTTGTGCGGTTCGAAATGCATAGCAAAGCTGTGTGTTGGGACGCGCGGTTCATTTACATCGCCCAATCCATTTGGACCGGTGACGAATGCGCCGCCCACGCCCTATTTCGCACGGGTGTTGTGAGCGAAGGCAAACTAGTCCCGACAGAAGATGTCTTTATCGCCACCGACCGCGATCCGACATCACCTCCCACACCGGATTGGGTTCAAAACTGGATAGACGCAGAAGCCACACGCCCATGGCCACCTCAACAGACCTAAGCCCTTGCCATTGGCAAAGTCCAAGGTGACTATTGTTAGTGAACACGGGGGGGTAGCAATGGAAATTACACAGAAAAAGCGGATCTGGGGCTGGATGTCTTTTGATTGGGCAAGTCAGCCTTACTATACTCTCGGACTTACTTTCATTTTTGGACCTTATTTCGCTGTCGTCGCCACCAATTACTATACTGTAGCTGGCTCCTTAGAACCCGAAGCCAATGCGCAAAGCATTTGGGCCGTCGGGCAAACCTGTGCGGGCCTTTTCATCGCAATTACGGCCCCTTTCTTGGGTGCCTTTGCCGACACAACCGGGCGCAAACGACCCTGGATCGCGCTTTTCTCACTTCTTTATATCATCGGGGCCGCATCGCTTTGGTTCATGCAGCCCGACAGTTCATCGCTCATCTTATTCCTTATCCTTTTTTACGTTGGCTTTATCGCAGCAGAGTCGGCGCTGAATTTCGTCAACGCATTTCTACCGTCCATGGGCACCGATGAAGAGATCGGGCGTATCTCTGGCAGCGGTGCTTCGTTTGGGTATTGGGGCGGTTTGATCAGCTTGTTCATCATGCTGATCTTTTTCGCCGAAAGCGGCGATACCGGTAAGACGTTAGTAGGGATATCGCCAATCCTTGGCCTTGACCCAGAAACGCGGGAAGGAACCCGTGCGGTTGGCCCGTTTATGGCGATCTGGTACGGATTGTTTATTCTGCCCTTCTTTCTTTTCGTCAAAGATAATCCTGCGGATGCAGGTATCACACCAAAGATCGCTCAGGTCTGGGGCGATCTTGTCACAACACTCAAAAATGTATGGCGCCGCAAAAGTGCCACCAACTTTCTGATTGGGTCCATGTTCTACCGGGACGCGCTGAACGCGCTTTATGC
This sequence comes from uncultured Paracoccaceae bacterium, assembly GCA_937922155.1. Lineage (GTDB taxonomy): Bacteria > Pseudomonadota > Alphaproteobacteria > Rhodobacterales > Rhodobacteraceae > Cognatiyoonia. Next base: position 22,457 of record CAKZVL010000010.1, on the reverse strand, counting down.
TTTTGGGGGGGTCTATGCGACGCTCGTGCTGGACTGGTCTGTTCTGCAACTCGGCCCATTTGGGATCATCAGTGTGATCACAGCAGCGATCGCGACCTATTTCGGTGGCCGCCTTGATCAACGGTATGGACCAAAACCGGTGATCATCGCCTGCATCTTTCTGCTGATCATCGTGAATCTCATCATTATCGGGATGTCGCGAGAACACGTGTTTGGGGTTCCCATGCCAGACGGATCACGCCTTCCTGACATCATCTTTTTCGTTTGCGGGTCTATCATCGGCGGTGCTGGCGGCGCGCTTTATGCCGCATCGCGATCCATGATGGTGCGCCACACAGACCCTGATCGACCGACAGAGGCGTTTGGCCTATTTGCCCTATCAGGCAAGGCCACTGCTTTTGCCGCACCTTTCTTGATAGGCGTGTTCACGGCCATCACAGGAAGCGTTCAACTTGGGTTTCTTCCTGTTATCTTTCTCTTTCTAATTGGGTTGTTCTTGCTAAAATGGGTCAACCCAGAAGGAGATCGCGCTTAAATGGTCCGCAATGCTGTCCTCGCAAGTCTTCTCGTTATTTTGACCGCTTGCGGCGGTGACAATGACGGTCAAAACGCAACGGTTTCGACGCAAAACACGAATGATACCCGCGTGGCCAAGGAATTGTTCGGGCGCGTTCCGGCTAATTCCAGTCAGCGGCCAGAGGCGGTGGGCGGCTATGCCCGCGGGTGCCAAGCCGGCGCTGTGCAACTGCCCGAAACCGGCCCAACATGGCAGGCCATGCGTCTGTCCCGCAATCGCAATTGGTCGCAGCCGATTACGGTAGATTACGTCAAGGACCTGAGCCGTTTTGCTGCCACCTTACCAGGCTGGAAGGGATTGTACGTCGGCGACATGAGCCAGCCGCGTGGTGGTCCCATGCTCACTGGGCACGCGAGCCACCAATCTGGTTTGGACATCGACATTTGGATGCTTCCTCCTGATCGGTTGAACCTGACCGTGCAAGAACGTGAAGATCTATCATCTATATCAATGCGCCGCGCCGCGGGTGCATTCACAAACGATCGCTGGTCACCACAGCACGAAGCTTTGTTAAAGGCCGCTGCTTCGGACCCCCGTGTTGCGCGCATCTTTGTCTTTCCCGGTGCAAAAGTTGCGATGTGCAACAACGCAACCGGCGACCGCAGCTGGCTCAACAAAATTCGCCCTTGGTGGGGACACCACTATCATTTTCACGTACGGCTTAAGTGCCCAGCGGGCGACAACAATTGCACCGATCAAGCGCCACCACCAGCTGGCGATGGATGCGCGGATGCGGATCGTTGGGTGCGCGATATCTTGAACCCGCCACCGCCAAATCCAAATCCGCGCCCACCACGTGGTCCGGTCACGATGGCACAGCTTCCAAATCAATGTTCCAATATTCTGACATCTGAGTGATGCATCACATTGCAATAGGCCTTTTGGCGGCCCTATGGGCTGGCCACGCCTGCGCTGAATTTTCCTATCTTGGCACTTATGTCTGGTCAGAAAAGGACCCCTCCTTTGGTGGATTGTCTGGGCTAGAGGTAAGCGATGATGGGACATCCCTGCTGGCAGTGAGTGACCAAGGATGGTTCATTGAGGCCACAATCGTGCGGTCAGGTGAAACCATCACGGGAATGGAAGATTTGCGGCAGTCGCCCGTCAAAGGTCGTACTGGCGGAACGTTGCTGGCCGAACATTTTGACACCGAAGGTCTTGCGCGCACGGCTGATGAAATGATCTTTGTCTCTTTCGAAGACCTTACGCGGGTGGGTCGGTTCGATGGAGTTGATGGCACTGAACAAGCCTTGCCCAATCACCCCAACTTTCCAGAATACGGCACGAACGCTTCCCTTGAAGCGATTGCCGTGAATGGCGCAGGGCATGTATATACGTTGCCTGAACGTAGTGGACGCGCCAACAAACCTTATCCAGTCCATGTATTCCGGGATGGGCGATGGACACTGCCATTTCATATTCCAAGGCGCGGCGTCTTTGTCACCACAGGCGCGGACTTTGGGCCTGACGGGCGGCTTTATCTGTTGGAGAGAGATTTCACAGGCATCGGGTTTCGCACACGTGTCCGCAGTTTCACAGCAGATGGACAGGACGAGAAAGAGTTGCTGGTCACTGCCAATGCCACGCACGACAACCTTGAGGGGATCAGTGTATGGCAGGACGCAGCGGGCGACATCAGAATTACGATGGTGTCGGATGATAATTTTCGCGGCTTTCAACAAACCGAGCTGGTGGAATACCGTTTGACGCAGTGACCCGCGCAGGGTATCCGCGCTGCGTCTCTGCACGGTGCGGAGGCCAAGTGCCGCACCCTTGCCAAAACGGATTCACATCATGACACGTCTTCTTCCCGGCATTCTTGCCATGGCCGCGATTGTCGTCGCCTCTAACATCCTTGTTCAGTTTTTTGTTGGTGACTGGCTGACGTGGGGAGCGTTTACCTATCCTTTTGCCTTCCTTGTAACCGACATCATGAACCGCTTGCACGGGAGGGAGGCAGCACGCAAGGTCGTGCTGTTCGGATTTGTTGTTGGGATCATCTGTTCTTTTATCGGCACCTTTGTTATGGTGGAAATTGCGCCTGATTTCATGGCACCCGCGGTGACGCTGCGCGTTGCCATCGGTTCGGCGACAGCATTTTTGGTTGCGCAACTGGTTGATATTTCAGTCTTTAACCGACTTCGCAGCACAACTTGGTGGAAGGCACCTTTGGCATCAACCTTAATCGGATCAACGATTGATACGGCCTTATTCTTTTTCATCGCGTTTTCGGGCACTATGTCAGCCCTATTGGGCGTGGATCACAACACGGACTTTTTCAACGAAGTCGTCGCAACGCCCTTTGGCACCGACCTCACGCGCTGGATCGGAACCGCTGGCGTGGATTGGTGCGTGAAGGTGAGTATCGCCCTTATTGCGCTTATTCCGTTTCGCATACTTGTTGGGCATTTTGCGACGTCGAAGGCTTAGATACGAGATAGTGTCAGAATTTACTTGATTTGAACCAAATCTATGGCAACCTCTGTTTCAGGCGAAACATTTGAAAGGAGGTGATCCAGTGCATCATGAGGTATTGGAGAAGTGTGTCGGGACAACTTGGGGGACGCGGTACTAGGGCAAACCTTAGTGTAACCAACCCAAGGTGGATGTCCTAACCGACCCACCTCCGCATCATCAGGAAAGGGCTATCCCATCGCCGGGGTAGCCCTTTTTCCATGCCGATTGGGCAAAATTCCTTGTCACACCCGGTACACAGCCTGTGCACAGAGCGTACACCGCGTTTGTGCATTTGCTGTTTTTTGAGTATTTGAGGCAAGATGATCATCAACGACAAAATCACATTACAAGACTGGGAATTGACCGAGACCTTTGTGCGTGCCTCCGGCCCTGGTGGGCAGAATGTGAACAAAGTGAGTTCCGCTGTCGAGCTGCGCTTTGAGGCGGAGCGGTCCCCAAATTTGCCCGATGCCGTGAAGCGGCGGTTGAAGCGGTTGGCGGGGCGGCGTTGGACGAATGACGGCGCGGTGGTGATTTTTGTGCAAGAGACCCGGCATCAAGCGCGGAATAGAGAAATTGCGCGGGAGCGGTTGGCGGAATTGGTGAAAGCAGCCTGCGAGGTGCCCAAGCGGCGGCTTAAGACGAAGCCGACTTATGGGTCCGTGAGGCGTCGGTTGGAGGGGAAGAAGGTGCGCGGGGCGGTGAAGAAGTTGCGGGGGAAGGTGGAGGAATAGACACGCTATTTTTGGGCCATTCCTAATTTAGGCAGCAACCGTCCAAATTCCATCTCCCGTATTCTGAATGATCTTAATCGCATTCATTCGAGCAAAAGTCGCAACGAAAGTATGGTGTACACTCAGAACACTTTCCTGCAAATCCTGATCTTGTTCAAGTTGCGTAACATTGAGTCCCATTTCCTGACATTGATCGAATAAGAAGTGATGACTATGTTCCGCCGTTCCTTCGTAGTCCATCAAAGCGGAAATTGTCTTCTCTGCTTCGGCGTTAGGATCATCGCATTTTGAGAACATTCCAGTTTTCAGCCATTCGAGCACCATTTCCCGGGAATGTTGAACTGATCTTTCACAATCCAGAATGAAAGCAGGAGGATACTTCGCAAAAATCTGTTGATAGAGGATTTGCTTCATTGGCTCCTTTTTCACTTCGAAAATGGCTCTTTCGACCTCCGCAAGGACTCCCATCGCTGGGTGACCCCGAACCTGAGGATCCGTTGGACCAAGGCACGAGTGTTTCGCAAGAATTATCTCAGTGGATGCACATGCAATCATTGTGCCTACCGACATCGCCATGTGAGGAACAATTACTCTGATATCCCTATCGAACATCTTAAAAAGATACTCAACGAGAGCTCTACCAGCTTCAACACCTCCACCAGGAGTATGAAGGATAAGGTCTAGACCTTTGGATCGATCTAGATTGTGACCACCGCCATCATTCCATTCATATCAAGGTCTGTGATAGCTGTCTCAGGGTGTATGCGTCCGTCAGGGGCTCGCTTTTGTAAAAAACCAGAATAGTATGCGATTACATTCCGACCCACCTGCTGTTCAAGCAGCGAAAGGTACTTGTTTCTGGTAGTGTCACAGGCATCGGCCGTGCCGATTCCATCAATTTCTAAATTAATCTCGTTCCAAGTTGGCATTTCCAAAAACCGTTGATGATCCAATAGTTATGGGAGTGAACGCTCCATAACCCGAAAAATCAAGATCATTAGTGGTGCTACTTACTACTTCTGCTTCATAGCCTTGCTGATCACCCACGACCGCTTCCCCAATTATTTTTAATTCTTGTAGTTGACTAAGCCTGTCATTCATTACTTTGGCCTCCCTACAACCAAGTGATTCGCAATCGTAGCACGGCAGAATCGCCGAAACGAGACTGTTTTTTGACATTTTCACGAACCAACGAATTCACCGTTAACGGCCGGCAATGCGGACTAAACCACCACCTCAACCTCGTCCTGCTCCCCGACGCCGAACACCCGCTTATACCTTTCAACCTCACACTCCGGTCCCATCGCCTTCTTCGGATTATCGCTGAGCTTCACCGTTGGCTTTCCGTTCGCCTGCACCGCTTTGCACACCAGTGAAAACGGGGCGAGGCTGTCGCCTTCGGTGAGTCCTTTAAAATCGTTGGTCAGCATCGTTCCCCAACCAAACGACACGCGCACGCGGCCTGCGAATTGGGCTTGGAGTTCTTCGACCTTTTCCACGTCCAAACCATCTGAAAAGATCACCAGCTTTTTCTTGGGGTCCTCGCCACGGTCTTTCCACCATTGGATCGCGACTTCGCCGGCTGTTGCGGGGTCGCCGCTATCCACGCGGATGCCTGTCCAGTTGTTGAGCCAATCCGGCGCGTTATCAAGGAACCCTTGTGTGCCGTAGGTGTCGGGCAGGATGATACGCAGGTTGCCGTCATGTTCCGCCTGCCAATCGCGCAGCACATCATAGGGCGCTTGCGCTAGTTCGGCGTCGTCTTTGGCCAATGCGGAATAGACCATAGGAAGTTCATGGGCGTTTGTGCCAATCGCCTCCATATCCCGGTTCTTGGCGATCAGGCAGTTGGAGGTTCCAACGAATTTTTCGTTCAAACCTTCGGACATCGCTTGCACGCACCAGTCTTGCCATAGAAAAGAATGTCGGCGTCGGGTGCCGAAATCGGCGATGCGCAGGTCGGGCACGGTTTTCAGTCGTTCGACTTTTTCCCAGACTTTTGTCATTGCCCGTGCGTACAGCACCTGAAGTTCGAACCGCCCCATGTCGCCAAGTACCGCGCGGCCGCGCAGTTCCATCAGCACCGCAAGGGCCGGAATTTCCCAAAGCATGACTTCGGGCCAAGTTCCCTCAAACGTGAGTTCATATTGATCGCCCACCGTTTCCAGATGGTAGGCGGGCAGCGCAAGGTTTTCGAACCAATCCATAAATTCAGGCGAGAACATCGAGCGTTTTCCATAGAACGTGTTCCCGCGCATCCAAGTGCTTTCCCCGCGAGTCAGCGAGAGAGAGCGTATGTGGTCAAGCTGTTCGCGCAACTCTCCTTCATCCACAAGTTTGGCCAAGGGGATGTGTTTGGCACGGTTGATCAAAGAGAAAGTGACCTGCGTATCCGGTTTGTTGCGGAACACCGATTGGCACATCAGCAATTTATAGAAATCCGTGTCGATGAGCGACCGTACAATCGGATCGATCTTCCATTTGTGATTCCAGACGCGGGTGGCGATGTCGACCATGGTTTTCTCCTGACGGTAAACATTCATGCCAAGGTGGTTGACCATGAGCAAGGCAAAACCGTGTGCGACAGTATGGCCGATTTTTGTCAGGTTGCCGCACCACTTGACATCAATCCAGAAACAATCAGCGAATTTTTAGTTTTATTGTTTCCAAAAATTGGATTGGCCACAGTTACGCCACATTCAGAAAGTAATCCTGCCACATCCGCATCTCCCCCAGATGCAGAAGTTAACAGTTTTGGAGTTTACCAATGAAAAATGCGCTTCTTATCGCGGCTACAATGACGTTTGGCATGAGTCTTTCTGCCAACGCAGCAACAATTTCTTACAGCGCCCTTAACGATGGCGGCACCGGCAGCAATACTGTCGGAACTCAGCCAGTTGGCGTTGCGGCAGGTCTAAACCCTGCTTTGACATACGACTATTTCCTAGAGCCAATGCTGGCTAATAACGCGTCTGGCGCTTCTGTATTGTCCAGCAACGCAGCTGGAACATCATTTACAGCATATGAATCAACTTTCGCAGGGACTGGCGGTCCAGCGGCAACGGCACCCGGCGCGGATGCTGCATCTGGCGTTGTCTATGAAGCCTCTGCTGCAAATGGCGGCAACGGTACGTCACAAGGTTCAGCCGCTTCGAATGCATGGGGCGTTGACACAAGCACAGTCATCTCTTCCACCAGCAGAACAGTTCTGAGCTTTGCTTTGAACAACAACCTGCTTGGCACATTCTCTGCTGTTTTGCTTGACCTAGAGGGTGGCGCGCTGAACGCACCGGATGCATCCGTTGGTGTTTACGACGGCGTGAGTGGAAACCTGATTGCGAGTGAAACGCTGAGCTTTGACGCTGCGACAAACGGCAATAATGCAGAATACCTGTTCAACTTTGTTGGTTTGCCAACCGCTTCGATCATTTCGTTCTTCGTTGGTGACAATGATAACAACGGATCTGCTGGAACAGAACGCATCGCTGCGGCCGACTTTGCAACGTTCGAAATCGCGGCTGTTCCATTGCCGATGTCTAGCCTTCTTTTGGGCGCTGGTTTGCTGAGCTTTGCAGGCTTCCGTCGCCGCGGCTAAGGTTTAAACATACAAAAGTTTCAAAGGGCTCATCAGTTTGATGGGCCCTTTTTTGTTAGGGCTTATCCTCGGAACGTTCTACTATGTGCCACAGCTTCGTCGTGGAGCCGTTTGGCAAGGCCAGGTGATAGTCCAAGTATGTTTTCGACTTGATGCATAAGTTCGTCTTCGTCTTCGTGCTCCACGCCATCGACCAGAACCACAGTCCATAGAGCTCGAACGGTGGCTTCTTTTTCTGCGGCGCTGATGGCGTTGCGCACAATCTCTGCCAATTGCGCGGTGTTTGGCATCGCCTCTTCAAGCTTTTCACAAGCGGCGCGCATTTTGGCAGCATCGACCGCATTAAGATCGTTGCGTTCGGCAAGCACGCGGTCGATTTGTTCGACTTCTTCAAACAGATAGGCCTTGTCGGCTTTGGCAGCGCGAACCATCAAGGCGCCGACTGCATGTCGCGCATCCGCCTCGGGCAATGGCGTTTCGTAGGTGTCTGTTTGTTTGAACAAATTAAGAAGGGCATCGAACATTGGGCAAGCTCCGTATTTGCAGCCTAGACTAATCTGGTCTTTGCCTTTGGGTAAAGCGGCCAATGCACAAAAGTCGGAACACAATTGGCGCGACAGCGATCACCAAAGCGATCCGAACCAAATGCGCGACAGAGACGAAGGCGACGTCTTGATCGATGGCCAGCGTCAGTAACGACATCTCTGTCAACCCACCGGGCGCAAAGGCAAGGTAAATTTGCGCAATCGGCATGTCCACAAGCCATGAAATGCAAACCGCCAGACCAAACCCAACCGTCAACATCAGCGCAGTCGCCAAAACCGCCAGCTTCAGGTCGCGCGCGACTTCACGAAGGGTTGATCCAACAAAACGTGAACCGATCACTGTGCCCATCACAATCTGCGCAGCGATAACGAACAACGTCGGCGGTGCAACCGTGACCCAGCCGATCATATGGGCGAGACCTGATAGAACCATTGACCCGAAAATCGCGGCCGCTGGCATGCGCAACGCCTTGCCAAACGGCCCGCCGGCCAAAGCACAGCCTCCCAAAATGACGTAATCGAGCCATGTAATCGACATAAGGCCAAGCCATTTGGGCCGACCTTCACCAGAGCTGATCCCGAAAAACAGTCCGAATATAATCGCAATGAAAAAGATCACGATCAGGATTCGCGCGGCATGGGACAAGGCGATTTTTCGGGCATCGCCCCCGGCTTCTTCGCCAAGGATGACCATATCGTTGAGACCACCGGGCATGCAGGAATAGAAGGCGGTCACAGGATCATAGCCACCGATGCGCCGATAGACGAGATAAGATAAAGTGCCCATGGCCCCCAAAACGATTGGCAAGATTGCCATCGTGATGGCCCATAGGCCAATCTGCGAGATGATATCAGCCGTGATCGCAGACCCAAGCATGACCCCAATGATTGGAATAAAGATCGCCCGTAGCCGCATTGGGGCGGCAAGTGATACGCCGGACATCGCGGCAATCGTCACACCGATCATTGATCCCAGCATCCACGGCAAAGGCATCCCGGCAAAAAAGCTTAACGTTCCAGATACGATCCCGATTGAAAGGGTAATCAGCTGCGGGATCGCGGGCCTCATCAATTAGATTTCGCCCATGTGCTTTACACCGCGTTGCGCAGCCAGCCGGATTTGTTTCTGACGTTCGCGGAACCGGGATTTGGCATCGTCGGTCGTATTGTGGATACATTGATGACAACTGACGCCATCTTCGTATTCTGGGCGTTGTTTATCGTTCGGCAGGATCGGTTGCCGACAAGCATGGCAGAGTTCATGCGGACCTTCCTTTAACCCGTGTCCGACGCTGACGCGGGCATCGAAGACAAAGCAATCGCCATTCCATTGGGACGTCTCTTCTGGGACGTCTTCGAGGTATTTCAGGATGCCACCTTTTAGGTGATAGACATCTTTGACGCCTTGTCCTTTGAGGAAGTTTGTCGATTTCTCGCAGCGAATCCCACCGGTACAGAACATTGCAATGCGTTTGTTGTGAAAACGGTCTTTGTTCGCTTCCCACCATTCGGGAAATTCACCAAAGGACTTCGTCTGCGGATCAATCGCACCGTCAAAGGTACCGATGGCGACTTCGTAGTCGTTGCGTGTGTCGATTACGGCGACGTCAGGGGCAGAGATCAGTTCGTTCCAATCGGCGGGGGCCACGTATTGTCCGACGTCTTGGGTTGGATCGACATCAGATTGGCCCATTGTCACAATTTCCTTCTTGATCCGGACTTTCATACGGTTGAAGGGCGGTACTGTTGCGCTGCTTTCTTTGTGTTCGAGCGATGCGCAACCGGGCAATGCACGGATATGGTCCAGCACAGCATCGATGCCGACCCGCGGGCCCGCGATTGTTCCGTTGATCCCTTCGGGTGCCAAGAGCAAGGTGCCATGCACATCATTTGCACGGCAATATTCAAGCAACGGATCGCGCAAGGCGTCTAGGTCATCGAAGCGTGTAAAATGATATAGGGCGGCGACAGTAAACATGTCCGTTTCTTAAGCCCGAGAAGCCTCGCGGGCAAGGTAGGTGGGTTGAAACCCACCCTACATTCGATAGGGTCTGCCAAAGCGCAAGGAGTGCCCGATGACAAATGCCCTGATCGTAATCGACGTTCAGAATGATTTTTGCCCCGGCGGCGCTTTGGCCGTGCCCGAAGCGGATGAGATTGTCCCCGGCATCAACGCACTGATGGAGGCCTTTGACGCTGTAATCCTGACGCAAGATTGGCACCCTGCTGGACATTCCTCCTTTGCCTCATCCCATCAAGGGGTGGATCCGATGAGTGTGATTGACATGCCTTATGGCCCACAGGTGTTGTGGCCGGATCATTGTATACAATTGACAGATGGGGCCGCCTTTCATCGCGACTTGCGCATGGACGGGGATTTGATCATCCGCAAAGGATTCAACCCCGCGATCGACAGCTATTCCGCCTTTTTCGAAAATGATCATGTTACGCCCACCGGGCTTGATGGGTATCTGCGCGCACGTCAGATCAAGACGCTGACGTTTGTGGGCCTCGCGCTGGATTTTTGTGTGCATTATTCGGCTGTAGATGCCGCGAAGTTAGGGTTTGAGGTCACCGTCCGCCAGGATTTGTGCCGCGCGATTGATTTTGACGGCTCTCTTGTTGGGGCGCAGTCGGCGATGCAGAATGCGGGTGTGAAATTGATCTGACTCGCACGAAAAGATGCCCAAGGAATATCAAATGAAAATGCAAAATAACCCGTTTAAGTCTGCCTTAAAGCAAGGAAAGGCACAAATAGGATGCTGGGTCAGTCTTGCCAATCCTTATGCGGCAGAGGTCATCGCGAGCGCTGGTTTTGATTGGCTCGTTGTTGACATGGAGCATGCGCCGGGAAACGAAATGGACGTTTTGGGCCAATTGCAGGCCATTGCACCGCATACGTCCTGTCTTGTGCGCCCGCCTTGGAATGATTTTGTCACGGTGAAGCGACTGATGGATATGGGCGCGCCGGGGCTCTTGTTTCCGATGATCCAATCCGTGGATGAAGGCAAAGCGGCAGTTGCCGCGACCCGTTATCCACCCAAAGGCATACGCGGTTTTGGTGGGACGTCCCGTGCAAACCAGTTTGGACGCATGTCAGATTATGTCGCTCGTGTTGATGAGGAAACCACCATCGTCCTGCAAGTTGAGACCCGAGAAGCGATGGAGATTGCTGTAGACATCGGCACGATCGAAGGCGTGGATGGTGTTTTTTTTGGCCCTGCCGACATTGCTGCTGATATGGGATACCTCGGTCAGCCTTTGCACCCAAAGGTGTGGGAGGCGATTATGCCGGTTGCCAAAAAACTGATGGAAGCTGGCGTGCCTGTTGGAACACTTGTGACGGATCCCGAAAAGGCGCAGAGACTTTTGGACGATGGCTTCACATTTGTGGCCTGTGGAATTGATGTAGGGATTTTGGCGCGGGGTGCAGATGCGCTGGTTGCCAAATTGAAAGGCGAAGGATGATTAAGAAAATTGTGCTCACTGGGGCCGCTGGTTACCTAGGCGGACTATGCCGCAAACCGCTGGCAGCCTTGTGCGAAGAGCTCGTCTCTACCGATATCGCCGATACTGTAAACGACCTGCTCTCCAATGAGACCTATAAGAAGGTCGATATAGGCGTTTGGGACGAAGTGCATGCCCTGCTCGACGGCGCTGAGATGGTTGTCCATTTCGGGTCTATCGCGGATGAAGCGGCGTGGGAGAAGATTTTTCATTCTAACTTACTGAGCGCTTATAATATCTGGGAAAGCGCCCACCAGCATGGGGTCCGACGTATCGTTTTTGCAAGTTCGATCCATGCTGTGGGTATGCACCCCAAACAGACCGCAATTGGCGTGGATGCTGCCCATCGCCCGGACACCTATTACGGGTTGGCCAAATGTTTTAGCGAAGACCTTGCCAGCCTTTACTGGGACAAACGTGGCCTTGAAACGGTCTGCATGCGCATCGCATCTGCCACGCCAAAGCCGGGCAACAGCCGCGCTTTGGGGACTTGGTTGTCGGAAGGGGACGCTATCCAAATGGTCGAAAAGTGCGTTAGCTCGCCCACAGTCGGGTTCAGCATTATCTATGGTGTGTCCAACAATGACCGCGCCGGGTTGGACAATTCAGGTGCTGCCTTTTTGGGTTTTCGCCCCAAGGACAATGCAGAAGATTATGCCGACAAAATCCTACCCAACGCCCAACCGCAAGATCCCCAAAACCCAGAGGACATGTGCCATGGCGGCCCCTTTGCTGTGGTGCCATTGGGCACCAGCGGGGTCGAGATGATCAGAGCGCGCGACGTCAAAGGCTGACGTCGGATTTGAATATTTTTGGCAAGATGATGCAGGGCGGCATTGCCCTGCATTTTTTGTTTCGCTAAAAGTCTAGGTTTTCGACGTTCAATGCGTTGGTCTGGATAAAGTCGCGGCGCGGCTCCACAACGTCACCCATCAGCTTGGTGAACAGATCGTCGGCTTCTGCCACATCTTCGATTTTGACCTGCAGCAGCGTGCGCGCATCCGGATCCAGCGTGGTTTCCCACAGCTGATCGGGGTTCATTTCGCCCAGGCCCTTGTAGCGTTGCAGCGACAGCCCTTTTTCGCCTTCTTCCAAGATCGCTTTGAGCAGGTCCAGAGGACCATGGATCAGTTGCGAGCGATCTTTGCGGATCAGCGTTGCGGGCAGATTGTAAACGTCTTGGAGCGCTTGTGTGAACGTGCCTGTGCGGCGCGCTTCGCCGGAGCGGAGCATAGGGCCATCAAGCGTGCGTACTTCCTCAACGCCGCGCAGGATACGCGCCAGCCGGATACCGTGATCTTGGGTGATCCGCCCCTGCCAGCCGCGTTCCCATTCTGCCGCGATCAGATCAAGCCGTTTGGCGACGGTGTCCGCGACCCCTTGAAGGTCGGCATCAACCGCACCGGGCACGAAGGCCCCAGCGATTGCCGCTTGTTCCAAGATATGGCGCGGGTAATGCGTTGGGAACGCCTCAATTACCCGGCGCAAGCGCCCGGCGTCATCCACCACACGGCGCAGATCGCTGCCGATGATTTCTTCGCCGTTGCCTTGTTTCAGCACGGCGCCTTCGACGCCTTGGTTGACCAGGTATTCATCCAGTGCGGCTTGGTCTTTGAGATATACCTCAGACTTGCCGCGCGCGACCTTATAGAGCGGTGGCTGCGCGATATAGAGGAAGCCACCTTCGATCAGTTCGGGCATCTGGCGGAAGAAGAAGGTGAGCAAGAGCGTGCGGATGTGTGCGCCGTCCACATCAGCGTCTGTCATGATGACGATCTTATGATAGCGCAGTTTTTCGATGTTAAACTCATCCCGCCCGATGCCGGTGCCAAGCGCCATGACAAGATTACCGATTTCCTGACTGCCCAGCATCCGGTCAAATCGTGCGCGTTCGACGTTCAGAATCTTACCACGCAGCGGCAGCACCGCTTGTGTCTGGCGATCGCGGCCTGTTTGGGCAGAGCCACCAGCGGAGTCACCCTCCACCAGAAAGACTTCGGTTTTGGACGGGTCTTTTTCCGAGCAATCCTTCAGCTTGCCCGCAAGAAAGTTCACATCCATCGCCGTCTTGCGCCGCGTCAGTTCGCGGGCCTTGCGCGCTGCCTCACGAGCGTGAGCCGCTTCGACGATTTTACTAACGACTTGGCGCGCGATGGCGGGGTTTTCTTCGAACCATTCGGCCAGCTTTTCCCCGACAAGGTTTTCCACTGCGGGCCGCACTTCGGAGCTGACCAATTTATCCTTTGTCTGGGAGCTGAATTTGGGATCAGGTACTTTGACCGACAAGACGCAAGTCAGACCTTCGCGGGCGTCGTCACCTGTAAAGCTCACCTTTTCCTTTTTTGCGATCCCGCTGGATTGCGCATAAGCATTGATTGTCCGCGTCAGCGCCCCGCGAAAGCCCGCCATGTGGGTGCCGCCGTCGCGCTGCGGGATGTTGTTGGTAAAGGGCAGCACCATTTCGTTGTAGCTGTCGTTCCACCACATCGCGACCTCGACACCGATGTCGTCGCGTTCGCCGACCACATAGATCGGTTCAGGCATCACAGCGGTTTTGGATCGGTCGAGATATTTGACGAATTCCTTTACGCCGCCTTCGTAGAACAATTCAGTCTTTAGCGGTTCGGCCGGGCGTTCGTCCTCTAGGATGATCCGCACGCCAGAGTTCAGGAACGCCAATTCGCGCAAGCGCTTTTCCAGCACGTTGAAATCGAAATCCCGGTTGGAGAACGTATCGATGGAGGCGAGAAAACGCACCTCTGTCCCTTTGCGACCATTGGCAGGACCTTCGACACGCAGGCTTTCGGTTGTAAAGCCGCCCTCAAAACGAGCGTAGTGTTCTTTGTCATCGCGCCAAATGCGCAGTTCCAGATAGTCAGACAGCGCGTTCACAACCGACACACCAACGCCGTGCAGACCGCCTGAGACCTTATAAGAATTGCTGTCGAATTTACCGCCTGCGTGCAGTTGGGTCATGATAACCTCGGCTGCGGAAACCCCTTCTTCTTCGTGGATGCCTACGGGAATACCGCGTCCATTGTCGCCCACGGAAACCGATGAATCGGCATTGATCCGCACGAAGACATGGTCGGCGTGACCGGCCAATGCTTCGTCGATGCCGTTGTCCACAACTTCGTAGACCATATGGTGCAAACCGGAACCATCATCCGTGTCACCAATATACATGCCAGGGCGCTTACGAACCGCCTCTAACCCTTTGAGAACTTTGATGGAATCGGCGCCATAATCTTCTGGCTGCTTCGGGTCGTCTGACATGTGGGATACCTTAGGTAGATTTCCACTATATATATGATTTTCCACAGGGAATGTCACGTCCCAGCCACAAGATTTTGCGTCAAGTGGCGGCGATTATCCCGCCCACTCCGATCAGGCCAAGACCGGCACCGATATTGGTACGGCGAATGGCTTTGGCGCTCTTGAGCATCTTCCGAATGCGACCCACGAAAAGCGCAAGAATAAGGTTTCCAACAAGTGGCACAACAAAGCTGGCGCCGCAGATCAAGGCGACGTCGATGAGGGTCAATCGGCTGAAATCAAAGAACGTCGGAAGCAAGGCCATGTAAAACAGGCTGGCTTTTGGGTTCGCAGTCACAGCCAGCAAACCTGCGGTGAAACTTGTCCACGCGCCACCTTTGGATAGACCCGAAGCCTCTGCAAGGTCTTTGTCCGCGTGACGGATCAGGGCGAGCCCCATGACGATCAAGATCAAGGCGCCGACATAGCGCAGATAAATCAGAAAATCAGCCCAGACGGCGACGATCGCGGACACCCCAAAGACGGCGATCAGGGGCCAAAGGATGTCGCCCACAGCCACGCCTAAGGCGAGCGGAACAACCGATTTTGCGCCCCCAGACACCGCGCGTGCGATGACAGCCACCCAGACAGGACCGGGCGTCGCAAACAAAAGAAAAAGCGCGCCCATATAAAGGGCCAACTGCATCCATTCGATTGTCATTGTTCAATCCACTTGCTTGATCTGGCTTTCGCCGTCTTGTTCACAGACTTCGATGTATTGGCCCCGTTGCCCAAGACTGTCAAACAAGGCCTGTTCTGTGCCTGTCATCCATGCCTGAGCGCCAAGGCCACAGATTTCATCATAGAGCGCAGCGCGACGCCCTTCATCCAGATGTGCGGCGACTTCATCCAACAATAAGATGGGCGGCGCGCCGAAGGCTTTGCCAACCTTGCGCGCATTGGCGAGGATCAGCGAAATCAGTAACGCCTTTTGTTCGCCTGTAGAGCAATCCTTTGCGGCCATACCTTTGGCGGCAAAGACCGCGTCCAGATCGGCTCTGTGCGGCCCAGAAAGCGTGCGCCCAGCGCCGAGGTCTTTCATGCGCCCTTCTGCAAACACCTCTTTCCAGCCGCCTACGTCCACTCCGGCGTTCGCAAGCCCTGCGTTTGTGAGCGCAAGGGTCGATTTCGGGAACGTGCTGTCGCCCTTTTGTTGCCCTGCGCTGAGCGCTTGGATCGTCAACTCTCGGTTTTCTGTGATCTCTGCTGCGGCTTGGGCCATATGGTCTTCTAGGGCGAGGTACCAATGCGCATCACGCACCATGTCTTTGAGCAGGCGGTTGCGTTCACGCATCGCCTTTTCGTAACGCAAGGTCGCTTCAGCATGGGTCGGCACAAAGCTGAGCGTGGCGCGGTCCAGAAAACGACGACGCCCTTCGGCCCCTTCGATCCAGAGACGATCCATTGATGGCACCAACCACAGAACGCGGGTGACCTGGCCGAGCGCGACTTGTGGTGATGTTTTGCCGTCGACCCGCAAGGTGCGCGATTGACCTGCCTCTGCCCCGGTTTCAAGTTCATGTGTCCCGCTGGGCGCGTCGAGCACCGCGCTGAGTTTCCAACCGATGGCCTCAGGCCTGCGGGTTAGGTCATCAGGGCCCGCACGACGCAAGCCGCGACCGGGCGAGAAAAGAGAGACCGCTTCGATCAGGTTCGTCTTGCCAGATCCGTTAGGGCCAAAGATGGCCACAGGCCGCGCGTCGCAGGACAGCTTCGCCCGTCGATGCGAACGAAAATGCGACAAAGTCAGCTGTTGAAGCGAAAGGGTGGCCATTGGGCAAAATTTTCCAAAATTTTGGCCCAAATTCTATTTCAAGAATTTGGCACCCTTAAACGCGCATCGGCATAACGACATAGACAGCGCTTGTATCATTTCCTTCGCGCATCAACGTCGGATCGCCTGAGGAGTTAAACAAGAACACCGCATTTTCACGGTCGACCTGGCTAGCGATTTCCAAAAGATATTTTGCGTTAAACCCGATTTCCAAGGGTTCGTCGTTGTAGGCCACGGCGAGCTCTTCTTCGGCGGCGCCACTGTCGGGGGCATTGACCGAAAGCGTCAGCTTGTCTTCTTCCAAGACCAGTTTTACCGCGCGGGACCGTTCAGATGACACGGTGGCCACACGATCCACAGCTTTGGCAAATTCGCTTGCGTCGACTTCTAGCTTGCGCGTGTTGCCGGATGGAATGACGCGCGTGTAATCGGGGAAGGTTCCGTCGATCACTTTGGACGTTAGCGTGATGTCTGGCGTGGCAAAGCGGACTTTGGTTTCTGACACAGATACGGCGATTTTCATCTCGTCATCGTCCAGAAGCTTGCGCAGCTCACCCACGGTTTTGCGCGGGACGATGACGCCAGCCATATCGCTTGCCCCTTCCGGCAATTCCGCGTCAATCCGCGCTAGGCGGTGACCATCGGTGGCCACGCACCGCAAGACCTTACCGCCATCTGCGTCAGATATGTGCATATAGATACCGTTGAGGTAATAACGCGTTTCCTCTGTCGAGATTGCGAATTTGGCCTTATCGAACAACCGGCGCAACATTGGCGCGGGCGCCGAAAAATTCGTCGCATACTCAGACGAGGCCATGACTGGGAAGTCTTCCTTGGGCAAAGTGGCCAAGGAAAAGTTTGACCGTCCGGCCTCAATCGTCAAGCGGCCAGATACGCCGTCTTCTGACAATGACACCAGTGCACCATCGGGAAGTTTTCGCACAATCTCGTTCAAGGTCACCGCGTTGACGGTTGTAGCACCTGCGCGTTCCACCTTGGCAGCGGCACGATCCACGACTTCGATATCTAAATCAGTGGCGCGAAATTGAACAGTGTCGCCTTCGGCTTCGATCAGCACATTGGCTAGAATCGGAATTGTGTTGCGTCGTTCAACGACGGACTGCGCTTGCGCAACAGCTTTCAAAAGGCTGGCCCGTTCGATACTGAATTTCATGTTCGTGCTCCGTCGTGACGGCAACCGCCGCCGGGACGCAAAACCTAGCGATTTTCACGTCCGGCTCAAGTCTAATTTAGATGACTGTTATTCTTTGCTGAGCCGGGGTCAAGCGCCGGTTGACCTGCTATTCGGTCAGGGACCGGCGCAGCAGCTCTATATCGTCTGCAATTTGGCTGTCGATGATCTTTAGCTCTTCGATCTTCTTAACACCGTGCATGACTGTCGTGTGGTCCCGGCCGCCGAACCGACGACCAATATCAGGGAGCGACCGGCTGGTCATTTCCTTGGACAGGTACATTGCAATTTGACGCGGGCGCGCAAAGTTGCGCACCCGCTTTGGACCGATCAAGTCAGACAAACGGATGTTATAATGATCCGACACCTTACGCTGAATTTCCTCAACCGTGACCTTGCGGTCTGAGGCTTTGAGGACATCAGACAGACAATCTTGTGTCAGTTCCATGTTGATGTCGCGCCCTACAAGGCTCGCGAAAGCGAATAAGCGGGTCAGCGCCCCTTCGAGCACACGCACGTTGGATGTGATGCGATGCGCGAGGAATTCCAGAACACCGTCCGCAATGGCAAGATTTGGATACTGGGCCTTTTGCACTTCGACCTTGGATTGGAGCACGCCAAGGCGCAGTTCGTAATCTGTTGGATGCAGATCAACGACCAGGCCGCACTGAAGGCGTGAGCGAATGCGATCTTCAAGATCCTTAATCTCGCCCGGCGCTCGGTCAGCAGAGATGATAATTTGCTTTTGCGAGTCCACAAGCGCGTTGAAGGTGTGAAAGAACTCTTCTTGTGTGCTGTCTTTGCCGGCGATGAACTGCACGTCATCGACCATCAGGATATCGACAGAGCGGAAGATCTGTTTGAAATCCATCATCTTGCGTTCGCGCAAAGCGGTGATGAAGCGGTACATGAATTGTTCCGCTGACAAATAAAGAACGTTCAGCTCTGGGCTTTGTACCTTCAGCTCATTTGCGATGGCATGCATTAGATGGGTCTTACCAAGGCCGACGCCCCCATAAAGGAACAGTGGGTTGAAGGTGACGGGTCCACCTTCTGCAACACGACGGGCGGCCGCGTTTGCCAGTTCGTTGGGTTTACCGACAACGAAGGTGTCAAAGGTGAACCGGCTATCAATTGCAGATCCAGCAAAACCATCAGGATCAGGTGCGGAGGCACGGCGTGGCGGTTTGGCAGGCGCCTTTGCAACTGGGGCGGTTTGGACATTGGCCACGTCAAAGCGCAGGCGCTGAACATCTTGCTTGTGGCGATTGAATTGGAACAGGATTTGGTCGCCGAAGTTCTGGTTGACGTAGTTGCCGATAAAGCCGGTTGTGACTTCAAATGTTGCAACGCGATCTTCAAGATGCTTGAGCTGCAGAGGTTCGATCCAGCTGGTATAGCTGTTTTCCGTCATGCTTTCTTTGAGTGCTGCCTTAACATCGCTCCAAACCTGTCGATCCATATTATTTTAAACCCCTAATGCCATGTCCTTGTAGACAGCGTTCGCTGCCGCACTCACTTTGAACAGAGCTACCCAAACAGCAAAGTCGCCTTAAACCTTGCCGCACACTCTCGATCGAGACTTGCCCACGCAATTGCATGTGCATCATCTCAACAGCAGGGGTGCCAAATGTGACGACCTTACGGACCTCAAAAACAGCTCGAAGGTTTGCAACGAGGTCGCAAACTTAGTACAAAAAGATCATCAATACGCCGTCGTTCAACCATGGCAGAATGCTGCCACGCGGCCCAAGATTGATAATGTCCTTTGTGTCCCCCCCGGGAACGAAGTGAATCGCAAGGACAAGTTAGCAAGCTGTTTGAGAGATATTCAACTGAACAACAGGCTTGACTCAGTCATTCCGGAGAAAGAATCTGTGAGCGCTTTGAATCAACGAAAAACTTTTTTATTTCTCAAAAAAATGAAGAAGGCGCGCCCAAGAAAGGCGCGCCTTTTGATGTAAAAAAAGATGGCAACGTGTTGCCATTTTCGAACTAGCCCAGAGCTTTTACCCGTGAGGATAGGCGAGACATTTTCCGTGCCGCTGTGTTCTTGTGCATGACGCCCTTTGTGACACCGCGCATCAGCTCTGGCTGTGCTGCTTTCAAAGCGGCAAGCGACGCAGCCTTATCACCCGATTCGATTGCTTCTTCGACCGCGCGAAGGTGTGTGCGAATCCGAGAGCGGCGCATTTTGTTAATTGCAAAGCGAGCTTCGTTCTGACGTGCGCGTTTTTTAGCCTGAGCTGAGTTTGCCATGGTCGTATCTTTCGTTTGGGTTCATCAAATACAATTCATTGCGCCTGATGGCCCACCGGGTTTCGTACCGGCCGAATCTGCCAAAGCGGGCATCACGCGCATGTCTGAGGTGTCTTTAGTATTCTTGGACGATTAAGGGAAGCCCCTTTATTTATCTCTCATCCGCGGTTCCCGCTTTTCCTTAAAGGCAGTCATGCCTTCCTTTTGGTCCTCGGTAGAGAAAAGCGCATAAAAGACGCTGCGTTCATAATTTACGCCTTCGGCCAATGTCGTCTCATAAGCACGGTTCACGGCATCTTTGGCTGCCATCGTAGCCAACAAGGATTTTTCGGCAATTTTTTCAGCAGCTGACTTGGCTTCGTCTAGCAATGACTTTGCCGGAACTACCCGGCTGACCAAACCGCAGCTTTCCGCCTCTGCTGCGTCCATGAAACGACCTGTTAGGTGCATCTCCATTGACTTGGACTTACCAACATAACGCGTCAGACGTTGTGTTCCGCCGATCCCGGCAATGACGCCTAGATTGATTTCGGGCTGTCCAAATTTTGCATTGTCTGCCGCAATGATAAAGTCACACATCATCGCCAATTCGCATCCGCCACCAAGGGCAAAGCCTGCAACGGCGCCGATAATTGGTTTGCGCGTTGCATTGAAGCGATCTGTTTCCGAGCGAAAGAACGCTTTGGTGTACATATCCACAAAGGTCTGATCCATCATTTCGGTGATGTCAGCCCCAGCAGCAAACGCCTTTTCCGAACCGGTCAAGATAATGCAGCGTACTTTGTCGCTGGCGTCCGCCTTTTCGAGCGCATCGCAAAGTTCACCCAAGAGCTGAGAGTTCAGCGCGTTTAGCGCCTCAGGTCGGTCCAGCGTAATGGTTGCAATATGGTCATTGATGTCGACGTTGATCGTATCGTAGGCCATTTGAAATACCCTTGTTGAGCAGCTGATGACCCGTTTGATGGGCAAATGATCGGGTGGTTTCAAGTCATCTTTGGCATTGCGGACAGAAAAAAGAAGATCGCCCTGATTGAACGATTCGCCTTATTTCACCTTCGCACACTGGCTTTAGGCAGGTTTGTCCTTCTCGGTCATAGACCTGAAAGCCGTGTTGGAAATATCCCAGTTCCCCATCAGCCTGCCTGTAATCCTTGAAAGAAGATCCACCAGCGGCGATGGCTTCGCCCAGCACGTCGCGCACAATTGGAACCAAGCCTGCGACGCGCGCGGAACTGATTTTTCCGGCCTTTCGAGTGGGGTGGATTCCCGCGCGAAACAGCACCTCGCAGACATAGATGTTGCCAAGACCTGCGATGATGCGTTGATCCAAAAGGGCAGATTTGATCGGTGTGTTGCGACGCTTTAACCGCTCAACCAAATAATCTTCGTTAAACAGATTTCCCAATGGCTCTGGCCCGAGATCGCACATTAACCAATGATCATCGCAGTCATGGGTCGTAATCAGATCCATTGCACCAAATCGGCGTGCGTCATTGAAGGTGATCCGCGCCTCGTTTTCCATATCAAAGACGACGTGATCGTGTTTCGCAGGTGCGGGGTGGTCATGATAATGATCCCCTACTTGGTGTCCTGAAATCAGCATACGGCCAGACATGCCCAGATGGATGAGCAGGGTTTCATTGCTGCTAAGGTCAGCGAGGATGTATTTTGAACGACGGCGCAGGGCCTTGACCACTTTGCCAGTCAAACGATCTGCCATACCGTCGGGAAACGGCCAGCGAAGATCGTGTCGGTTCACTGCTGCTTTGACGATCGTTTGACCTTCCATTACGGGCATTAACCCGCGACGCACTGTCTCAACCTCTGGCAATTCTGGCATGGATGACTTCCTTAGAGATCAGGTCCGTTGTATGCGGACCCTAGCGCCCTATACTTGTAAGGGCAGAACAAAGGACGCAAGACCGGGATGACAAATACCGACAAAACCACGCATTTCGGGTTTGAGACTGTCCCGGAAGACGAAAAAGCAGGCCGCGTTCAAGGCGTCTTTTCCTCTGTCGCTAGTAAATACGACATTATGAATGATGTCATGTCGATGGGCATTCACCGCGTTTGGAAAGACGCGATGATGGATTGGCTTGCGCCACGACCGGGGCAAAGGTTGTTGGATGTTGCTGGGGGCACAGGTGATGTGTCTTTTCGATTCCTGAAGCGCGCTGGTGAAGGGCTCGCGACCGTTTTGGACCTGACAGAACCTATGCTGGTTGAGGGTCGCAAACGGGCAGAGGCCGAACGGATGTCAGATAGCCTTGATTGGGTTGTTGGTGATGCAATGGCGCTGCCATTTGAGGACAACACGTTTGATGTTTACACGATTAGTTTTGGCATTCGAAATGTGACGCGGCCCTTGGATGGGCTGAAAGAAGCATATCGCGTGTTAAAGCCCGGCGGCAGATTGATGGTGCTGGAATTCAGCCAGCTGCCCAACCCGATGATGCAGGCCG
Organism: uncultured Paracoccaceae bacterium; assembly: GCA_937922155.1. Taxonomy (GTDB): domain Bacteria; phylum Pseudomonadota; class Alphaproteobacteria; order Rhodobacterales; family Rhodobacteraceae; genus Cognatiyoonia. The sequence goes on along the minus strand of CAKZVL010000010.1, from coordinate 37 downwards.
CCTATGACGCCTATTCCTTCAACGTCATCCCGCGCAT
>CAKZVL010000009.1 GCA_937922155.1 uncultured Paracoccaceae bacterium | reverse complement strand
TCCCGGTCTCAAGCTTGAGCGAGACATTCTTGAGCGCATGCACCGCACCAAATCGGACATCCACATCCTTGCACTCAAGCGCTATTGCCACGCTCGGCCCTCCCTTTTGGCAAACAGGCGAAGGCAGCACCAAAGCCGCCTTCGTCTTATCTTATCACGCGAACTTACTGAGGTTCGGTTTCGTCGTAAGGCACCATAAACTCACCGGCAGCGATCGCTGCATAGGTTTTTTCAACAACAGCGCGCGCGTCAGCGGCTTTCGGGTTCGCCGCCGCATAAGCGTCAGAAAAGGTCATCACAATCTCGCCCGATGCAATGCCACCAAAGCGTGGGCCCGCCTGAAAGTCGTCACTTAGGGCGTTTTCAACCTCCATCATAAAGGTCTGCGCCCACTCAAATGATGCAACGAAGGCAACGTGATCTGGTGCGTTTTCCATCAAGGAAGGTGAGGCAACGACAAGTGTTTTGTCCAGCTCAGCTGCTGCTTCAACGACGCCAAGATCAGACGCAGCGGCCCCCGTAAAAGCCACATCAATGTTCTGGTTGAACAGGCCAGACGCGACTTCTTTGCCTTTGACCGGATCCTCGAAGGATTGCACAAAAGCGGCGGTCACTGTGGCATCTGGCTTCACTGTCTGTGCGCCTGTAACCATCGCATTGTATTCGGCCCAGACGTAGGGCAGCGGCACACCACCAATCAGCCCAAGGTTTCCGGTTTCGGACATCGCAGCACCAAACACGCCGGAAAGGTAAGTGTTTTCTTGTGTTGTATAAAGCGTGGTGCGCGCATTTGGCAGGACTGGATCATGGGGTGCTGCCACGATGACAACGAATTTCGTGTCAGGGAACTCTGGTGCAACGGTTTGCACAGCCGCGCCCATCGCAAAGAACGTTGTAACGATCACATCTGTGTCGCGGCGCGCCAAAGTGCGCAAGGTGTTCTCATAGGTGGCCGGGTCAAGTGCCTCTATAAAACGGGTCTCGACGCCCAGCTCTGCTTCGGCCTGTTCCAGCCCGGCGATAAGACCGTCAATCGGACCTTGATCCCCCGCTTTTTGTGTCGCGACCAGAACGACGCTTTCACCTTCAGCAAATGCAGGTGCCCCCGCGCCAAGAGCAACAGTGAGTGCGAGTGACGCAACCATCGTGCGCCGTTTCATTTCGAACATCGGTAAAGCCTCCCAAAGTGTTTTCCTACGACAAGGCATATCATATAAAATTTTTCCTGAAAGAAAATATTTTCAAACCGGTGTTTCCAATGGTTCTCGACCAGGATTTATGCCGACCGGTTTCGAGCCACAACGCGGGAGGCCGTGGGCGCGTCATCCGGAGCGGTGGCAGTTTGCCAGCCGCTTAGTCGTCACGGCAGTCCTGAGAAAATGGTCTGTTAAAAGTCTTTTATACCAGCCAGAGCGATATCACGGCGCAGGATGTTTTCCTGCCAGAACAAAGCTTTATACGACAGCCCAAAGCGCATGGCAGCTTTGTCCACAACTGGTGCGTTCGACGCAGCATTTTCCCCGCTGCAAACGCAGGCAGCGGGGAAACCAAATTTGTACGTTGTCCTCCAAGCCGACCTTCGCCTTCATTCAACGCTTCACGCTGTTCAACACTCATGCGCTGGGTCCCGCGCCGCACCCAATTCGTGATTTGCCCTTCCCCTGCGCCTGCCCCATATTACCCCCATCGCCAGCAAGAGCGAAAAGAGAGGCCAGATGCGTATTCCATTGTTATTGATGACATTCACCACCCTTGCCGCCTGCGGACCGCGTGTATCGGGTGAGGTGGCGCAGGCTTGCGTGGCCTCTGATCGCCGTGCGGCCAATTCGACCTTGTGTTCTTGCGTGCAAAGTGTCGCCAGTCAGACGCTATCACGCTCTGATCAGGCGCGGTTGGTGACGTTTTTCGAAAACCCGGAAACGGCCAATGACATCAAGATTAACGACAGCCGCAGCGCGGATGCGTTTTGGGAACGTTATCGCGCCTTTACCCGTCAGGCAGAGCAATCTTGCCGCTAAGCCGCCGATGATTACGTCAGCACACCGCGTTGTGTCATCGCGCGTTTAGGTCGGAAACAAACAGTCACGAATGCAACACCGTATCGCCACGCATCATGTGGTAATGTGCCTTGATCGAGGGAAAGAACAACAGCACAAAGCCTGCAAAGATATACATCCCGATCATCGCAGGAATCCAAAGCACGGCCATAACCAGCCCGACACCGCCTGCGATCCGTAACGCTTTGCGCGGGTCCAGAAACCGGCAGAGAAAGAGGTGGAACAGCTTACCCCCGTCCAGCGGCTGCACCGGGATCATGTTCATGGCGAACAAGAACAGGTTCAGCAGGCTGAATTGATAAAGGTAGAATGTGACTTCGGCCATCACCGCGTTTGCGCGCGCAAAGTCCACCAGTTGGGGCCACAGCAAACCCGAGAGCGCCCAAAGCGCAAGGTTAACCAGCGGGCCCATGATGACGATCAGCTCACTCTCGCGCCGGGTCGTGCTGCGGGCATGCTGGCAAAAACCGCCGCCGCCATAAAGCTTGATCCGACGCACCGGAATGCCCTGCACCCGGCAGCCCCAAGCGTGGCCAAGTTCATGCAAAAAAATCGCAAGTACCAGCATAACGGCGAACATGATCCCGCCGACAAGATTGCTGTTGAGCGACATAAAAATCAAAAGCCCCACCAACAGCGGGAGGGTGCGACCGATTTCGATGGGAATGCCCCACGGCCCTTTGAATGTGAAAACGGTTTGGTCGTTGAACATCTTTGCACCGTCGGTCTGTCTGGTTAGAGTTTCAATACGGGGGAATGGGGGCGAGAGTAAGACAAAAATGAAGATCGTAATTTTGACCGGCGCGGGTGTGTCCGCCGAAAGCGGGATGGGTACGTTTCGCGATGAAAACGGATTATGGACGCAAGTGGATATTGAAGAGGTAGCAACGCCCGAGGCGTTTGCGCGCAACCCCGCCAAAGTGCATGCGTTTTACAACGCCCGACGCGCCAATTGTTTGGCGGCCGCGCCCAATGCGGCACATTTTGCCTTGGCAGAGTTGCAACGCTCCGCCCATGAGGTGACCTTGGTAACCCAAAACATTGACCATCTGCATGAACTGGCCGGGTCTGAGCACGTGATCCACATGCATGGTGAGATCATGCGCGCGCTTTGTGTCGATTGTGGTCACCACTGGGATGCGCCTGCGGTTATGGCGGTTGAGGATCCCTGCCCGTCTTGTACCGCTGCGCGCACCCGCCCCGATATCGTCTGGTTTGGTGAAATGCCCTACCAGATGGCGCGGATCGAAGCGGCCTTGGCAGTGGCTGACCTGTTTGTCGCCGTAGGCACGTCTGGGGCTGTCTATCCTGCCGCGGGTTTCGTGCGGATGGCCGATGCGATGGGCGCGGATACGCTGGAATTGAATTTGGCCCCTTCGGATGTGGCCAGTGATTTTGCGGATGCGCGTTATGGCGTGGCCAGTGAGGTTGTCCCCGCTTGGGTGGCTGAGGTTATGCGTTAGCCGTAGCCTTGGCGCCCTTGGCCGCCGATTGACGTCTCCGGCGGGAGTATTTTCGGCAAGATGATATGAGGGGCCGCGCTTTTCTTGGTGGGGGCGCGTTAACCCTAATATTTGGTTGTGTTTCGTTTGGTGGGAAACCGGCAAGAGGGTCAATGACCGGTTTCTTTATGTTTGCAGACCGGCCCTGATAGAGCCGGTCATTTGGGTTTAGCTTTTGTCAGCCGATCGCTTGCAGCGCCCAACGATACCCAGACCGGCAACACCGGCAATCATCAATGGAAATCCGGCGGGCAACGGAACGGCTGCGACAGGCGTCATGTCAGAGACAGAAAGGTCTCCACCAAAGAGCGCTTGCAAAGTGTTGGGAGAGTTTGCGCTGGTGGAAATAAATCCCACTTCTAGGCCCGAAAAATCAGCTGTCGTCAACGCATTTCTGACAGTGGTGAAAGAGATTGTCGCTCCATCAAAAGTGCTCACATCAGTCCCAAAGACCACGCCGCCAGTTACAATATTAGAGCTGTAAACATTGAAACTTGGCGCATCAAGCAGCCCCGCCGCCCCTGAAAAGTCGGCAGCATTAAACCCGCCGATATAGAAGGAACCAATGCCCGGGTCTGCCAGCAATGCCGTCGCGGTAATCGACACGCCGCCGCCCAAAATGTCTTCTACCACAAGTGAAATGATGTCGTTGGGGGCGGTGGTTGACCCACCGATGAGCGCCTGATCATCAAATGTGGCCGTCAATGTCGCGGCATGCGAACACGTGGCGATAAATAGAGCTGCGGTTGACGTCGCTGTGAACAATTTCAACATGGATTCATCCTATCTACAAAAAGGAATTTCTACGATAATTTGTCGAATGGTGAAGTCAAGAAAGCCTTGAATGTAGTAGAATCTAGCAGCAAAGGCAGTTTGCATTCAGGATTGTAGAG
>CAKZVL010000008.1 GCA_937922155.1 uncultured Paracoccaceae bacterium | reverse complement strand
ATTGTCCCTGGCTTTGGTATCATCAGCCACGTCATTGCGACATTCAGCCGAAAGCCAATCTTTGGCTACCTGCCAATGGTTTACGCGATGGTCGCAATTGGAGCCTTGGGCTTTGTCGTCTGGGCGCACCACATGTATACTGTGGGCATGTCGCTGACGCAGCAGTCCTACTTTATGCTGGCAACCATGGTGATTGCGGTTCCGACGGGCGTCAAAATCTTCTCGTGGATCGCGACGATGTGGGGCGGCTCGGTTGAGTTCAAAACGCCCATGCTTTGGGCCTTTGGGTTCCTGTTCCTCTTTACCGTTGGTGGTGTGACCGGCATCGTCCTATCACAAGCAGCGGTCGATCGGGCGTATCATGATACCTACTATGTGGTGGCGCACTTCCACTACGTGATGAGCTTGGGCGCTGTGTTCTCCATCTTTGCGGGGATCTACTTTTACTTCCCCAAGATGTCGGGTCGCATGTATCCGGAATGGGCAGGCAAGCTGCACTTCTGGGCCATGTTCATCGGCGCAAACATCACCTTCTTCCCACAGCACTTCTTGGGTCGCCAGGGCATGCCGCGCCGCTATATCGACTATCCTGAGGCGTTTGCTTACTGGAACTATGTCTCTAGCTGGGGCGCGTTCCTAAGCTTTGCGTCCTTCTTGTTCTTCATCGGCGTGATCTTTTGGTCATTGCTCTATGGACGGAAAGTGACAGAAAACAATCCGTGGAACGAATATGCGGATACATTGGAATGGACACTTCCATGCCCACCGCCAGAGCATACGTTCGAAACACTTCCAAAGCAGGAAGAATGGGATAAGAGCCCAGCGCACTAAGCGCCGACGCTAACGTTGAAAATATCAAAGCTCCGCCAATTTGGCGGGGCTTTTTCTTTGCTCCCCCCTGCGGCGGTTCTTCACATGGTTCCTTAACGCGTCCTGTAGTAGGAGGAGAAATGCCCTACGAATGGTCCAAAGATCCGCCGCACACCGCCACTGAATGGGAGCTGAGCCTCTGGCCTTACCGATCTTTGCTGCGCAAGGACTTTGTATTGTTCATCGGCGCAACCGCCGCACTTGTCGCGCTGCCGCTTATTGCGATGTTAGGCACGATCATCCTTTGGGGGTTGTTGCCCTTTATGGCAATCGCGCTGGTCGGCATTTGGTTTGCCCTCCACATCAGCTACAAACGGGGCGAAATCCTGGAAGAGTTGAAAGTCACCACAGACAGCGCCTGCTTGACCCGACACAATCCCAACGGCCAGACGCAAGGATGGGAAGCCAACCGTTATTGGGTCAGTGTGCACCTACACCCAACGGGTGGGCCGGTTGAAAACTATATAACCTTGCGCGGTGGCGATCGAGAAGTTGAGATAGGGAGCTTTTTGGACGCGAGCGAACGGCTTGCGCTCTACGATGACCTAAAGCGGGCGCTTCGCCTCCCGGCGTAGAATGGGCTTTATCCCACCTACCCCAAACGATCTTTGACGAGCGGTCCGACCTTGCCAAAATCCATTTGCCCGGTGTAATTCGCCTTGAGCTCTGCCATCACTTTGCCCATGTCACGCAGGCTTTCGGCCCCAACATGTGCGATGGCGGCGGTCACTGCCGCTTCGGTTTCGGCTTCGTCCATTTGTTTGGGCAAGAATGTTTCAATCACTTTGATTTCGGAACGTTCTTTTTCCGCCAATTCCAAACGTCCGCCTTCTTCGTAGGCGCGTGCGCTTTCTTGGCGTTGTTTCACCATCCGACCCAGAATGACCAAAACGTCATCATCCCCAACGGTGCGGTCATCACCGTCAGCCCGCAATGAGATGTCTTTGTCTTTGATGGCAGCATTGATCAGCCGCAATGTCGCAAGTCGATCCGCCTCTTTGGAACGCATCGCATCTTTTAGCGCATCAGTAACGCGAGTTCGCAATTCCATAGTTGTCCCATCCCACTGGTCCATAAACAAGCGGCCTACATACTTTCGCTGCTAAGAACTGACAAGGGGCATGCTGCAAATGATCTGAGCAGCACAGCACCACTGTTGAGGTCTTGACCCTATTGTGCGCCCCCCTTAGGTACGTCGCAATTTGCTACATTTCAGGGGACAAACAGATGCCAGCCAAGCCAACAGCCTGCCTCGCCCTAGCGGATGGAACATTATTTTACGGTCGCGGATTCGGTGCCCCCGGAACAACAAACGCTGAGCTGTGTTTTAACACGGCAATGACCGGGTATCAGGAAATCATGACAGATCCGTCCTATGCGGGTCAGGTGGTCACCTTTACCTTTCCCCACATCGGCAACACCGGCGTCACCCCCGAAGATGACGAAACCGCTGATCCCGTAGCCGAAGGCATGGTGGTTAAGTGGGACCCGACAGAGCCATCAAATTGGCGCGCGACCGAAGAACTCACAGCTTGGCTGCAGCGGCGTGGTCGCATCGGCATCGGCGGCATCGACACACGCCGCCTGACCCGCGCAATCCGCCAGCAAGGCGCACCGCACGTCGCACTTGCCTATGATCCCGATGGAAACTTCGACGTTGAAGAACTGCTCAAAGCGGCGCGGGCATTCGGTGGCTTGGAAGGTCTTGATCTGGCCAAAGACGTGACCTGCGCGCAATCCTATCGCTGGGATGAACTGCGGTGGTCTTGGCCAGACGGGTTCACCAAACAAACCGACTCAAAATACAAAGTGGTCGCAATCGACTTTGGTGCAAAGCGCAACATCTTGCGCTGTCTTGCCTCCGCTGGCTGTGACGTTACTGTTTTGCCAGCCTCTGCCACCGCCCAAGATGTGCTGGCTTTGAACCCTGACGGTGTCTTTTTGTCTAACGGACCCGGCGACCCGGCGGCAACGGGTTCTTATGCCGTGCCAATGATCAAGGGTGTTCTTGATGCTGATCTTCCGATTTTTGGCATTTGCCTCGGTCACCAAATGCTAGCCCTCGCCTTGGGCGCTCAAACGATAAAGATGAATCACGGCCACCACGGCGCAAACCACCCAGTAAAGGATCACGAAACGGGTAAGGTTGAAATTACGTCGATGAACCATGGTTTCGCTGTCGATGCCCAAACATTGCCAAAGGGCGTTGTTGAAACGCATACCTCGCTATTCGATGGGTCGAACTGCGGTATTCGCGTCTCCGAGAAACCCGTGTTTTCTGTGCAATATCACCCAGAGGCCAGCCCCGGCCCCCAGGATAGTTATTACCTATTTGAACGCTTTGCCGAAGCAATGCAGGCAAGGGCAGAAAAAGGCGTTAGTGCTTAACTGATCGTTAAGGGAAGAATTTTAGACAAAGTGGATACTTTGATGAGTCGTCCATGCAGTCACCTCTCCACCCTTTTGAAACTGAACTTTCTTATCCGGCCGCACTCCCGCCGGAAGCAGCATGGCTGATCGGTGGCGGTCACTTAACTTATGATGACGCGATCGCGGCCAATCAGCAGGCCCAGCGTTTCGGTCTGCCCTGCACCACAGTGCTGCGGGCTGAGTTTGGGATTGATGAGGATTTGTTGGCGCTGGCGACCGCAGATCATATAGGCGCAGCACTGATAGACCCAATGCAAGACCCCGGCGATCCAGCCCTATTGGCAGAATTTGACCCTCACGCGGCGCTGCATTGTCATCTCTTGCCGTGGCGACGGATTGGTGAGGAAACTGTTGTCCTGACGTCGCGCCCCGATCAATTTCCATTGCATCTGGATGCGCTGCGCGCAGCTTTTGGGAATGTGCGTATGGCGATCGCAAGTGAGACACGGATTAGAGATGCCGTTCACGCGCCTTTCGCTCGGCTTTTGGCCAACGCTGCGGAAATCAGATTGCCTGCGTCAGATAGCTGTCGACATTGGCGCGCCGATTTTGCCATGGCAGCTTTGATCATTTTTCTGGGCGCAATGACACTAGCCATTGGCTTTGTGCCCTCCGTCGTTTTTGCGGTTCTGACCCTCTGGTCGGTCATAATCATGGGGCTGCTTGCCATTCTGAACTTGGCGGCCTGCATTCGCGTGCAATTTGGCGAGCGAAACGATACCGCGTTAAAGCGCCCAAAACGATTGCCTACGATCACCGTGCTCGTCCCGCTTTACAAGGAACGGGACATTACCAACCACCTTCTCGAACGGTTGGCGCAACTCGACTACCCGCGCGCGTTACTGGATGTCTGCGTTGTGATGGAAGAAAGCGACGCCACAACACGCGCAACCGTGGATGCCGCCACACTGCCCCACTGGGTCCGCGCCCTGATCGTGCCAGAGGGGGCAATCCGCACCAAACCGCGCGCATTAAACTATGCACTCGCGACGGCACGCGGGTCGATCATCGGGATATATGACGCCGAAGATGCACCCGAAGCGTCCCAATTGTTGATTGTCGCTGACCACTTTGCAAACGCGTCCCCCAAAACCGCCTGCCTGCAAGGGCGACTGGATTACTATAACCCAAGCGCGAACTGGCTGACCCGATGTTTCACCATCGAATACGCCAGCTGGTTTCGCGTTGTTCTGCCCGGTTTTGCGAAACTGGGCCTGGCCGTTCCTTTAGGCGGCACAACCTTGTTCTTCCGACGCGACATCCTTGAAAAGCTAGGCGCATGGGATGCCTACAACGTAACAGAAGACGCCGATCTCGGCATGCGCCTTGCCCGACATGGCTATCGCACCGATTTTGTCCCGACAGTCACCGAAGAAGAAGCCAACGGTCACATGTGGCCATGGGTCCGGCAACGATCCCGCTGGTTGAAAGGCTATGCCATGACTTATGCTGTGCACATGCGTCATCCGCTTTCCTTGCTCCGGGATGTTGGGCTTTGGCAGTTCTTTGGCATTCAAATGTTGTTCTTGGGAACGCTGACACAGTTCTTGATGGCACCCCTGTTGTGGTCATTCTGGCTCATCCCGTTTGGTGGCACCCACCCGCTTAGCGCGGTTGCCCCCCACTGGGTCGTGCTCGCCTGCACGGTTGTTTGTGTGGCCTCTGCCAGCATCAATCTGATCGTTCAATGGGATGGCGTGCGACGCGCCGGGAAAAGCTGGCTTATGCCTTGGGCCTTAACGATGATTGCCTATTTTCCGCTTGCCACATTGGCGGTCTATAAGGGCGTATTGGAACTGGCTTGGAAGCCATTTTATTGGGACAAAACAATGCATGGTGTGCTGATGCCCAAGCCGCGACGCTAACCTGTACTTTGAACGGCCGCTGCATCTAATTTCAACCGGATTTTATAGGCACGGCTAATGTGATTGCGCAGTGCTTCATAGGCGGCATTACCGTCTCCAGCTTCGATCGCGCGCACAATCGCTTCGTGTTCCTGCAAAGTATCTGCGCCCCGTCCTTCCGCGGCAATCGAAGTGGTGGCCAACAACGCCATCGATCGATGTACAAGGTCGAGCTGGCGCACCAAAAACCGATTGTGCGAGGCAAAATGGATTTGTTTGTGGAACCGGCGATTGGCCCGGCTCAGTGCATCGGGATCATTTTTGAGCGCTTGATCGTCATTCAACATATCACGCAAGACCTGCACTTCTTCCGGCGTTGCATGTTTGGCAGCCAATCGCGCGGCAAGCCCTTCAAGCTCTCCTCGGACAACATAAAGCTCCGAAAGCTGGCTGTGATCTAATGACGCCACAATCAACGATCGGCCATCACGGGTCAAAAGGGATTGGGTTTCCAACCGCTGCAACGCCTCACGAACCGGCGTACGGCTGACCCCGAAACGTTCTGCCAATTCGCTTTCGACCAAGCGATCTCCCGGTTTGTAGATATGGCTGTCAATTGCTTCAAGGATCAGATCGTAAGCATCCTTTTGCTGCTGCGGCGGGTTAGACATGTGGACTTCCTTTCGATCTGTTAAAAGAACATACACGTAGGCCTTGCCACGCGGCAACAGCCAGTGACGCGATGCCCCCTTTCCGACACCCCTTCTGTGAACTATCTGATGGGCATGGAGACAGATATTCTAATCTCAGGCGGCGGTGTCGCTGGATTGACCGCTGCAGCCGCCTTTGGAACCGCTGGTTTCAAGGTGGTTATTGTGGATCCAGCCCCACCGATCACATCAGAGTCCGACTCTGGGGCAGACTTGCGCACCACGGCTTTCCTGCAGCCCGCGCGTGCGTTCTTGGAAAAAGCCGGGCTTTGGGATCAACTTGCGCCGTATGCAACCGCTTTGCAGACGATGGCCATCGTTGACGCCAGCGGCGATACGCTGGTCGAGCGTGCCTTTCACGCCAGCGATATTTCTGACCAACCCTTTGGTTGGAACTTACCAAACTGGCTTTTGCGACGGGAAATGGTTGCGCGGTTGAATGACCTGCCCAATGTCGATTTTCGTCAAGGTGTCGGGTTCGATCGGATGCTCAACCGAAGCGAAAGCGCGATTGTTTGGTTAAGCGATGGCACAAAGCTGCAGTGCAAGCTGGTGATTGGCGCAGACGGGCGCAACAGCGCCGTTCGAAGTGCCGCCGGCATAAATGTCAAAACAACGCGATACGGACAAAAGGCCCTGACATTTGCGGTCAACCACGACGCACCGCACGGCAATATCTCGACAGAGATACATCGCACAGGCGGACCATTCACCCTCGTTCCGCTGCCAGATCGAGATGACAAGCCGTGTTCCGCAGTGGTTTGGATGGACAACAATGCCGAAATCGCGCGGCTACAATCGCTAAGCGAGGCTGAGTTCAACGATGCAGCAACAGCGCGCAGTGCTGGTATGCTTGGCCCATTAACCCTTGCCAGCCGACGCACAACATGGCCGATAATCAGTCAAATCGCAGACAATCTAACAGCAGAACGAACAGCACTCGTTGCCGAAGCGGCGCACGTCATGCCCCCTATCGGCGCCCAAGGGCTGAATATGTCGCTCACTGATTTGGCCTGTTTGCTTGACCTTGTCACAGGCAAAAACGACCCCGGCGCAACCGAACTGCTGGACGCCTACGCACGCAAGCGACACGCAGACATCAAGCTGCGCGTTTCCGGCGTAGATGCCTTAAATCGCGCCTCTATTGGTGGGCTGCCACTGGTGCATGATCTGCGCCGACTTGGGATCAAGGCCCTGCATGATCTTGAACCCATTCGGCGACAAGCGATGTTGTTGGGACTTGGCGCGAGCTAAAGCACGCGATCAAGCACAGGCAAAAGCCGCCCCAATGTTCCGTCAACATCGTATAGCTTGTCCAAACCGAACAAGCCCAATCGGAACGTCCGAAAATCTTCTGGCTCATCACATTGCAAAGGCATGCCCGCGGCAATTTGCATGCCTTCGGCGGCAAACTTGCTGCCGTTTTGGATCAGCGGATCATCGGTATAGCTGACAACAACCCCCGGCGCGCCAAATCCCTCAGCAGCAACAGATTTAATCCCTTTACTGGCAAGGGCTGCGCGCACCGCGTTGCCAAGCGCCCATTGCGCATCTTTCAACTTATCAAAACCATAGTCTCGCGTTTCCAGCATCGTGTCCCGAAACGCCCGCAAACCATCGGTAGGCATGGTCGCGTGATAGGCATGACCGCCTGCTTCATAGGCATCCATGATCTGTGACCATTTCTTCAGGTCTGCCGCAAAACTATCGGACGTCGTCGCTTCCATCCGCGCAACCGCTCGATCTGACATCATAACAAGCCCAGCACAAGGCGTCGCAGACCAACCCTTTTGTGGCGCCGAAATTAAAACATCAACGCCCGTTGCCTTCATATCAACCCAGGCACAGCCAGATGCAATACAATCAAGAACCATGATCGCACCAACCTCATGCGCCGCCGCAGCCACAGCCGCGATGTAGCCGTCGGGCAGGATGATGCCCGCGCTGGTTTCCACATGCGGGGCAAAGACAACGTCTGGCTTAGCCTCACGAATGGCCGCCGTCACATCGTCAATCGGGGCCGGCGCAAACGGCGCGCGGGTATCGTTGCCCGATTGCCGCGCTTTCATCACCGTTGTTTGGGCTGTAAAATCTCCAGCTTCGAAAATCTGCGACCAGCGGTAGGAAAACCAACCGTTGCGAACAATAAACGCATGCGCCCCAGACCCGAACTGGCGGGCCACCGCTTCCATCCCAAAGGTTCCACCGCCCGGTACCAAAGCCACCTTATCTGCGTTATAGACATCCTTCAGCATGCCCGAAATATCCGTCATCACGGTTTGGAATGCCTTGCTCATCGAATTGAGAGATCGGTCAGTGAACACAACCGAAAATTCCATCAATCCGTCCGGGTCTATTGCTGTTCGATTGCCATCCATGAAAACGTTCCTCCAGTTTGAACCAGAGCTACGGCGCAAAAAGGCGCAAAGCAAAGTATAATTGCAGGGTCAGGTGGCAAATCGACCAATGCAGAGGAAATATTTGTCGCCTATAAAGGTCCGGGCCTGCGTTCTTCGCTCAACATCACATTTGCTTCCACGTCGCCGACACCGGGAAGCGTCATAACCCGACGGCGTAAAACCCTTTCAAAATCGGCCAGATCGCGGGCCACAACCCGCAATCGATAATCATAAAGACCAAGCACATGATCGACGGTTTGCACCTCTGGAATGGCACCAATCGCCCGTTCAAAATCGTCCAAGCTCACGCGTCCCTTCGTGGCCAATTTGATCCCCAAAAAAACGGTCACGCCAAATCCCAGCTTTTGCGCGTCCAGATCCAGTCGACGCGTTGTTAAAACACCCAAATCCCGCAACCGCTTGATCCGCCGCCATGTTGCGGGCTGGCTCAATCCAAATCGCCGTCCTAGCTGCGTTGTTGATTGGGACGCATCCCGCGCAAGCAACAGAACCAATTGACGATCGATGTCATCAAAACTCATAGCGGTAAATCCCGGTTGGCCTTGACCCGCGCGACGTCCATCAACGCTTCGATGTCCGCAATATGAGGGAGCGTCAGAATTTCCTCTCGATAAACGGCCTGATAATCGGCGAGATCGGTGGCAATCAACGAAAGCCGCACATCCACACGACCCAGAAACGTTTGGATTTCCAAAACCTGCGGCACCTCTCGCGCCGCTTTGATAAAATCATCAAAGGCCGTTGGGATCGTCTTATCCAAACTCACGCGAAGCGAGACAAAAACAGAATACCCCAAAATGCGCCAATCCACGTCCCACCTCTGGCCCAAGATCAAACCATCTTCTTGCAACCGCTCAACCCGACGCGACACTTTCGCAGGTGTCTGCCCCACACGCACAGCTAGATCAGGCATCGCCAATCCGGGCTCCGCCTGCAACTGCCGCAAAATCGCACGATCTTCACTATCAAACATAAAAATTAGAATATTTTTTCTCTTGACGAATAACAATGATCATCTTGCCCTAAATACTCAAAAATCTAACCTCGTAATTCACCGCAACATCAGCGAAAAAGCGACCAATCTAACATTAAGGGAGAAAACCATGCGCGTTTACTATGATCGTGATTGTGACGTTAACCTCATCAAAGACAAAAAAGTGGCCATCCTAGGCTATGGGTCACAGGGCCACGCCCATGCGCTAAACTTGCGCGATAGTGGCGCGAAAAACCTTGTCGTCGCCCTGCGCGAAGGTTCGCCTTCTCAAGCAAAAGCCGAAGGTGAAGGCCTTAAGGTCATGGGCATCGCCGAAGCAGCCGCATGGTGCGATGTCATTATGTTCACAATGCCCGACGAACTGCAGGCAGAAACATACAAGAAGTACGTCCATGACAACATCAAGCCGGGTGCAGCCATTGCCTTCGCGCACGGGCTCAACGTCCACTTTGGCCTCATCGAACCAAAGGAAGGTGTCGATGTGTTGATGATGGCGCCAAAGGGTCCGGGTCACACGGTGCGCGGCGAGTATACAAAAGGGGGCGGCGTGCCTTGCCTGATCGCGGTTGACACAGACGCATCCGGCAAAGCGCATGAAATTGGCCTGTCCTATTGCTCAGCCATCGGCGGCGGACGTTCCGGTATCATCGAAACCAACTTCCGTCAGGAATGCGAAACCGACCTATTTGGTGAGCAGGCGGTCCTATGCGGTGGCCTGGTTGAGTTGATCCGCATGGGCTTTGAAACACTGGTAGAGGCGGGTTACGAGCCTGAAATGGCCTATTTTGAATGCCTGCACGAAGTGAAGTTAATCGTTGATTTGATCTATGAAGGCGGCATCGCAAACATGGATTACTCGATCTCTAATACAGCTGAATATGGCCAGTATGTCTCCGGCCCCCGCATCCTGCCTTACAACGAAACAAAGGCCCGGATGAAAGCGGTTCTGGATGACATTCAAACTGGCAAATTTGTCCGTGACTTCATGCTCGAAAACGCTGTTGGCCAACCCACGATCAAAGCCTCCCGTCGCGCCAACGACGAACACCAGATCGAACAAGTCGGACAAAAACTGCGCGACATGATGCCTTGGATCTCCGAAGGCAAAATGGTGGACAAATCCAAAAACTAAGGGGAACGTGATCCCCATCAAGAGGCCCGTCATTTTGGCGGGCCTTTTTTGTTCTCTGCCCCTCTGAGACGCGTCCCTCATATCAAAACAGGTAGTGAAACGATTTACCCGATGAAGCCCCACATGATTCACTGGACGTTCACGACAATCCAGATTAGCGGTTTGTGGATGGTACAATCCCCCACCACCGCGAACTGGCTTGCGATCCTAGCCCTAGGGGTGATCTGGGGCGGGACATTTATGGTCGTTTCAATCGCCCTAGAAGGATACGGCCCGCTGACGGTTGCTTGTGCGCGTACGACGCTCGGGGCTTTTGGCCTTTGCGTACTGATGATCATCATGGGTAGCAAGTTCCCGACAATGGACCGCAGGATGCTGTCGATCTTGATCCCTGCAGGTGTGCTCAGTACCGCCGTCCCTTTCGGACTGTTAAGCTGGGGTCAGCAATACGTCCCATCGGCTTTTGCAGGTTTGTCGATGGCCGCACTGCCGTTGTTTGTTTTGCCATTGGCTCACTTTTTTACCGACGAACGATTACAATCCCGGCAATTGATTGGAGTTTGCATTGGTTTTTTGGGCGCTTTGGCCTTAATCGGCCCCGGTGTGGCCCGGCTTGGCACCGGGTTAGAGCCTTTGGGACAACTGGCCTGTTTGGCCGCCGCCCTCTGTTATGCGATCTCTTCGATCCTGACACGCAAATGCCCCCCCATTGATCCCATCGCCTTTGCCGCATCGGGCCTTTTGATAGGCACCGTGCTCCTATTCCCGGCAATGCTTTTGGTCGAAGGCGTTCCTACGTGGCAGGGCACACGCCCGTCCCTTGCCATCATTTTTCTTGGCTTCTTTCCGACCGCATTGGCTGCAATCTTACGCGTTTGGGTCATACGAACTGCCGGGTCTGTCTTTATGACCTTGGTCAATTATCAAGTGCCCGTATGGTCCATGCTGTTTGGCGCTTGGGTGTTGAGTGAGGTTCTACCGCTGCGCTTTTTCGCAGCATTAACATTGATCATACTCGGATTGGCGATCAGCCAATGGCCAAGTCTAAAGCGCATGTTCGCCTAAGCGGTCATTTCCACAGCACCAACAATATCTTCTACGACTTTTGCCAGCAATTCTGGATCTTCGCATTCGGCCATAACCCGGATAAGCGGCTCGGTTCCCGACTTACGGATAAGCAAGCGACCAGTGTTAGCAAGCGCCGCTTCACCAGCCTTGATCGCCGTTTTGACAGACGCCTCGCTAAGGGGGGCCGCTCCGTCACTAAAGCGCACGTTCTTCAAGAGCTGCGGCACGGTCTCAAACACCTGTGTCAAAGTGCCAGCCTGCGCACCCGTTTCGATCATCGCAGAAAGGAACTGCAACCCCGCCAAAAGGCCATCCCCAGTCGTTGCATAATCCGTCATCACGATATGACCAGATTGTTCGCCGCCTAGGTTAAACCCACCAGCACGCATGGCCTCGACAACATAACGGTCCCCTACATTCGTGCGTTCCAGGTGCAGCCCCTGCCCGGCCATATGTCGTTCTAAGCCAAGGTTTGACATCACTGTCGCAACCAGCGTCTTGCCCGCCAACTTACCAGTCTCAGCCCAACGTGTTGCCAAAAGCGCCATGATCTGATCGCCATCGGCAACTTTTCCGGTTTCATCAATGATCATCACGCGATCCGCATCGCCATCAAGGCAAATGCCAACATCGGCCCCATGGGCGACAACCGCCTCTGCCGCGGTCTTTGGGCTGGTTGATCCGCAGTTTTCGTTGATGTTGTATCCATTGGGATCAACACCGATTGGGATCACGGTTGCGCCCAGTTCCCAAAGAACTTCTGGCGCGGCCTTATAGGCGGCCCCATTGGCGCAATCGATGACCACTTTCAAACCCTTCAAGCTCATCCCCGCAGGCAGCGTAGACTTGACCCGCTCAGCATAGCGAAACCGCCCATCATCTATCCGCTTGGCCCGGCCAATGTTCATGGCTTGCGCGGGCTCAATATCGTTCATGATCAGAGCTTCGATCTCCGCCTCAGCCTCATCAGACAACTTAAATCCATCGGGGCCAAAAAACTTAATCCCATTGTCTTGATGCGGATTGTGAGAAGCCGAAATCATGATCCCCAAATCCGCGCGGATCGTCGTCGTCAGCATGCCAACCGCAGGTGTCGGAACAGGGCCGAGGAAAAACACGTTCATCCCCGTGCTCATCAAACCGGAGCCGAGCGCACTTTCGAACATATACCCAGATCGACGTGTATCCTTGCCGATCACCACGCGATGACCGTTAGAGCCGTCATTGCGAAAGTACTTTCCAGCCGCCGCGCCAATCTTGAGCGCCATGTCAGCAGTCATAGGATAGGTGTTTGCCGTGCCACGCACTCCATCCGTGCCAAAAAGCTTACGTTTCATGCCCGCGTCCCCCGCTTATTGCCATATGCAGATCAATCGCCTGCTTGGTGGCAAATGTATCGTGGACGCGCAGGATTTGCACCCCCTGCCTGACACACTCAAGTGCGACGGCCAATGATCCGCCAAGCCGGTCTTTTGCAGCCGGCGCATTACCCAATGTGCCAATGAACCGCTTGCGCGATGCCCCCAGCAAAATCGGGCAACCAAGGCTGTGAAACAGGCTGATCCCGCGAAGCAGTGTCAGGTTATGTTCCAAGGTTTTTCCAAAACCTATGCCCGGATCGACGATGATACGACTGCGGTTGATACCAGCATCCTCGGCCACGGCGATGCGTTCGGCGAGGTGATCATAAACGTCCAAAAGCACGTCGTCATAGGTCGCATGAGCCTGCATGCTCTCAGGGTCCGCAACGGAATGCATCAGGCATATTGGATATTTAGTCTTCGCAACCACTTCGACCATTTTCGGATCAAAGCGCATGGCACTAACGTCGTTGACCATAAAGGCACCATCCGGCGGCAAGCCCACAACGACGCCAGCCTTGCGCGTATCCACAGATATCACCACGGCACCTTGATGATCCTTCAAACCCTCAATAACCGGCAACACTCGCGCCAACTCTTCGTCCAATGGGACTGCCAACGCGCCGGGCCGCGTACTTTCGCCGCCAATGTCGATCATGCTGGCACCTTCAGCGTTCATTTCTTTTGCGCGTGCCGTCGCAGCCGAAACATCAAAGGTATCACCGCCATCAGAAAAACTGTCAGGCGTGACATTCAAAATGCCCATAACTTGTGGTTGGCTTAGGCGTAAACGATGAAGATCGCGCCGCGGCGCGCAAAGACGATCAAGAACATCCGCCGGCACATCACAGATTGAAACGCGTTCCGCTTTACTGCCCCGCTCCAGAACTTCTACTTCCGAAAACCAACACCAACCCGCGGCCAACTGGACTGAACCTTGCCTTGGTCGATCTTCAATCAAGGGGCGCAGATAGCGCATTAGGTCAGCTTGGCCTTTGTAGTCGAAAACACTTGCACAGGCACGGCGCTGTCAGGACCATCTTCGCCGATGACCATCAGCTCTAGCGCTGACATCTCTGCGGCAAACCAGCTGACCAAAGATAACGCATCCTCTAAATCGGCAGGCGGACCGTCCACAGCGTCGAGCACGATTTTGGACGGTGCCCAAACGCAAACTTGGCCATTCTTCATGGCCCAATCAAGCTCTGTTCGGGTTTCCACGACTTTGCAGCGGTAGTCCTTCGCCGCCAAAACCCATGCGTTCTGTTCAATCGCCAAAAGATTGATCCGGCGCTGCGTCATCGTATGACCCGTTTGCGGGGCGGCAAGCTCTACCGCGCCAACACACAACACCAAAGGCGCATCCATGTTCGCAGCTTGATCAATCCAACCAGGCAAATGATCGGACTGGAGTGCAGCATTCGACAAAAACATGACGCGCGGATGCGGAACGGCAACATGATCTTGGCTCGGGGAAGCAACGCCATTTCGGCTGCGTTCAATCTCGACCCCCAAGGCGAATGGCCCACGGTCTAGTTTTTCGATCCGTAGAAAAACACGCTCTGCTTGCGGCTCTAGCAAAATCCGCTCAGCGACCCGCGCCGCCAGCGTCTCCAAAAGGTTGATCCGCTCAGCCTTTAATTCGAATTCGATGGCTTCGGTGACCCGATCGTAGGATAAAATCCGATCGACATCATCATAAATTTCAACAATTGGCAGTACTTCGACGACCACGTTGAAACGCACACGCTGCAATGTCCCGCGCTCTTGTTGAAACGCGCCAATCTCGACCTCAACAACATAGTCGCGCAACGAAATGCGATCGAAAGATCCAACGCCGCTGGCAGCGGCCCGTTCAGCAGGATGCGCGAATGCGAGGCGTATATCGTCGGACATGGCAGGCCTAGTCAAAAAATTTCCTGCCCAGTCCTACGCCAGCGCGCAATATCTAACAAGATGCAGGCAAATCGCTTTGCCGTCACGGCACCTAATTGGACGCCTGTCGCGTGGGTTGGCGATAAAAATAGTGGAAACCGATCTCTGCCGTTCTGGGGAACTGCCGTGCCCAAGACGGGTTGACCGCTTTGGTGTGATAATGGGTTGCCCCATCCGTCAACTCCCGAGGGGCACCGTCCATCAACAGCCGTGCGATCTTTCCGACCTTCGCAAAAGCCCGCGGTTCGTGAATGGTTTCGGAGTTCCCGTCGCACGTGTAAGTGAACTGGCACGCGTACTTACGACCCGTGCCTTGGTTAATCACCCTACACAATGTATCAGGGTACCGCGCGTTATCGACCCGGTTCAAAATCACCTCGCCAACAGCAAAAATGCCTTTGACGCTTTCGCCACGCGCTTCGAAGTAAAGCGCTTCAGCAAAACACCGCCATTGCGGGCCACCGCCGGCCTTTGGCTGTGATGCAAGAAAGCTGTTGGAATATTCTATGGCATCCGGCGCAAAACTTACGCCGCGCTCTTCGGCAGTTGGCAAACGTGTCAAGATATCTAGCTGACTATCAGCGACCATAGCCAGGGATTGGCTTTCTTGACCCAACAACGCCTCAAGTCGTGTTGAAAGAAGCTCGTCCGCCATCGACTTCACCGGACTAATCATCAAAGCAGTACTCAAAAACACTGCACCAAAAACGTACCAAAACCGACGCATCGTATCCCCACCCCGCGAAACGCGGGTGCATTCCCCGCGAACTTCGCGGTTCATTACGCGAAAGTCATGCCAACGTAAAGAGCCGGGAATTTACCATGCCATTCAAATGAAAAGTAGCGAGATTAACACATCATTACTATTGGCAATCAAAGCCTTACTTCATCCTCGGTAGGGCGTGATCCACAGTATTTCGCTCCGTCAAACACAGCTGTGCGGCGGAAAGTCGCGCAACGGGAACACGAAATGGGGAACATGACACGTAGTTGAAACCCTCCTTGCGGCAATAATCGATGGCAGACCAAGTACCACCATGTTCACCGCAAATCGACAACACGACGTCCGGGCGCGCCTTTCGGCCCCTGGATGCGCCAATGGACAAAAGTTCGCCGACACCATCCACGTCAAGCGTATGGAACGGATCCTCGGGAAAAACTTGCTGCTGCACATAAGATGACATGAACCGCCCAGCATCATCGCGGGACAGACCATATGTCATTTGCGTCAGATCATTCGTTCCAAAAGACATAAACTCTGCCGTCGATGCTATATCCTCTGCCCGCAAGGCCGCGCGCGGTGTTTCAACCATCACGCCAAGTTTGAACTCAAACGACGTCTTACGCTTAGTCTGTACGGACGATGCTATTGCATCGATACGGCTGCGCATCAATTCGATCTCGCGCGCGGCACTGATAAGCGGAATCATGATTTCTGGGACAACATTTGTTCCAGCTTCTACAGCATCAACCGTCGCCTCAAAAATCGCACGGACCTGCATGTCATAAATTTCAGGAACAGCGATCCCCTGACGAATCCCGCGCATACCCAACATCGGGTTATATTCGCTTAACGCACTAATACGTTCAGTGACTTCAGACAGGGGCAACGACAAATGGGTCGCCAACTCGCGCTGCCCGCCGCGATCGTAGGGAAGAAATTCATGCAACGGCATATCAAACAATCGAATGCAAACAGGGCGGCCTGACATTATCTCAAAGATCGCGCGAAAATCTATCCGCTGCATCGGCATAAGTTGATCAAGAACGACGCGCCGATCTTCGGGTGTTTCTGCGAAAATCATCTCGCGCATCATACCAAGGCGATCACCTTCAAAGAACATATGCTCTGTCCGGCAAAGACCGATACCCTCGGCGGCAAAGTTTAAGGCAGTTTGCGCATCTGATGGCGTATCAGCATTAGCACGCACGCCGATATCACGAAATTCATCCGCCCATTCCAACAACGTCTGAAACGCATCATCGAGGGCTGCTTCTGTCATCTCTGGCGCACCGGCCAAAACGTCACCTGTTGTACCGTCCACAGTGATCAAATCACCTGCCGCAAATCTGCGACCATCGGCAGCCTCGATCCGCTGCTCTTTACGATCAATGACAAGGTCAGAGGCGCCAACGACACATGGCAGCCCAAGACCCCGACCAATCACCGCCGCATGGCTTGTCACACCACCGCGCATCGTCAAAACCGCTTGGGCCGCATGCATGCCACGAATATCTTCGGGCGTCGTTTCACGTCGCACCAGAATGCACGCTTCGCCCCGCGCGGCACTGGCCTGCGCCTGTGCAGCTGTCAATACGATCCGCCCAGAGGCCGCACCCGGACTTGCCGCAATACCGTGAACAATGACGTCACGATCAGCGGTCGTCGCGACTTGACGGTGCAATAACGTACTGATCGCACCCGGTTGAATACGCATAACCGCCTCATCACGCGGAATAACACCATCCTGCGCCAGGGCGACGACCACTTTCACAGCCGCACGACTAGACCGCTGAACCCGCACTGCATCAATGATATGCAAAGCCCCGTTTTCAACGGTGAATTCGACCTGCATCTCTTCGCGCAATCGCGTTCGGCAAACATTCCCGTACTCAATCAACTGGTTGAAAACATCCGGGCACAAATCTTCCAATGACGCCCCACGCGGATCCCGGTTAAGATAGATCACACGGGTATCTTTGCTGAGCGCATCGCGCCCCTGCGATTGGCTCAGGTAACGCCCAACGATCAAAGGATCGCCCGTTTCCGAATCGACATACTGGATCACACCTGATCCGCTTTCCCCCTGTCCGACGCCAAGCGCCAAAGCCTGCACAACAAGGCCAAGCCCAGCATCCGCTGGCGCGCCCTTTGCTTCGCGCAGCAGGCGGGCCGTGGTGCCTTCCCAAGCAAGGGCCATGGACCGTAAAACCTGAACAAGCTGGTGCTCAGGGTCTTGCGGAAAAGGTTCCTCCGCTTCATCCTCAAATGCTTTGATCATCGCGGCGAGGCTTTCGCGGGTAGGCCGTTCGAAAAGCGTGAAAAGCTCAGGATCAAGGCGGGCAACATGGATCGCATAGGATTGGACAAACCGCTGATACAGCGCAACGGCAGCGTCTTCGCCAACATCCGCCGTGAGGCTTTCCAGCCGCGCGTCGTTCATCCCGATATTCAAAACCGCGCTCGGGCCACCCCAATCAGGATCAGCGCTAGACGGGCGCACGGACAAAAGCGGTGCATCCCCAAACGGCGCCATCACCTGTGCCATGTCCGGCAAATCACCCTTTGCGATCCGGTGAACCGCAGAAAAGGAAAGCGAAACAGTCGTCGGAACAGGCATATCCAACCGGATCAACCGCTGCAAACATTTCGCACGCCCACCATGAACCGATGCGATCATCGGGGCCGTTGGGGTAATAAGCGTCACTTCGCCATATGTGGTTGCTTGCTGCACTGCGGCAATCCTCTCTCACCTGCAGCATATCGACATAGCAGGCGAAGAGTAAGGAAAAGTTATGGCGCTGTTAACTAACCTTCAATTCGCGTGAGGTCAGCAACCGCAAGACAGGTTTTTCTGATACTAGACAAAAGGTTAAGCCTGTTGCGGCGTAGCACCTCATTTTCATCATTCACCTGCACATCGGTAAAGAACGTATCAATTGCACCGCGCAGACCCGCCATCGCGGTCATTGCTTTGGTGAAATCTTCGGCTTCCATCGCTGGTTTGATCACCGAATCCGCCGCTTGCAACGCATCAAACAGCCCCTTTTCCGCAGGCAATTTCGCGAACTTCGCGTCAGCGCCATAGGAATATTCAACCCCATCCTTTTCTTCGGCTTGGGTCAGGATATTGTTGGCCCGCTTAAAGCCTTGGATCAGGTTTTCACCGTCATCGGTGGCAAGCGTTTCCGACAAAGCTTTCGCCCGCTTGACCAGCAGGTTCAGATCATCACTCCCCGGCATCGCAATACAAGCGTCGATAATGTCCTGACGGATGCCTTGATCCTTGAGGTAGACTTTGAGGCGGTCGTGGAAGAAGGCGAGGAGGTCATTCTTTAACGCAGAAAGATCAGACCTATCTGCCGCTTCCCGTTTCTCGAGCCAATATGAGTAGGTTCCACCGCTCAAAATCTCTTCTTCCGCTACTGGATCAATTTTAACTTCAAATTCTTGATCGACATGTTTGGCCTTAGCATGCCGGATATTTAGGTCAACTTTACTTTTTTCCACCAAACGGAATGCTTTGTCCGAAGATTCTAACAATTCCAATGTAAGGCGATTGTCGAGCACCAACCGAATTATCCCCAACGCCGCACGTCGCAGTGCAAAGGGATCTTTTGATCCCGTCGGCTTTTCATTATTTGCCCAAAACCCAGCTAACTTGTCCAGCTTTTCCGCCAGCGACACCGCCACAGACACAGGCGCACTGGGCACATCATCAGACGGGCCAAGCGGTGAATAATGCTCCTCACAGGCCGCAGCGACCTCTGCTGGCAGACCTGCAGCCTCACTGTAATAACGCCCCATAAGTCCTTGTAACTCCGGGAATTCATAGATCATCTCAGACCGCAGATCAGCCTTAGCAACCCGTGCGGCCTCTGCCGCTTCATCGGCGTCCGCACCAACAATCGGCGCGATCTCACACGCCAGTGCAGCGATCCGCTCAACCCGGTCAAATTGCGACCCCAGCTTGTTGTGGAACGTCACGGCCTTCAGCCCCTCGATCCACTCTGCCATCCCCGCCTTGGCCACGCGCAAGTCGTTTTCCCAGAAGAACTTCGCATCGGAAAGCCTTGCAAACAATACCTTTTGGTTCCCCGCGAGAATTGTCGCACCATCGTCTTTCGTTTCGAT
>CAKZVL010000007.1 GCA_937922155.1 uncultured Paracoccaceae bacterium | reverse complement strand
ATGTGCGGTCGCATGGCCCTTACCCTCCCGCATGAGGCGATGGCACAAATGTTTGAGGCAACGCCTGCAAACGCATTGCCAGATGTCCCAAATTACAACGTTTGCCCAACGATGCAGGTGCCCACCGTCACGTCTCAGGATGGCGTCCGGCATTTGCGCGCGATGCGTTGGGGGTTCATCCCACATTGGTACAAGAAACCTTCGGGTGGGCCGCTTTTGATCAATGCGCGGGCGGAAACCATCGCCGAAAAACCCGCTTTTCGTACCGCATGCCGGGAACGGCGTTGCCTGATCCCGACAACCGGCTTTTATGAATGGAAACGAGAGGACGGAAAAACACCGCAACCATGGTGGGTAACCCGTGCAGATCGGGAACCGATGATTTTTGCAGGAATCTGGCAAGATTGGGAACAGGACGGTGAGACGCTCACAAACTTTGCAATCGTTACAACAGAGGCCAACGCCGCTATGGCACCCATCCATCACCGCTTGCCTGTGATCCTCACGCCGGATCAATGGGCGCTCTGGCTGGGGGAGGCAGGAAAAGGTGCCGCCAGATGCATGAAAAGCGCACCAGAAGATGCGCTTTCATTTCAAAAGGTTAGCACGGCGGTCAATTCAAACCGGGCGAAAGGGCCGGATTTGATTGCCCCGATTTAGCCGTTTGGAAAATTATTGGGTTCGCCATCTAGAATGATCTGCGTCTGACCAAACCAATGATAATGGTAATATCCGCTGAACTTTGGACCCTCGATCATGGTTTCCATGCACGAGGTCACATTAATAGTCAGTGATTTGTTCACGCTGAAATAATTGGTCTGCCAGCCATCGGTTGACCCAGCATAGCTATTGGGGTTGCTGCATGGATCGCTTGGGTTGTACGAACTGTAGTTATCGGTTGTATCCCCAACAGAATACAGACGCACAGGTCGTATTCCCTTATTGATGAACTTAATCGTGTCCCCAACATCGACATAGATTTTGCCGGGAAACATGCCATAGTGATACACATAGACTTCATGCTCTTCAGCAACGGCGGCATTGCCGACGATCAAACTGCCGAAGACAACAGCCGCTTTCAACAGATTTTTCATAGACGTCATCCTTAACCGTATACCGCCCCGCACCCGGTTCCGAACTCTGGTATCGCCCAAATCTGGCAGGAATATGACTAGCCCGCCGCGCCAAAACGCGCTCATACGCGCTTTGATGTGTAAAATCTGCATTTTGTCACAGTTTTGTTGCCAAGGTTTGCCAAACACGGAGTCGCAAACGTAAAGAACCGATCAAGGACCCCAAGATGACCCAGCGCCTCGGTATGGCCGCCTATATCACCGTAACAGCGGCTTATTGGGCCCTTATGCTGACGGATGGCGCGCTTCGAATGCTGGTGCTGTTGCACTTTCATACGCTTGGTTTCTCTCCCGTCCAGCTGGCTTATCTCTTTGTCCTTTACGAAGTCGCTGGCGTGATCACAAATCTGAGCGCCGGCTATATTGCGGCCCGGTTCGGTCTGACATCAACGCTGTATACGGGGCTCGCCCTTCAAATCGCAGCCCTGATCGGGCTGATCCAATTGAACCCAACATGGTCAACCGCCGCCTCCGTTGTTTTTGTGATGGCGGTACAGGGGGTGTCGGGCGTGGCCAAGGATCTGGCCAAAATGTCGTCTAAGTCGGCGGTGAAAGTCCTGGCCCCGACGCAAGGCGATGGGCTGTTCCGATGGGTCGCGTTTTTGACGGGATCAAAAAACGCAGTCAAAGGGCTCGGGTTTCTCTTGGGCGCGTCGGCACTGGGAGCATTGGGATTTGTGCCAACACTGGTCGCCATGGCCATCATTCTCACCCTGATTCTCTTCGGCGTGATCTGGAAAATGCCAAGCGGGCTGCCCCGCGGACGCAAAGACGTCAAATTCAAAGACGTGTTGTCAAAAAACAGCAACATCAACTGGCTGTCTGCCGCGCGCACCTGCCTGTTCGGCGCGCGCGACGTTTGGTTCGTCGTCGGCATCCCAATTTACTTCTATGCCGTCTGGTCAGACGGCACCCCAGATGGAAACCGCGAAACCTTTTTTCAAATCGGGGTGTTCATGGCAATTTGGGTGATCCTATATGGTCTGGTACAAGCCAGTGCACCACGGCTTTTGAAAGCCAAAAGCGAAACCGATCTGACAAGTGCCGCTAAACATTGGGTCCTCGCGCTCTTTTTTGTGCCTGCAATCCTCACATCACTCACGCTCATCGCAGGCGAACCTGCACCATGGCTGACAGGAAGCCTGATCACAGGATTGCTGATCTTTGGCGCCATCTTTGCAATAAACTCCGCACTGCATTCCTATTTGATCCTGGCCTTTACCACACAGGATCGGGTGACAATGGACGTAGGGTTTTACTATATGGCGAACGCCACCGGGCGGCTGATTGGCACGCTTTTGTCTGGCCTAACCTATCAGATTGGCGGGCTTGCCCTCTGCCTTGCGACGGCTGCGCTCCTGATCGCCCTCAGTTGGATCACAATGCGTCACCTGCGCTAACGGCGCACATTATATCACCTTGCCAAAAATACTCCCGCCGGAGGCGCCAATTTTTGAAAAAATTGGTTCCAGAAAATTTTCAATTTTCTGACCACCGCTTATTCACTCTTTATGACTGTCCTTGAACGCCGCCTTTGCATCCTCTGACGCGTCGGTTTGATACTTGGCCTTCCACTGCGCAAACGGCATCCCATAAAACGCCTCGCGAGCTGCATCTTTGTCCATCTCAATTCCGCGCGCATTGGCTGCTTCTTGATACCAACGGCTCAAACAGTTTCGACAGAACCCAGTTAGGTTCATCATATCGATGTTCTGTACGTCTTGGCGGTCTTCCATCAAATGCTGTTGCAACCGGCGAAATGCCGCAGCTTCCAATTCAATCTGTGTTTGTTTGTCCATGTTCAATCCTAATAAGCCAGCCTTGGCAATCACGTCCGTCCGAAAAGGACCCAGCGACGGGAACGGTCCCGCCCTTCTCTGAAATATGCATCAAGCTGCATCATCATCATGTTACAGGCTTTAGAATAGTTGTAGCCAGAATGGAATTGCGCAATAAGGCGCTCGAAGCGTTACCGCTAACAATGTGGGCCTTTGGGGCCAAAGAAGGAAATCCGTATGAGACGCCACCGCAACGTCAAGATCGTCGCAACTCTTGGTCCCGCATCTGACGACTATGAAATGATCCGCGCCCTGCATGAAGCAGGCGCAGACGTGTTCCGCTTAAACATGAGCCATGGCGATCACGCAGAAATTAAGGTGCGGCACGGCATCATTCGCCAGATCGAAAAAGACCTCAACTCCCCGATCGGTATCCTAGCGGATCTTCAAGGTCCAAAACTGCGCGTGGGCACATTTGCCAACGAAGAGGAAGAATTGGTGGTCGGCGCAATGGTCCGCCTTGATCTGGATGACGCCGAAGGTGACGTGAACCGGGTAAAACTGCCGCACAAAGAAATTTTTGATGCGCTGGAACCGGGTGCGCACCTTTTGGTGAACGACGGCAAAATCAAGCTGCGGGTCAAAGATTGCGGCGCGAACTTCGCCGATTGCGAGGTCATCGTAGGTGGCACCATTTCAAACCGTAAAGGCGTGAACGTTCCTGATGTTGTTTTGCCCCTGGCAGCATTATCGGACAAAGATCGCAAGGATTTGGAATTTGTCTGTGATCTGGGTGTCGATTGGCTCGCGCTGTCCTTTGTACAGCGACCCTCAGACGTCGAAGAAGCCCGCGCCTTGTGTAAAGATCGCGCCGCGATCCTCTCCAAGATCGAAAAACCGTCAGCGGTGACAAACTTTGACGCTATCCTAAAGGTCAGTGACGGTATCATGGTTGCCCGCGGCGATTTGGGCGTCGAACTGCCGGTGCAAAACGTGCCGCCAATTCAAAAACAGCTCGTGCGGAAATGCCGCGCGGCGGCCAAACCAGTGATCGTTGCCACGCAAATGTTGGAATCCATGATCGACAGCCCCATGCCGACCCGCGCTGAAGTGTCGGATGTGGCCACGGCGATTTATGAAGGGGCCGACGCTGTCATGCTATCTGCTGAATCTGCCGCTGGCAGCTTCCCGATCGAAGCCGTGACAACAATGGACAACGTCGCGCGCGAGGTCGAAGCAGACCCAACCTACACCGAAATTATTGAGGCCAGCCGGACAGCCAAACGAAATTCCGTGGCAGATGGTATCGTTGCTGCGGCCCGCGAAATCGCGGAAACGACGGACATCAAAGCGATCTGTTGTTATTCGCAATCTGGGACCACAGCGCTTTTGGTCAGCCGGGAACGGCCGCGCGTTCCGATTATTGCCTTGACCGCCTATATCAACACTGCGCGACAGCTTTCGCTGTCCTGGGGAACCAACTGCGCGGTCGTGGGTAAAGTCGAACGATTCAAAGAAGCTGTGCTGGGCGCGGTTCGCGCAGCCAAAGAAATGGACATGGTCACAGAAGATGACATGGTTGTGGTCACCGCTGGTGTCCCATTCAACACACCTGGCTCGACAAACATTCTTCGTGTGGCGCCTTGTGCAGAAAGATTGATTTTCGCAGCTGATCCGGAGTAGATAGACAAAAACAACATATAATGAGGGATCCGAGCATGGACACCGATTTGTTTTTCGTCGTTGGCGTTATTATCGCCGTTTTTTCAATCCCAGCGATTGTCAGCGCCTTAACCGATGGCAGAGCGCCGCGTATTCCCGCGCTTATGATTATTATTGGTGGTCTTATGATTGGGTACGCAATGCAGCAAAGGCCCGGTGTTTATGGGCTTGAAACCTTGCCTGACACATTCGTCCGGGTGGTCGCGGGTATTCTATAGATTCACGACGTTTGGGGGCGTTTGCGCGGATAAATCGCTTGCCTTGGCCTCCAATCGCTCCTAAAGACAGGCTTCCAAACGCGCGTCCGGCCGATATGGCATGCCGAGTCGCGCGCAAACCGACCCTTAAGGAGACGGAAATGCCGAAGATGAAGACGAAATCGAGCTGCAAAAAGCGGTTCAAAATGACGGCCTCTGGCAAAGTCAAAAGCGCGCAAGCTGGCAAACAGCACGGTATGATCAAGCGATCAAACAAATTCCTTCGTGACGCCCGCGGCACGACCCTACTTTCAGCTCCTGATGCGAAAATCATCAAGAGCATGATGCCATACGCGCGCTAAGGAGATTTTGACATGAGAGTTAAAGGTGGAACCGTCACGCACCGTCGTCACAAGAAAGTTCTCGACGCTGCCAAAGGCTATTACGATCGCCGCTCCAAGACCTTTAAGGTCGCCAAGCAGGCCGTCGACAAAGCCAACCAATACGCGACCCGCGACCGTCACAATCGTAAGCGGAACTTCCGTTCCCTTTGGATTCAGCGGATCAACGCTGGCGTTCGCGCGATCGATGCAGAGCTGACGTATTCAAAGTTCATCAATGGCCTGACACTGGCCGGGATCGAAGTGGACCGTAAGGTTCTGGCAGATCTTGCTGTGAATGAGCCGGACGCATTTGCAGCCATCGTCGGCAAGGCAAAGGCGGCTATGGCGTAAGCCTTAATCGAACTGAGCTTCAAGAGAGGCCGCTCTTTCCAGGGCGGCCTTTTTTGTTGCTCATCTTGCACCTGTCGCTTCAAATCGCTACGCCCTTCTCAACAAAAGACTAAAGGCCCCTACATGGACGATCTCAAAGCAAAATACCTGGATCTGATCGCCGCAGCTTCCGATGAAGCCGGACTAGAAGACTTGCGCGTGCAGGCGCTTGGCAAAAAGGGTGAGATCAGCTTGCAAATGCGCGAGTTGGGTAAGATGACGCCCGAAGAACGCCAAACTGCAGGCCCCGCGCTGAACGCGCTGAAGGACGAGATCAACTCAGCCCTGATCGCCAAGAAAACCGCGCTGGGTGATGCCGCCCTTGATGCGCGCCTGCGCGACGAATGGCTGGATGTGACTTTGCCCTCACGCGGCCGCCCAGCGGGGTCAATTCACCCGATTTCCCAAGTGACGGAAGAGGTCAGCGCGATCTTTGCCGATATGGGGTTCGCCGTCGCCGAAGGGCCGCAGGTGGAAAGCGATTGGTACAACTTTGACGCGCTAAATATCCCCGGCCACCATCCGGCGCGTGCAGAGATGGACACGTTTTATATGCACCGTGCCGAGGGCGACAATCGCCCGCCGCATGTGCTGCGCACGCACACGAGCCCGGTGCAAATCCGCTCGATGGAGGCGACAGGCGCCCCCACGCGCATCATCTGCCCCGGGCGTGTTTACCGCGCTGACTATGACCAAACCCACACGCCGATGTTCCATCAGGTCGAGGGCCTGGCCATCGACAAAGATATTTCTATGGCGAACCTCAAATGGGTGCTGGAAGAATTCGTGAAATCCTATTTCGAGGTGGACGACGTCGACATCCGCTTCCGCGCGTCTCATTTCCCGTTCACAGAACCCTCCGCAGAGGTAGATATCCGTTGTTCATGGGAAGGCGGCACGCTAAAAGTGGGGGAGGGCGATGATTGGCTCGAAATCCTCGGTTCCGGCATGGTCCATCCCAAAGTGCTGCAAGCCGGTGGGATCGACCCGGCCCAGTGGCAAGGCTTTGCCTTCGGCATGGGCATCGACCGGATCGCGATGCTGAAATACGGCATCCCAGATCTGCGCGCCTTCTTTGATTCAGACCTGCGCTGGCTGCGCCACTACGGCTTTGCAGCGCTAGATCAACCTGCGTTGCAGGGTGGTTTGAGTCGGTAAACGAAAGCTATCCCCAGGTTCATCTTTCGTGCGGCTCTGTCACCTTCATCTGGCCAAATAAACTCCCGCCGGAGGCTCCCACGCTTTCCACAAGACCCAACATCGCCCTTGGATCAACCCACTGCTGGGCAGCGTTGACAATCGCGCGATCTGGGTCAAATCCACGGTGACAGCCCGGTGCAACCGGGTAAAACGGCACAATGCGTATCCTCCTCTTTCTCCTCCTCCTCTGGCCGTTGGCCCTCAGCGCGCAAGACTGTCACAAAGACGTCGCCTGCGAACTGGGCACGCGGTCCTATCACGTCCTAGAACCGGATGATTGGGACGGTGTCTCAGCCTTGCCTGTCCTTCTGCATTTCCACGGCTGGGCGCGGCAAGGCGACCTGATTGTCAATCACGACAGGATCGCAGCCCATACCCGAACCCGCGGCGTTCTGCTGGTCGCACCCAACGGCATTAAAAAAACCTGGAGCTTTTGGCACCGCTCGCGCGATGTTGATTTCGGGGTAGAGATTTTGGCAGACCTTGAAAACCGATACCCCATTGATCGAGACAAGATCTACGTCTCGGGGTATTCCTTTGGATCGGCCATGGCGTGGCGGTTTGCGTGTGAAGAAGGTAGCAGAGTTGCCGCCCTTTTGGCCATCGCGGGCACTTTGGATCAAACCGAGACCTGTCCAGAAGCGCCGAAGGAAGTTCGCCATGTTCATGGGCTCGATGACAAGGTGATGCATTATCCCATCGGGGCAGGGCGCGACCGCCTTTATCCGGTCCAACTTTGGCGTGATCATTACGGCTGCCAGGATGGGAAAAACGAGGGCACTTATGCGATCCGTTCTTTTCTGAGAT
Source organism: uncultured Paracoccaceae bacterium (assembly GCA_937922155.1). GTDB lineage: Bacteria > Pseudomonadota > Alphaproteobacteria > Rhodobacterales > Rhodobacteraceae > Cognatiyoonia. The sequence continues at coordinate 5,715 of CAKZVL010000007.1, read as the reverse complement.
TCACTCGCTACACATGGGATTGCGACGGCGGACAGGTCACGTTTGATCAGCATGCCGGTGGGCATTTCATTCCCCATGGCTGGATCGGCTGGCAACTGGATCAACTGCAAGGGCGTGCGCCGCGCTACCCTTAAGGGCGCAACCGACTTTCCCCTGCTTTTCAGATGAGGTATGGCTCAGCTCAAGTTACAAAACGGATCTGACCCCATGAAATTCACGCTCAGCTGGCTGAAATCACACCTTGAAACCACGGCTTCCGTCGCAGACATCGCCGAGGCGCTGACCGACCTCGGGCTTGAGGTCGAAGGCATTGAAAACCCTGCTGAAAGCTTGCGCGACTTTACCATCGGCCACGTGAAATCCGCCGAAAAACACCCCGAAGCGGATCGTTTGAAAGTTTGCCAAGTCGATACCAAAGACGGAATGACTCAAATCATCTGCGGCGCACCGAATGCGCGCGAGGGCATCACAGTCGTCATCGCTTCGCCCGGCATCTACGTTCCTGGCATCGACACGACCATCGGTGTGGGCAAGATTCGCGGCATCGAAAGTTTTGGCATGATGTGTTCGGAGAAAGAGATGGAGCTCTCCGACGAACACGATGGCATCATCGAATTGCCCTCTGGCGAAGTGGGTCAAAGCTTTACCGATTGGCTCGCGGAAAATGATCCTGCCAAAGTTGACCCGGTGATCGAAATCGCAATCACGCCAAACCGTCCCGACGCGCTGGGCGTGCGCGGCGTGGCGCGTGACTTGGCCGCCCGTGGTCTTGGCACAATGAAAGATCACAGCGTTGATCCCGTGCCTGCAAGCTTTGCGGCTGACATGAAGGTTTCGATCGATGTGGATACCTTGGATGGTTGCCCTGTTTTCACGGGTCGCCTGATCAAAGGCGTCAAAAACGGCCCGAGTCCTGCGTGGTTGCAAGACCTGCTCAAGGCGATTGGGCTGCGCCCGATCAACTTCCTCGTCGATGTGACGAACTTCTTCACCTACGATCTGAACCGGCCCTTGCACGTGTTTGACGCCGATAAAGTCCACGGCAATTTGCGCATTCACCGCGCCGCCGGTGGGGAAGAGATCACAGCGCTGGATGATAAATCCTATACGCTGCAAGACGGACAGATGATCATTTCCGACGAAAAGGGTGTCGAAAGCATCGCAGGCATCATGGGCGGTTTGGAAACGGGCTGCACAGAGGACACGGTGAACGTTTTTGTCGAAAGCGCCTATTGGGATCCAGTGCAGATCGCCTATGCGGGTCGCGCGCTCAAGATCAACTCAGATGCGCGTTATCGTTTTGAACGCGGCGTCGATCCGGCCTTTACGCCCGAAGGGTTGGAACATGCCGTGCGCATGATCGTCGATCATGCCAGTGGTGAAGCGTCAGAAATGATTATTGCAGGGGCGGTGCCGGACGTGGCGCGCGCCTATAAGCTTGATACGGATCGCGTGCAAAGCCTTGTGGGCATGGTGATCCCAGCCGAAGAACAGCACAAAACACTAACCGCGCTTGGCTTTGAGCTGAAGGGCGACATGGCCCATGTGCCAAGCTGGCGCCCTGATGTTCAGGGTGAAGCGGATTTGGTGGAAGAGGTCGCGCGGATCGCCTCCCTCACCAAGCTAAAGGGGAAACCCTTACGGCGTTTGCACCCCGGCGTTCCCAAGCCAATCCTTACACCCGCACAACGTCGCGCCTCCATCGCGCGGCGCACGACGGCGGCCCTTGGGTATCATGAATGCGTCACCTATTCGTTCATTGATCAAAAGGTAGCGGCCTTGTTTGCGGGCGGTGAAGATACCACGCGTCTGGAAAATCCGATTTCTGCGGATATGAGTCATCTGCGTCCCGCGCTTTTGCCCGGTCTTTTACAGGCGGCTGCGCGCAATCAAGCCCGTGGGTTCGCGGACATGGGATTGTTCGAAGTGGGAGATGCCTTTCATGGGGGAGAGCCCGCAGAACAACACACGCAAATCACAGGTCTGCTGATCGGGCGCACAGGGCCAAAAGACGTGCATGGCGCTGCCCGCGCTGTCGATGTCTATGACGCCAAAGCCGATGTAGAGGCGGTTCTGGCCGCCGTTGGCGCGCCAAGCAAAGTGCAGATCCTGCGCGGTGCCGATCATTGGTGGCATCCCGGTCGGCATGGCATGATTTGTTTGGGCCCTAAAAAGGTGCTGGGTATCTTTGGCGAAATCCACCCCAAAATCCTGCGCGAGATGGATGTGAAAGGCCCCGCCGTCGGCTTTACCATTTGGCCCGATGAAATTCCGCAGCCCAAGAAACGCACAACCAACAAAGGCGCCTTGCGCGCCACCGATCTGCAAGCGGTTGAGCGTGATTTTGCTTTTGTCGTGGATGCCGATGTCGAAGCTTTGACGTTGGTAAACGCAGCGGCGGGCGCGGATAAGGCATTGATCGACACGGTGCGCGTCTTTGATGAATTCATCGGCGGCAGCTTAGGCGAGGGTAAGAAATCCTTGGCCATCACCGTGCGGCTGCAGCCGACCGAGGCAACCCTCAAGGATGCGGATATCGAAGCGGTCGGTGCGAAAATCGTTGAAAAGGTGAGCAAGGCAACAGGCGGTGTGCTGCGCGGATAGGTTCGCCTCCGGCGGGCGTATTTTTGAACCAAAGAAGTGAGGCGTTATGCAAGTTTATCTATCTGGTGAGATCCATACAAACTGGCGTGAAGAGATCGTGGCAGGTGCTGCGGATTTGCCGGTACAGTTTGACAGCCCAGTTACTGATCACGCCGCCTCTGATGATTGCGGTGTGGCCATTATGGGCGCGGAGCTGGACAAGTTTTGGCATGACAACAAGGGCGCAAAGCTAAACGCCATTCGCACCCGTCGCGGGATCGAGATGGCCGAAGTGGTTGTTGTGCGCTTTGGCGAAAAGTATAAACAATGGAACGCCGCCTTTGATGCGGGTTATGCTGCGGCGCTTGGTAAGTCGCTGATTGTTATGCATCAGGATGAACACCAGCACGCGCTAAAAGAAGTTGATGCAGCCGCACTGGCCGTGGTGAAAACGCCTCAGCAAGTGGTTGAGATTTTAACCTATGTTCTGAACGGAACCTTGCCAAAGTAGTGTTTAGCTCAGCGTTGCGAGAAGACTGATTGCCCCTAAGGCAAAACAGAGCCAAAGCAGAGTTCGCTTTTGTCGAGCGGATTTGCGCAGGGCCCTGCTTGCGTAGGATTGCATTTGTGTTCCAGTGATTTTCCCGTCCGCCAAATCCGCAAGGGCTGCGGCCATTTCCGCTACTGGGTCTGCGACTCGGGCAAACAGCATGTCTGGGCCAATGGCGGGCGCGTAATCGGGGCCTGCCGCCGTTTCAATCGCTGCGCGCAGTGTTTCAGGCGATGCTTGCACGCCAATCGCATCCCTTTGTGCGATTTCAAGGGAGTGTGGGTCGCTTTTCTCGGCGCGGGCCATCAAGTCGGGATCGCCATCGAGCAGGACCACGGGGCGCTGGCACAGGATCGCATCAAAGATCGCACCGCTGTTGTCTGAAATGACGACGTCATGATCCAATATTGCCGCGATCAGCGGTTGGGCATCCCGCGCCATCAGCGCCGGATGTTGTTCAAAACGCCCCACGCGCACAGCTTCCTTGGCCAATGTATTGTGGTGCAGTTTGACGGAAACATCGTGATGCTCAGCCAAGGCGATGATACTTTCGCTGGCACGATCAACGCTGGACAAATCGCCCCACGTGGGAGCGTAAAGGACGCGCAATCGCTGGCCCGCGTCAAACGTCGCAGGTGGCCGCCAGTTGTCGGTTACGAAATTGGCCGAAGGGTGCCCCACTTCACGCACGGGCGCAAAGCTTGCGAATTTTTGCGCAGCATAGGGGCCGTAAGCAAGGATCAGGTCGGCGGCTGCGCGCCATGCGCCAAAGTTATAGGGCTCTTTCGCATAGCCGTATTGGATCATCGCGATCTTGGTTTTACGAAGGGCCATCGCGCCTGAGAAGGATCCATGCATCACAAGAACGACGTATCGACCATCCAAAAACGACCAAGGCCAGCGCCAGGTGAGCACATCTAAATCCTGCAACTCAGCCGCGAGCTTTGGTCGGCAGATCATGACCCCGGCTACAGCCCGGCACAGGGACGCCATGCCGTGCGCTTGAAATGCATTGCGTGCGATGAATGCGTAACGCGCCTTGGTCATTCAGATGCCCCATGCGCGTTATCATTTTGGCTGTTTTTCATAGTCTTTGGTTACCCTTTCGTATCCGGTGAAGCAAAGCCGAATACGAAAGGGGTGTTCAATAGCGCTGCGGGTAAATGTCTTAAGCAGGCCGCGGCGGAATGTTGCGCGCTTTTTCGACAGCGGGCCGATTAAAGAAGCGTTCGACATAGGCGGGCACGCGTTTGAGGTCGTTGTAACCTGTGATCTCTTGCGTGCCGTAAAACTTGAGCGCGTTTAGCCAAGGCGCGATGGCCATGTCTGCGATGGAATATTCGCCTGCGATCCAGTCTTGTCCGTCCAGCTGTTTTTCCACCACGGCCAAAAGGCGCTTTGCCTCTGTCACGTAACGCTCTTTGGGGCGGGGGTCTTCGATCTCTTTCCCGGCGAACTTGTGGAAATATCCCAACTGTCCCAGCATCGGGCCCAAGCCGCCCATTTGAAACATCAGCCATTGCGTGACCTTGGCCTTATCTGCCGCGTTTGAGCCAATGAACTTGCCAGACTTTTCCGCCAGATAAAGCAGGATTGCCCCGCTTTCGAACAACCCAAGCGCGCCCTCAGGGCCGTTGGGATCAATGATTGCGGGGATTTTGTTATTGGGGTTGAGGGACAAGAACGCGTCGCTGCGCACATCAGTGTCGGAGAGGGTCACCAAATGCGCCTCATAAGGCAATTCCATCTCTTCTAGCGCGATGGAGATTTTGACTCCGTTGGGCGTGGGGAAGGAATAAAGCTGGATCACATCTGGATCTTTGGCAGGCCAACGCGTGTTTATCGGGAAGTCATCGGGGAATTGCATGGTCTTTTGTCCTTTTGAGGGTGCTGTGCCCTTATACTTAAGGGGAAACAAAAGGTAAAAAAGGCATAGATTTGTGCGAAATTTGCTATAAAGGTGAGCACAATTGCGGCGCTGGGGCGAACCGGACCGCAAAGTAACAAGCTACGAGGGAACTAATGCTTAAAGAATTCAAAGACTTCATCGCCAATGGCAGTGTCATGGACATGGCTGTTGGTATCATTTTGGGTGCCGCTTTTACAGCGATCGTGGGATCACTGGTTGACGATTTGATCACACCACTGATCGGTCTGTTCATGGGTGGGATCGACTTTAGCAGCCTGAGCGCTGGTGTTGGTGATGCCTTGTTCACATACGGTAACTTCATCATGGCGTTGATCAACTTTATCATCATCGCATTTGTTGTGTTCCTGCTTGTGAAAGCTGTGAACAAAACAAAGAAGCCTGTTGAAGAAGAGGCCGCTGGCCCAACAACAGAAGAGCTGTTGGCTGAAATCCGTGACTCGCTGAAGCGTTAATCGCGCAGCTAAACTGACAGAATTGAAATGGCTCGCCTTTTTGGCGGGCCATTTTTTTTGTGTGCACGTGTGTTGCTTGCGGCAGGGGAGGAGGGTCGTTAGCTATTGCGCCACCTTACGCTGAAACCTTTCGCAATCAGCTTGCTGTTTGAAAGATACTGCCAATGACCCTTGATCCGACCGATAGCCGCATTCTGTCT
>CAKZVL010000006.1 GCA_937922155.1 uncultured Paracoccaceae bacterium | reverse complement strand
GTAGCAGATTTAGGGTTTCGGGTTGACCCGACTGGCATAGCCAAAGGCATTGACGGGCTCGACAAGCTCGACCGCGCTGGTGATAAGGCCGGCAAGACACTTGATAAATCCGGCGGTGTTATTGATCGGTCCATGCGCAAGGCAGGCCTGGGTATCGACGCTGCCGATCGGTCTACACAGGGGCTGCTAAATTCATTCGGTGGACTGCGAGGAATTGTCGCAACACTAGGGCTTGGCGCTGTGGCTCGCAGCACTCTGTCAATGGCCGCGACGTTCGACACCAGTATGAACCGCGTGCAGAGCAAATTGCTGATCAGCACCGAATCGATGATGGAGTTGCGCGAGCAGGCGAAGGAGCTTGGCAGTACGACGGCATTCAGCGCATCACAGGCTGCTGATGGAATGGGCTTCCTCGCGCAAGCAGGCCTCGACGCCGCACAGATCATGCAGGCAATGCCGAACGTTTTGAATCTGGCCAGCGCCGCGGGAATGGACCTCGCCAGCGCGGCTGACATTGCCACTAACGCAATGGGTGGCTTTGGCCTTGAGGTTGAAGAACTGCCGCGTGTTATCGATCTGTTGGCGGCAACCAGCGCCAAGAGCAACACCAGCGTGCAGGAAATGGCAAGCGCGTTCCTGAAGTCTGCACCGGTGGCCTCGGCGTTCGGTGTGGATATTCTGGAAATCTCTGCCGCGATAGGAAACCTGGCTGATTCTGGCGTGAAGGGTGAGCGTGCGGGAACCGTGCTGCTAAATATGTTTGCCAATCTCGCATCGCCAGTTGGTGCGACCAAGGATGCAATGGCAGACCTGGGCATAACTCAAAAAGACCTGTTTGACGTGATGGACGATGGCTCTTCGCAATTCCTCGGCATGGCGAACTTGTTTAATGTGCTGGAAGGTGCCGGCGCATCGTCAACGCAAATGCTCGAGCTATTTGGTCGTGAGGCCGGTCCCGGGATGCTGATCGCCATGAAAGCCGGTGTCGAAGGGCTGGAAGGGCTGAAAGATCGAATTGATGACACTGGCGTTGCAGCAGAGGCAGCGCGCATCAACATGCAAGGGTTACCAGGCGCGCTCAAATCTATGGCGTCAGCGTGGGAGGGTTTTAATCTGGCTATTGCAGAAGCCGGCACCAGTGACCTCGCCGTGCAAGCCATCAACATGATCACGGCCGGCCTGCAAAATATGATCGAGTGGGTGAACGCCGCCGGCCAAAAATGGGAGGTATTCAAGCGCAATATCGCTTTTTCTGACGAGACACCATTCAAACTGCTGCGCGAGCTCGGGCAGTCGATTCAGTCTATTGGCCGGTGGATTCAGCCGGTCATCCCGTTTCTTGATGACTTCGCTGTTGCGCTGGTTGCCATCGGCGGCACTACGGCCGCGATCAATGGAGTCGGTGCGGCACTACTCGCGCTCGCCGGCATGGCTGCCAGAATGACGCCACTGGGTCGGGCAATCACCCTGGTCGCAGCAGGCGCTGCAGTCATACGTGAGAACTGGAACGGTATTGCTGCCTGGTGGGCCGATATGTGGAGTCGCATCCGTCAATCTGCCGAATCGGATTCCTGGGTTGACGTCGGAATAGCGATCACAAACGGTCTGTTGTCGGGGCTTGGTGATATCGGTGGCCGGTTTGTTGAGTGGATCAAGGGTGGGTACCACGCGGTACTCGAATATCTCGGCATCCGTTCGCCGTCGCGCAAGTTCATGGAGGTTGGCGGGTTTATTGTCGAGGGGCTGATTCAGGGCATACAAGCAGCGATCAGCAAAGTAAAAACCGTATTCGATGGCCTGTCCTCGGCGGTCATAGACGCTGGCTCTGCGCTGGTAATGGGGATGGGCGAGCTTGGCGGCAGAATGGTCGACCGGTTGGTTGATGCTATGGGTTTTGCTCGCACCAAGGCTTCGCAGTTTTTCGATTGGTGGAATACCAGCGACCTGAAAGATAAAACGCCGCAGATCATTCTCGACGGCCTGGCCAATGCCCGGTCAATGCTTACCAGATTTATCGATTGGTGGGACGGCTCGGCACTGCGCGAAAAGGTGGCGAGTATCGCCGTGGGTGCTATCGATACTGCCCGACAGACAATCAACCAGTTTGCTGGCTGGTGGGGCGCGCTTGAGTTGCGGCAAAAGGCCGTGCAGGTAGTCACCTCAGGCATTGCTGCAGCGCGAGATATGGCCGGCAATTTTTTCACCTGGTGGAACAATTCAGCGCTCGGAATGAAAGTGGCCGAGGTAACCACCAACGCACTCGACGCCGTGAGGTCAAGGGCTGGCGTTTTCTTCGATTGGTGGTCAAGCACAACGATGGAAGAGCGCATTGGCTACATCAGGACCGAGGGCGTGGAGGCTTTCAAGCGCGAGTGGTCGCAGTTAACTGCCTGGTTCAAATCCTTGGCCGGTGATCTGTTGTCGGGCTTTGTGGGCGAAATGGGTAATTTCGATTGGAACAAGCTCGGCGATGCCATTGGCTCAGGCATTGGTTCGCTAGCTGGAAAGGTATTCACGCTCGGCGCTGAGTTCATCAAGAGTTTTTTCAGCGGCGCCAGCGAGCGAAGCGCAATCCGCGATTTCTTGTCCGGTTTTTTCAGTGGATTTGCCGAGGATTTCAAACGGGAGGCCGCGGGCGGCGTGGCAATCGTTAAGGAGTTTTTTGCCAAAATAATTGACTCGATCAAAGCGCCCTTTGTCGACCTTGGCAGAGTAGCCACCGAAACGGGCGTTGGTTTTGTCGATGCGTTTGTTGAGAGCATCAAAGGGTTTCCCGCAATGATTACAAGCCTACTCTCTCAAGCAGGGGTAAGCGTGAAGAATGCCGGCAAAGAACTGGTGATTATTGCGAAAACTATAGCCGCCGATTTGGTAGACGCCTTGAAGGATGGTATTCAGGAAAAATGGGATGGCCTGAAATCGTTCGTTGTCGGCAAATTGTCGGAGCTTCCTTTGATCGGTGATCGGTTTGGGGGTGATTTTGTCGAAGCAATAGCCGGAGCAATGGAAAACAGTACGCCTCTGGTCAAAGATGCCCTGGAACAAACGATTAACGTAGATCGGCTGATCGGCGCGGACCGAATGACACTCAGGGCTGCAATACTCGGTGGCGAAATACCCAAGGGCTTAGCAATGGGTATTCTGGACGGCTCCATTGATGTCGAAAGGGCGATAGTCCAGCTGGCCGAACAAGGCGTGATAAAGCCGTTCAAAAACGAAATGTTGATTCAGTCTCCCTCTCGGTTATTTCAACAATACGGCGCGTGGCTGGGAGAAGGTGCAGCGATCGGTATCAACAGCAGCGTGCCGTTGGTTCGACAGGCAGCCGACGCCCTCAGTCGCGGTATTGTCAGCTCGATCACCAATGCCGACAGCGTGAAAGATGCCTTCAGGAACCTTGGCGACTGGATGAGTGATTGGCTAAAACAAAAGGGAGCGGAGTTCTTATCCAATAAGATCATTGTCGGGCTGGGCTTTGGGGGCATTTCCGGCGGCCCTACGTCAGGCATCGGATCCGGCGTCGGATCGCTCGACGCTGCAGTTGCCGGCATTATGCAAAACAATCAGTCTGGTATTGGGGGCCTATTCAACGGAGGTTTTGAAAAACTGGGCCGGATCTTCACATCCGACTTCGGAAAAATGGGCGGTATCTTCGGCCAGGTAGGCGACAAACTGACGGGTGCTTTCAACGGCGTTGGCTCGATGCTGTCGGGCGCGTTCGGTGGTGTGGGTAATAAACTGTCCGGTGTATTCGGCGGTGTGGGTGACAAACTGACAGGCGCTTTCGGTGGCCTCGGCGGTCAGATCAGCGGCTTTATCAAATCGGCAAGTCCTGCCCTGCTGGTCGGATCCATCGGAATGATGCTCGGCGAACAACTGGGCGCGGCAAATGCCGAGATGGTCGGTGCGCTTGCCGGCCTGGGAACCGCGATTGCGGGCCCTATCGGCTCTGTCGTTGGCGGGATCATCGGCAGTGCATTCGGCGGCAGCCGGCAACTGGTTGGCAGCGGGTTCGAGGTTGGAATTGATGGAGGTATTGTCGACGGACAGTCGTTCGACCGCTTCGAGCGTGAGCGCAGTTTCTGGCGAGGCACT
>CAKZVL010000005.1 GCA_937922155.1 uncultured Paracoccaceae bacterium | reverse complement strand
CTTTGATCGCCGTCCAGTTCAATATGCAGGTTTACAAAGACTTGGCTCCCGGAAATGCGGGTTTTCAGATCATGGAAACCGCGCACCCCGGGATGCGATGCTGCAATTGCCTCAATCCCGGCGATCATGTCTGCGTCCGCTTGGCGGTCCATCAGCGCGTCCCACGCGCCTTTGCCGATCCGCAACGCGCCAATGGCCAAAAACACGGCCGCACCCAAGGCGACGACAGAATCCACTTGTCCCATGCCAAACTGTGCAGAGACCCAAAGCGCCAGAAGTGCGCCGATATTCGGGATCAAGTCGCCCATGTAGTGAAGGGAGTCGGCCTTGACGACTTTGTTCCCTGTTTGGGCCGCAACCTTTCGTTGCCACCAAACCAGCGCGAGTGTGATTACGATTGAAAAGAAAACGACCGCCATCCCACGTTCTTCGCGTTCGGGCAGGGTTACGGTGTCATCCAGCAGACGCATCACAGCTGCAATAGTGATCACGCCTGCGGAAATAAGGATGAATATGGATTGACCAAGGGCGGCCAAATCTTCGGCAGAGCTGTGGCCAAAGTTGTGATCATCATCGGCGGGGCGCGCGGCATATGCAATGGCCAGAAGTCCGCCCAAAGAGACCATCAGATCCAATGCGGAATCCATCAACGTCGCCGCGATGGCAAGCGATCCAGTTTGTCCCAATGCCCATAGTTTTGCGATCACAAGGACAAGGGCAACCGTAACGGAGAAAGCCCCGGCAGAGAGGTTCAATTTGGTGTCTTGATCGGCCATGTGGGTGTTTAGCCCAATTCAAAGGCCAGTTGAAGGATCACTCGCGCAATTCCTGTGGGGCGACACCCCATAAATGCGCTTTTTGTGACCATCCTCGATGGCCTGCTGCAGTCAAAAGGCACCAATCCGGGCCGCACTCACCAAGGCGCGCAACAACACCCGCTTGAAGTTCGGCGACCTCTAGACCGCTTTGGTCCGGGCGGCGTCTGATCATCACGTCCTCTTCGATAAGGACGGTGCGCGCCCCCGACAACATGGTGTAGTGAACCCAGCCTCCTTGGCCCTCACGGTCGACAACGCGACGCCAATGGCCGTATTCTGCAACGACGCGCAAGGGCATTGATTTGCGCTGAAAGACCCAATCAATACGGTGGCTTAACGATGGACCTCGGCGCACGTTGCTTTCGCTTGCTTTGAGGGAGACGTAGCGAGGCAAGGGTAAGTTGGTTTCAGGGCCAAGAACGGGCGCAGCTGACGGCGCGTTCGTTGATTGGGACACCTCTTGTGCATTTACGTTGGAAGCCACTAAAGCCACAGCCAAAAAAACGCTCAACCAAATGGTCATACCTGCCCCTAAACTGCATATCTCGCCCGCAGGGTTCTTGCGCCCTGTCGTTGTTGCGGGCAACCTGACATGAGACGCATAAAATGCAAAGGGGAGGAAGCAACCGATGCCCGGTAAGAAGTTAAGTGTTGTCGTCACGCGACGGTTGCCTGATCCGGTCGAAACCCGGATGTCCGAACTTTTCAACGTCAAATTACGTGAGGATGATGTCCCGCTTAGCAAAGACGCGCTTGTGTCTGCGATGAAAGAGGCTGACGTTCTGGTGCCTGCGATCACGGACAGCATTGATGCGGCGATGCTGGCCCAAGCGGGTGAAAAACTGAAACTCATTGCAAACTATGGCGCTGGTGTGGACCATATTGATGTAGCGACAGCCCGGCAGCGTGGCATCCTTGTGTCCAACACGCCTGATGTGATGACGGATGATACTGCGGATATGACCCTTGCCCTCATCCTTGGCGTCACCCGCCGCGTGGCGGAGGGGATGCGTATGGCGCAATCGGGTGAATGGAAAGGCTGGGCGCCCACCGCGATGCTGGGTGGGCGGATTGCAGGACGCCGGCTGGGGATTCTTGGCATGGGGCGGATCGGACAAGCCGTTGCACGGCGCGCTGCGGCCTTTGGGATGCAAGTGCATTACCACAACCGCAAACAGCTACGGCCAGAGATTGAGGACGCTTTGGATGCAACATATTGGGATAGTTTGGATCAAATGGCGTCCCGCGTGGATATCCTGTCGATCAATTGCCCGCATACGCCGTCGACGTTTCACCTGATGAATGCGCGCCGGTTAAAGTTGATGAAACCGGGGGCGGTGATTGTGAACACATCCCGAGGCGAAGTTATCGACGAAAACGCGCTGACACGGATGCTGCGCGCTGGCGAACTGGCGGGCGCAGGTTTGGATGTGTTCGAACGGGGGCATGAGATTAACCCGAGGCTAAAAGAACTGCCCAACGTGATTTTGTTGCCGCATATGGGATCAGCGACGACTGAGGGCCGGATCGAGATGGGTGAAAAGGTCTTGATCAATATCAAGACATTTGCCGACGGGCATAGGCCGCCGGATCTTGTGACGCCCAGCATGGTCTAAACCGCTTACTTACCTAGTCGCGCGCTCGTGACCCAAGCGATTGAAAGAACCGCAACAGATACCCATCCGGATCCGCCACAACGAATTGCCGGTTGCCAACCTCAATTGCGCTTTTGCGATACCACTTGTCCTCAACTTCAAGGTAAAGTGGGACGCCCGCGTCTTTTAAGGCCTTTAGCAAAGGGGCAACATCGGGCACTTCGATTTGCACATTCAACCCGCGCCCGAACGGATAAGCCTTCGGCAGATGCCCGTCGTCAAACGTGCGCCCTTCGCCGATCTGATCAATCATCACTTCAGCTTGGCCGAGACTTAGGTAGCAAAACCCATCCTCTGGGCGTTCATATTGGCAGGCAAATCCCAAAACGTCGCAATAAAACGCCTTGGAGGCGATCCAATCAGACACCGCAAATTCTGGCACCAAGGCATTGGCCATTTAGTTGATCCTTCGAAAGACCTTGGGGTCACGAGCAAAGCGACGAACGCCAAAAACCGCCCCAACGCATGTCTGCGCGGGCGGGTGATCTTTTGCAACTTGGCGCGCGATTAGTGCGCGTAATCTGGTTGGACGATGTAGTTTTTGGCCGAAAAACGGAGCAAGTCGTTGTCCGCGCGGCCGGTTACGGCCGCGGGTGACGCGCAAGCGCCTAAGGCCATCAGCAAAGCCGCCGCCAGAAGTGGGGTGGTTCTCATATCTGCTCTCCTAAGTCCGCATCTTTGTGCGTTACGTCCTGAATACGCCAAAAATTTGGCAATTGCATGTCAAATCGTAAACAACCTTATTTTCGGCGCAGAGATGACGTTTCCGCACCAATTTTCTCTATCCGGGCTAATTTTTCGCCAAGACCTAGCAGCAGTGTGTTTTGAATTGGCTAAAATGTGGGAACAGCGTGGATTTAACCCCATCGGCGAAAGCGAGGGATGTTGATCAAATTTTGGCTGTGGATTGCGACAGCTGCGTGCAACGGTTTGGTGTGCTTTGGACCTGTGGTAACGAAATTAGGGTTAGCGCCTTTGTTTATAAGGGAAATCGCAGGGCACGGGCTGTACACAACGCGTACACAACCTGTACACCGAAATCTCGAATTTGGCGGATTAATGTACCGTTCGGTTGCTCGTCATGGCAAATCGGTCGGATGTGGTTAAGGTCGGGTTAAAATACGCCGTCAATCGCGCTGGATAATGAGCCGCGCCATGATGCCTGTGGCGGTATCTTCGAACTGAAGCTGTCCACCATGAAGCTTTGCGATGGTGGCAACAATCGTGAGGCCCAAGCCGTGGCCGTCAATTGTTGCGGTGTTCTTGCCGCGTTGAAACGGGGCCAGCAGCGCCTCGATATCGGCGGCGCGGGCTTGTGATCCTTCGTCTTCGATCATGATCGTGGCGGTATGGGCGTCCGCGGTAAGCGAGACTGTCGCACGGCGGCCATATTTCAGGGCGTTATCAATCAGGTTGATGATCGCCCGTTCCAGCGCCACGGTGCGCCCGAACACGACGACGTCGCGGTCGTTGGACAAAACCCCATAGCCTTGGCGCGACATAAAGATCGATTTACCCCCCTGAACAATCACATCCTTGGCGGTTTGGAATGTGACGGGTTTGTCCATGTCTTGATAATTGGCGACGATTGCGTCCAACAGCGATGTGAGCGACAGGTTGCGCGGTTCTTCGGCGCCCATTTCAACGTTGGTGTAGGTCAGCACGCTTTCGATGATGCCGGTCATGCTGTCGATGTCGGTTTCAAATTTGCCACGCAAGCTTGGGTCTTTGATCAGCGCGGCGCGCAGGCGCAGTCGCGTGGCGGGGGTGCCAAGATCGTGGCTGACACCTGACAGAACGGCAGCACGCCCGGCCAGTTGTTCCCGTTCGATATCAAGGTAGTTGTTCACTGCGCCAATGATCTCTTGCAGTTCCTGCGGTCCTTGCGGTTCATAGCGTGTCGCGCCGCCGCCGCGTCGCAAGTTTCGAAGCTGTTCTGCAAAAGAGAGGAAGGGTTGGCGTACGTTCAACACCAGCGTCAGCAGCGTTGCGGTGGCCACGATGGCCAATAGAGCAGCGAACATCCGACGATCCGGCGGGGTCGCGTCGCAACCCCAGATGGCGTTGCCGTCGATTTTGACCCAAGGGGCATCACCCATTCGTGCCAACACGACGGGATCGCTGCAGTAGGTGGCCAATTTGCGGGTAATCGCACCCGTGGTTTCAGCGGCGGTTTGACCGATGCGATTGGGCAGGTCTGCGAGGCCGTAGGTTAGGTTGGGGGACAGGATGACCAAGGTCAGTGACGCCCCGGTGATCTGGTTGGCGGCATCGGGTAAGATAGGAACGATGGTGATCCGTGGTGCAGGTGGTGTGCCGTCAATCTGGCGAAACGATCCGTTTGCTGCGAAGGTTTGATCCCTGTCGGGCAGTTGAACGATGCCCGCCCCAACGGGCGGGGCGGTGCCGTTTTGCAGCGCGTAATACAGCGTAACGCCCGCCTTTTCCGCATTTGCCGTATGTAGGCGCCATGCGGATGAGGATTTTTCCCACATCCAAACGGTGCCAGCGCCCAACAACAAAGTGACAACGACCAAGCAGGGCAAAAGGACGCCCAAGCTGTTAAGCGGTCCCTTCAACTGTCAGAGACCGCGACATCGACTGCGAACACATAGCCGACGCCGCGTTCGGTTTTGAGGATTTGCGGATCTTTGGGCGTGCGTTCGATTTTGTTGCGCAATCGGCCCACTAGCACGTCAATGGCGCGACCCGATGCCTCGCCTATGGATTGGGCCTGTCCGGTGACATCAAGGTTGGTTGCGATTTCTTCGCGGGTCAGTGGAATATGCGGGTTGGCCAGCAGCACCTGAAGCAGGGCAGTTTCGCGGTGTGACAAGGCGACCTGAACCTGAGCGGGGGACAAAACCTCGCCCGATTTGGCATCATAGGTCCAGCCGCAGAACTGAAAGGTTTTGGTATTGCGCCGGTGCACCAGCGAGGCAGAGCGCCGCGTGCGCGACAGCACGGCCCTGACACGAGCCAGCAATAATTCGGGGTTGAATGGTTTGGCGATATAGTCATCCGCACCCACGGCATAGCCTTCCATGCGCTGATGATCAGCCGACAGAGCAGAGACCATGATGATCGGCACGTCCTGTTCCTGGCGTAGACGTCTGCAAATCTCTAGCCCGTTTTCGTCCCCTAGCATGACATCCAGCAAGATGAGGTCGACGCGCCCCCCGTCCAGGTGATTGCGCACCTCAGTCTCGGTGGCGGAGGGCAGGGCGATGGTTCCGTTCTGGCGCAGGAATTGAGTCATCATCTGGCGCATGTCCGGATCGTCATCAACCACGAGAATGCGTGGAATCGCCATTTCTGATTTACCTTCTTCAAACCGCCGCTGAGGCGCGGTGCGTTTCATCATATGTAACATCGTGCAACAGAATCGAGGGCTGCGTAACAAGTTGTAACGGATGGTGTGATTTATTCTATGATCACAGCGAATGACCGTCATTCAATCGTTGCAAGGGGCAGGTGCGCGCAACAGTCTGAGCCGACTTAGCCCGTTATGGGCAGATCCTAGGGAGGACTCAAAATGAAATCTTACGTATTTAGCACCGCGTCCGCGATTGCCGTTTGTGCCGCTGGAGCGGTATTTGCCGACGGTCACGCCGAAGCAGAAGTGCTGCACTATTGGACATCTGGTGGCGAAGCGAAATCAGTCGCTGTGTTGCAGGAAGAATTTGCAGCCAATGGTGGCACATGGACCGATATGCCTGTTGCAGGCGGCGGCGGTGACGCAGCGGGCACAGCCTTGCGCGCACGCGTTCTGGCTGGCAACGCGCCAACAGCGGCACAGATCAAAGGCCCGGCCATTCAGGAATGGTTTGAAGAGGGCGTTTTGGCCGATATTTCTTCAGTTGCAGAAGCAAACGACTGGGCCAACCTGTTGCCAGCTGCCATCGCAAGCCACATGCAGTGCGAAGGTACATGGTGTGCCGCGCCAGTGAACGTGCACCGCGTTGACTGGATCTGGGCGAACACAGAAATCCTAGCTGCAAACGGCATCGAAATGCCAACAACATGGGAAGAGTTCAACGCCGCTGCTGATAAATTGCAAGCCGCGGGTATCATCCCATTGGCGCACGGTGGTCAGGCATGGCAAGACGCGACAGTGTTTGAAACTGTTGTTCTTGGCGTAGGTGGCGCGGATTTCTATCAGGCTGCTTTGGTTGATCTAGACCAAGATGCGCTGACATCTGACACGATGGTTGCCGTATTTGACCAAATGCGCACGATGCGCGGTTATGTCGATGACAACTTTTCCGGTCGCGATTGGAACCTTGCCACGGCAATGGTTATGAACGGCGAAGCTGCGTTCCAGATTATGGGTGACTGGGCAAAGGGTGAGTTCATGGCGGCTGGCAAGGTGCCGGGCGTTGATTTCTCATGTGCGTCTACACCGGGCGATGGCTATCTTTACAATGTCGACAGCTTTGCGATGTTCTCAGTTGATGGTGAGGGCAAAGAAGCCGGTCAGGATCTTCTGGCTGAATTGATTATGGGGCCAAATTTCCAGGAAGTGTTCAACATGAACAAGGGGTCTATCCCGGTTCGTACCGACGTTGATCTTTCTGGGTTTGACGCATGCGCGCAGCTGTCTGCGGCTGACATGGCCTCTACTAACGATGGGGGGACGCTAAAGCCGTCTTATGCACATGGGATGGCATTGTTTGGTGCGCAGTCTGGTGCGATTACCGACGTTGTAACAGCGCATTTCAACTCTGACATGTCATCTGCGGATGCGGTTCAGATGCTGTCTGAGGCTATTGCAAATTCTATGTAAGCTTCGGCTATAGAGCAGGCGAAAACTGGTCCTATCCCTTTATGGGGTAGGACCACCTAACTAAAAAGGGGGACATCACATGACACGCTGGCTGCAAGACAATATGCCAAAGATCGTTTTGGCGCCGTCATTCATCGCTGTCATGGTGTTTGTGTATGGCTTTATCGCATGGACCGCTTGGGTGTCGCTGACACGCTCGCGTTTGATGCCACGCTATGAGATCGACAGTTTTATCCAATATGAGCGGCTTGCCAGTTCGCCCCGTTTCGAAGTGGCAATGACAAACCTGTTCATTTTTGGCGCACTCTTTATCGTTATCGCCATGGTGCTTGGCCTGCTTTTGGCCATCTTACTGGATCAGAAAATCCGCACCGAAGGCGCAATCCGCACCATCTATCTATACCCTATGGCCCTGTCGATGATCGTCACCGGGACCGCGTGGAAATGGATTTTGAATCCCGAACTAGGGATCGAGGCAACGGTCCAAGGCTGGGGCTTTGCCAATTTCGAATTTAACTGGCTCGTTGATCCTGACATGGCCATTTACACTGTCGTCCTTGCCGCGATTTGGCAAAGCTCTGGCTTTGTGATGGCGCTGTTTCTGGCCGGTCTGCGAAGCGTAGATGAAGAGATTATCAAGGCCGCGCAGGTCGATGGTATCCCGACATGGCGCGTCTATTCTGCCATCATCATTCCGTCGATGGCCCCGATTTTCCTAAGCGCGTTTATCGTGCTTGCCCACCTCGCGATCAAGAGCTTTGACCTTGTCATTGCCTTGACGGGAGGGGGCCCCGGTTATGCCACCGATCTGCCAGCGACGTATATGTATGCGATGGCGTTTTCACGTGGCGACATTGGTCAAGCAGCAAGTTCGGCCATGGTCATGATGCTTGTCGTTTTTGCGATTGTTGTCCCTTACCTCTATTCGGAATTGAGGACCAAAGATGACTGATATGTCCTACAGCCCGTCCCGTGGCCAAAGCCCAGCCCTTAAACTGGTTTTGCGTTCGATCCTTTATATTTTGCTTGGCTTGTTTGCGCTGTTTTATCTGATGCCGTTGTTTGTGATGATCACAACATCGCTGAAGTCGCTTGACGAAATCCGCACCGGTGACCTCGTGTCCCTCCCACGCGAGGTCACATTCGATGCATGGCGCACGGCCTGGTCCGGCGCCTGCACCGGAATTCAGTGTGAAGGGGTAAAGCCCTTTTTCCTGAACTCATTGTTGATTGCGGTTCCCGCTGTCATGATCTCTACCTTGATTGGTGCGCTGAATGGTTATGTGGTGGCGCAATGGCGTTTCAAAGGATCTAACATCTTTTTTGCGCTGATGCTGTTTGGCTGCTTTATCCCGTTTCAGGTCGTCTTGTTGCCGATGGCGCGCGTGCTGGGCCTGATGGGCGTCGCGGGAACCATTCCGGGGCTGATTTTTGTCCATGTGATTTATGGACTTGGCTTTACCACGCTGTTTTTCCGCAACTATTACGTCAGTATCCCGTCGGAATTGACGAAAGCAGCCAAAGTCGACGGCGCCGGTTTTTTTCGCATCTTTTGGTCGATCTTTCTGCCGCTGTCATTGCCCATCATCGTTGTGGCTGTCATTTGGCAATTCACCCAAATTTGGAACGACTTTTTGTTCGGCGTCAGCTTTAGCCAAGCGGGTACACAGCCTGTAACGGTCGCGTTGAACAACATTGTCAATTCGACCACTGGCGTTAAGGAATACAACGTTGATATGGCCGCCGCGATCATCGCTGCCCTACCCACATTGTTCGTCTATGTCGTTGCCGGCAAATACTTCATCCGCGGCCTCACAGCCGGTTCTGTTAAGGGATAAATCAGATGTCACCCATTCTCGAAGTTAAGAACCTGTTTAAAAACTATGGCGGCACTGAGGTCTTGAAAGACATCAACGTGTCTATTGACGAAGGCGATTTCCTTGTGCTTGTCGGGCCGTCAGGTTGCGGTAAGTCAACGTTGCTGAACTGCATTGCAGGTCTAGAGCCGATCACCCGAGGCGATATGTTTATCGACGGGCAGAATATGACCAATGTCAGCCCCAAAGATCGCGATATCGCGATGGTGTTCCAATCTTATGCGCTTTACCCCACGATGAGCGTCGCCAAGAACATCACCTTTGGCATGAAAGTGCGCGGCGTGGATCAAGCGACGCAGGACGCGAAGCTGAAACAGGTCGCAGGGCAGTTGCAGATTGAACCACTTTTGCATCGCAAGCCGGGGCAGTTGTCGGGTGGTCAACGCCAGAGGGTCGCGATGGGTCGTGCCTTGGTGCGGGATCCAAAGTTGTTTTTGTTTGACGAACCGCTGTCCAACCTTGATGCCAAGCTGCGCGTCGAAATGCGCACCGAGATCAAGGCCCTGCATCAGAACCTAGGCGCGTCGATGGTTTATGTGACGCATGACCAGATCGAGGCCATGACGTTGGCGACCAAGATTGTCGTAATGAAGGGCGGCATTATCCAGCAAATCGGTTCTCCGACGGAGATTTATAACCGGCCTGCGAACCTGTTTGTGGCCGATTTTATGGGATCGCCTGCGATGAACCTGATCCCTGCGACGGCGCGCAAGAACGGCAAGGGTTCAAAGATTGAAATCGCGCGTGAAAGTGGCGATCCGATCTTTTTGATCGACACCAAGAACAAAGACTTGCCTGAGAACGTGATTATTGGTGTGCGCCCAGAGGATATCGCCGATGCAGCGCTTGGGCGAGCGGGCAAAACGCAGGAGGCCGATTGCCTGATCGATATCGTTGAACCGGCGGGTGCGGATACGTTTGCTGTGATGCAGCTGGGAGGTAAACCCGTGACCGCGCGTTTGCACGCGGAAACAAAAGCTGCGGCGGGCACAGCACAGCGCCTTGCGTTTGATCTGGGCAAGGTGTCGTATTTTGAGCCGGAAACGGGCTTGCGCCTGAACTAGGCCGGTTCGGTTGGCCGGGTCTGCGGCTGTTTACCGGACTTTGTTAAGTCTGCGCCTCGGGCGGCGGGATTTTTGCGGCCTCGATCGCGGCCTCTAGAACGGTTTGATCGCCGATGTGGTTGGCGAGGACCAAGATCAGCCGTGCGTTGAGGGCGTGCATTTCTGCCTCTTCCAGCCCGTCATGGGCGGACAGTAGGGCGGCGTAGAAATCATCGGCGCGTTCTAGGTTCGGGGCGGTGTTCAATGTGGTCATTTCGTTTTCCCTGCCAATGCGCGCGCCACCGCCTGATTGATCGCATCGGCATCGCATTTTGCCCATCGTGCCGCGATGTGTTGGTCGGGGCGGATGAGGTAGATCGCGGATGGGTTTTGCCCCAGATAGCGCGTGGCAACGGCGCCGGTTGTATCGTCGCTTGCAGAGAGTGTGAGCACGTCGATTTCAGTGTTTGCGATCGTGAAGTTGCCGGGATCATCGGCGCCGATCGCCAAGACCGTAAAGCGACCGCCAAGTTTGTCGAGCAAATGGCCATCGGCCAAGGGGGCATCGGGGCAGGGGCTTCCCGGTCGGGTTTGCTTTGGTCCGTCGGGCAAAGCATCCGGGCTGTTCAGCGCAGAGGCATCATAGGTGCAGGGCTGTGAAAGTCGGCCGGAATTGACCAGCGGGCGGGCAAAGGCGTGGTGTTCGACAAGATCAAGCACCGCGTCGCGAAATAGCCTGTGGGCGGGGTTGCGCGGGGTTAAAAAGTCGGCGGTGCGGCTAGAGTTTTTGATGTTTTCCATCGCGCCTAATTTGCGTTCGTCGTGATAGCTGTCGAGCAGCGCATCATCCGCGCCATCGTTGATCACAGCGGCCAGTTTCCAGCCAAGGTTGTCGACGTCCTGCATGCCGCCGTTGGCACCGCGTGCGCCAAACGGGCTGACCTGATGGGCGGCGTCACCGGCAAAGAACACGCGCCCATGGCGGTAGTCGTCCATCGTGCAGCAGCGGAAGGTGTAGATTGATGTCCAGACCAATTCGAAGTCGATATCCGCGCCGATCATTGCCGCAACCCGGTCGCTGATCCGCTCTGGCTTCAATTCAGCTTCGCGGTCGATGTCCCAGCCCAGTTGGAAGTCAAGCCGCCAAACATCGTCGGGCTGTTTGTGCAGCAAGGCTGTTTCGCCTCGGTTAAAGGGTGGGTCGAACCAGAACCGGCGTTCGGTTGGGAAATCTGCGGTCATCTTGATATCCGCGATGAGGAAATTGTCCTCGAACACGCGGCCATCGAAATCAAGGCCCATCATGGCGCGGGTGGGGGAGTTTGCGCCATCGCAAGCGACCAGATAATCCGCCTCTAGCCTGTAGGGGCCGTCGGGTGTGTCGATGTCCAAGACGACATGGTCTGCCTTTTGATCCATCGCTGTCACGCAGTTTTTCCCGCGAATTTCAATGGGCGCGCCTGCGGCCTGTTGGCGTCTGATTTCTTCAACAAGGAACTGTTCGAAATAGGGTTGCTGTAGATTGATAAACGCGGGGCGTTTGTGGCCTTCCTCAGGCAAGAGGTTGAAATTATAAACTTCCCGCTCATCACGATACACGCGGCCGACATTCCAAACGACGCCCTTATCGACCATCGGGTCGCCGCATCCCAAACGGTCGCAAATTTCCAGCGTTCGTTTGGCAAAACAGATCGCGCGGCTGCCGGTGCCAACGCCATCGTGATCATCCAGAACCAGACACGGCACGCCCGACTTTCCCAGATCAAGGGCGAGGCCCATGCCAATGGGGCCACCGCCCACAATTACCACCGGGTGACGTTTGGGTGCTGGCACGTCCTGATCGGCGACTTTTTCGTAAGGATATAGCTTGAACGCGGTTTTGTATCTGACTGCAACCATGGCGATTTACCCTTGCAGGGCCTCCCACATTTCGATGTCACGCTTGTCTGTCCAGATGCGCGGGTGATGGATGCCGCGGGCCTCATCATAAGCGCGGGCGACATTAAAGGGCAGGCAGTGTTCGTAGATCGCGTAATCGGCGAATTTCGGGTCACATTCGGCGCGCACGGCGTCCCATGCATCCTTCAGGCTGCCGCCTTTGACGGCGACGCGGGCGGCGGGGGCATAGGTGGAGTTGACGAAATCACGCGTGCTTTCGATGGCGCGTTCTACGGCGTCTTTCCCGATAAGGGCGCCGCCGCGACCGGGCGCGATGGCGTCCACGTCGTAATCTTTGATTGCGTCCAGCGTGTTGCCCCAATCGGCAAAATGCCCATCGCCGCAATAGCAAGCGGAGTGGTCTTCGACGATATCGCCGGTGAACATGACGTTTTGATCGGGGACATGGATGATCGCATCGCCCGCCGTGTGAGCGCGCCCGATTTGTTTGATGTCAACGCGGCGGTTGCCAAGATAAACGGTCATGGCGTCGCTGAATGTGGTGGTTGGATAGGTCAGGCCCGGAATGCTTTCGTGGCCTTCAAAGAGACGTGGGAAGCGTTGGAATTCACTGTCCCAATCCTCTTGCCCTCTCTCCATAACCATGGATCGCGCTGCATCGGACATGATGATCTGCGATGCGCCATAGGCCGATGCCCCCAGAACGCGCACGGCGTGGTAGTGGGTGAGCACAATGTGGCTGATGGGTTTGTCCGTCACCTCGCGCACCTTGTCGATGACTTTATTTGCCAATCGCGGTGTCGCCTGCGCCTCGACGATCATGACGCTGTCGTCGCCGATGATCACGCCAGAGTTTGGATCTCCCTCAGCGGTAAAGGCATAAAGCCCGTCGCCGATTTCATCAAAGGTGATTTTCTTTTCGCTCATGTCCCCTTGGGATGCGAATGCTTTGGCCATAGGTTTCGTCCTTATTGTGCCGACGGATGCCTCCGGCGGGAGTATTTTTGGCAAGATGATATTAAGGGTATTTGATTGCAGGCTTGATCGTGCCGGTGCAGCTGCCAAAGCCGATTTGATAGCCGTCACCTTTGGCGGCACCATGCAGTGTCAACGTATCCCCGTCTTCGATAAAGGTGCGGGTGTCGCCTGTGTCTAACGTCATCGGTTCCTTGCCGCCCCAGGTGAGTTCGAGCAGCGATCCGCGTTCGGATTTTTCGGGGCCAGAGATTGTGCCCGTGCCGATCAAATCGCCGATGTTCATCGCGCAGCCCGATGTGGCGTGATGGGCCAATTGCTGGGCTGCGGAATAATACATCTGGTTGTAGTTGGTGCGCGCGATGGTTGTCGCCGCTTTGCCCTTGGGGGCCATCGTGACCGCAAGATCGATATCATAAAGCATCGGACCCGGTTCGACCAAATGCGGTAGCAGCGTTTTTTCCCGATCCGGCGTGCTGGTGCGGAAGGGGTCAAGCGCGTCTTTGGTTACAATCCACGGGCTGATGGAGGTGGCGAATGCCTTGGCCTGAAAAGGCCCAAGCGGTTGGTATTCCCATGCCTGAATATCGCGCGCGGACCAGTCGTTCAGCAACACATAGCCAAAGATCATATCGTCGGCCTGTTGTACGGTGATCGGGTCGCCCATGGCGTTTGCACCACCAATGATCGCGCCCATTTCAAGTTCGATATCTAGGCGTTTGCAAGGACCGAAGGAGGGCATGTCTGCGTCTGGCGCTTTGGTCTGGCCATTAGGACGGATGATGTCGGTGCCAGAGACCACAACGGTTGATGCGCGGCCATTGTAGCCGATTGGGATGTGCAGCCAGTTGGGCGGTAGCGCGTTTTCAGGGCCGCGAAACATCGTGCCGACGTTCATTGCGTGGTGTTTGCCTGCGTAGAAGTCTGTGAATTCAGCGACCTTAAAGGGCATCTGCATCGTGGCATCGGATTGTGCCACCAGGTAGTTTGGCAATGGTTCTGCCCCTTCGGACAGCAAGGCCGTCAGACGGGCGCGCAGGGTTGTCCATGCCTCTGGCCCGAGGTCCATCACTTCGTTCCAATAGGGCACGTCGAAGACAGTCGCCCCCATGTCGATCAAACCGTCGCTTTCCGCTTTGAACAGATCAAAGATCTTATCACCAATCGCGACGCCACAGCGCGGCATCGTTTCGGGATCGGTGGAGAAAACTCCGTAGGGGAGGTTGTTGAGGGGGAATGGCGTCTCTGCGCTGTTCGCGCTGTCGACCCAGGAGCGGAGCAATGTCATTATGTTTCTTTCGCGTCAGGTTGGTTGTCGGGGTGGGCCGCCATGATGGCTGGCACGGCCAAGCAGTTGGCGGTTATGCGGGTGAGGTTTGGGAAAGCGTCAAGCGCGACCTCCCAGCGATCTGCGTTGTACATTTGGGCGACGATGCAAAGGTCGGCGATGTTGGGGGTCGCGCCGAATGCAAAGGGGGTGTTGGATGGCAGTTGCGCCTCAACGGCGGTGAACCCTTTTGTCATCCAGTCTTGCATCCATGCCTTTTTCTGGGCGGGGGTTGCGCCAAATTCGGTGCCGAGCGCTTGGACGACGCGCAGGTTGTTTACCGGGTGAATATCCAGCGCGACGCTATGGGCCACGGCCAACACGCGGGCCCGTTCCAAGGGGTCTGCGGGGATCAGGCGCGGTTGGGGCCATGTGGCGTCGATATAATCAAGGATCGCCATGGATTGCGTCAGCGTCGTTCCATCATCGAGCACCAGTGTTGGCACCCCTGCACCGGGGTTGAGCGCGGTATAGGAGGGCGCCTTTTGTTCCCCCGCCACAAGATCGACCGGGCAGGTTTCAAAGGCTAACCCCTTAAGGTTAAGCGCGGCCCGCACGCGGTAGGATGTTGTGGATCGCCAATAGCTATAAAGCTTCATTTGACCCCCGGTGTGCCATCGAATTTCTTTTCGATATCGGTCCAGCAATCAATGTAATCATCCTGAAGCGGGGCTTCCTTGCCCGCGAATGTCGTCAAATGCTGGGGGAAGCGGGTTTCGAACATGAAGGACATGGTATTGTCGAGCTTTTGAGCCTTGAGGTCGGCGTTTGAGGCCCCTTCAAAGGCGTTCTTGTCCGGCCCGTGGGGCAGCATCATGTTGTGTAGGCTGACGCCGCCGGGAATGAATCCTTTGGGTTTGGCGTCGTATTGGCCGTAAATATTGCCCATCAATTCGGACATGATGTTTTTGTGATACCACGGCGGGCGGAACGTATCCTCTGCCACCATCCAGCGTTCGCGGAACAGAACAAAGTCGATGTTGGCTGTGCCCTCTTGGCCAGATGGAGCGGTCAGGACGGTAAAAATGGACGGGTCAGGATGGTCGAACAGAACCGCGCCGACGGGGCAATAGGTTTTGAGGTCATATTTGCAGGGCGCATAGTTCCCGTGCCATGCGACCACGTCCAAAGGCGAATGGCCGATTTTGGTTTCGTGGAATTGGCCGCACCATTTGATCGTCACGGTAGAGGGCGTTTCGCGATCCTCGAACGCGGCGACGGGGGTTTTGAAATCCCGTGGGTTGGCCATGCAGTTGGCCCCGATGGGCCCGCGACCGGGCATTTCGAATTTCTGACCGTAGTTTTCACAGACAAAGCCACGACACGGCCCTTCTAGCACCTCGACACGATAAACTAGACCGCGCGGAATGATTGCGATTTCTTGTGGTGCGACGTCGATGACGCCAAGTTCTGTGCAGAACCGCAAACGCCCCTCTTGTGGGACGACCAGCATTTCGGAATCGGCCGAATAGAAATAGGCGTCCACCATGCTTTGCGTAACCAGATAGATATGGCTTGCCATGCCGACCTGCGTGTTCACATCCCCCGCGGTCGTCATCGTGCGCATGCCTTTCAGCCACGTGAGCGGTTGGTCAGAATGTGCGACCGGATCCCAACGGTATTGACCCAAAGAGGTAACGTTTTCGACGATGTTGGGCGCAGATTTCCAATAGGGCAGATCAATTGGTGTAAACCGATGGGTATGTTTGACCGATGGGCGAATGCGGTAGCACCACGTGCGTTCGTTCTGATGGCTGGGCGCGGTAAAAGCCGTGCCGGAGAGCTGTTCGCCATACAGACCGTAATTACACTTTTGCGGGCTGTTCATGCCTTGGGGCAGGGCACCGGGCAGGGCTTCTGTCTCAAAATCATTGCCAAAGCCGGGCATGTAACCTGCAAGCGTGCCAACGGGGGTTGGCGCTTGTTGCAATCCGTGGGGTGCGGTGACCTTGTTCATGGGGCATCCTTTCTAGCGACACCGACGTCGATATTTGTTGCATTTGTAACTATCAATGGTATTTTGGAGCTATGAAGGAAAAAAATCATCTGCAAATTCAAGATTTCCTGCCTTATCTGCTGAATCGCGCGGCGGAAAACACCAGTCTTGATTTTCAAAAGACGTATAAAGATCGTTATGGGATGTTGCGGACCGAATGGCGCGTCCTTTTTCATCTGGGCCGCTATGGAGATTTGACCGCGAAACAGATTTGCACCATGGCCGATTTGCACAAGACCAAAGTCAGTCGCGCGGTTTCGGCCCTTGAGCGGCAAAGGTTTCTGGAGCGTACGCGAGTGCCCACAGATCGGCGTAACGAATTGCTGTCGCTGACCAAGCAGGGGCAGGCGGCCTTTGGCCATTTGCAAACCGAAGCGACGCGGTATCACGAAACCCTTGTTGCGTCGTTCACGGTGGAAGAGCAGGCGATTTTGCAAAAATGTCTAAAGCAATTGGCCAATTTTTCCTGAGGGCGTTGCGCTGTTTGCGGTGGAAAGCCAGCTTTGACACATCCAGCGAAAAACGCACGTTTCTGCTATCAATTT
Source organism: uncultured Paracoccaceae bacterium (assembly GCA_937922155.1). GTDB lineage: Bacteria > Pseudomonadota > Alphaproteobacteria > Rhodobacterales > Rhodobacteraceae > Cognatiyoonia. Next base: position 26,814 of record CAKZVL010000005.1, on the reverse strand, counting down.
TGGCATGTGACACAAAAAAGACACAATTATGTGAGTATTTTGCAGCAACTTAAAGTAGGGGAAAAGTTTCTTCCTAAGCCCCCTTTTTTAGGAACGATATAAGTGCTTTCTGGTTGAAAAAGGCTTTAACGGCCACAAACAGGAGCACATGATGACTATCCGTAACACGTTTGGAACTGTACTTGTAACAGCTGCTCTGATGTCTGGTTCGACCGCTGCCGCGTCGACTGTGACCTTGGAAAAACAAAACGAGACTAGCGTCTTTCTTGACGAAAATGGCGAAAATTCTTGGTTGGTGCAAACTGACTATACCGTTGGGTCAGCAACAATCCCGAATGCAGCGATCGGTGCATATCACATCAAAGCTGATTTGATGGGTGGCATCGCCAACTTTTTGGCGTTCTGTCTTGAGCCACTGCAAAGTTTCGAACTGCCGTCCGAATATCAACAAGTTAACCGGTTTGGTGCGGATGTGACTATGCACCTGAATATGCTGGCAGAGAATGCCCTGGGCGAGGTGAATAGCCACGCAACGGCTGCTGCGTTTCAGATGGCTGCGTGGGAGATCACGACAGAAAGCGCATTGTCCTTTGGTTTGGACGACGGTGAGTTTTCGGTTGCCGGTGGATCCAATAACGCGAATGCCGCCAAGGATCTGGCAGGCGTTTGGTTAAACAACATCGAAACTAATGTATGGTCGGCGCCTACGTCGTCCTTTTTGATCTTGAGTTCTGATACGGAACAAGACTTGCTGACCAGCATTCAGATCGCCGCCGTGCCTGTCCCAGCGTCTGGATTGATGTTGGCGAGCGTATTGATTGGCGCGGGCGGTTTGACCGCGCGCCGCCGTCGCGCAGCGCAACGAACATAAATTTTTCGCCTCAAAATCAGCCAATGATAGGATGCTGACATGAAAACCTACATGATCGTATGTGCCGTTTCTGCCATTTCGTTGGCCGCGTGCGCAAAAACGCCTCCGCCGATTATTTGTGATCGTGAAGCGCAGGTTTGGGATAAGTATCAGACCGTTGAGGACAATTGTGTTGCCCAAGCGGTGCCGACTGTGACGCCACGCAATTTCTTTGGCGACAGAGTGGGTGCTGACGACGACGGTAATTTTGACAGACCGCCGACAGAAGTCCTCGGCGTCACTGTTGTGAACGATGATACGACTGACAATGATCCGGATACGCCGGATACTGGTGCGGTGACGCCAGATACTGGCACAACGACGCCTGACACTGGGGCGGTAACGCCTGATACTGGCACAACGACGCCTGATACTGGAGCGGTGACGCCTGATACTGGTACAACAACGCCTGATACTGGTGCTACAACGCCTGATACTGGCACAACAACGCCTGATACCGGGGCGGTGACGCCTGATACTGGGACAACGACACCGGATACTGGGTCGGGGCCGGACGTTGGCACTGACACGACAACTCCGGAACCGGCGACACCAGATCCGATCAAACCTGGACCGCCTCCCGGTTTTGTCGACGAATAATGGTTTTACCCCCGTCAGATTTGGTCTGGCGGGGGTTCTTTTTTCGTGCATTGACCAAAGCCTAGTTGGCCCGACCGGAAGCCGTTTGGCTTGTATGCCACTTGCTGGCTATGTGATCTGACCATGGCACGCGCCCTGACCCGCCAACAATCGCCTTGTCAATATTGCCAACAGCCCTTATGTCCTGATTTCTGATCCAGCCTATATTGTAGGAGAATGCCTGATGGCCCGCGTTACCGTTGAAGATTGCGTCGATAAAGTCCCCAACCGGTTTGAGTTGGTAATGCTTGCCGCCCATCGCGCACGTGAGATTTCCTCGGGCTCGCCCACGACTGTTAGCCGTGACAATGACAAGAACCCTGTCGTGTCCCTGCGTGAGATTGCAGAGGAAACACAGCAGGCCGATGATCTGCGGGAGCGGATGATCGAAGCGCATCAGACCCAGATCGAGGTGGATGAGCCAGAAGAAGACAGCATGGCGCTGTTGATGGGCGCAGAACCCGACAAGCCGCAAGAGGACGATATGTCCGAAGAGAAACTGCTGCGTGCGCTGATGGAAGCGCAAGGGCAGAGCTAAGGCTGGTTCCCCGGCCTGTATGATAAAGGTGCCGGACCGATATGACGACTGTTGATGACCTGACAGCGCTGGTCCGCACCTATAATCCAAACACCAATGAAGAGTTGATGCGGGATGCGTTTGCCTTTGGTGCAGAAATGCACGACGGGCAATTTCGCCATTCTGGTGATCCGTATTTCACCCATCCCGTTGCAGTCGCTCGATTGCTCGCCGAACAGCAGATGGATGATGCCACGCTGATCACAGCCCTTTTGCACGACACGATTGAAGACACCTCTGCCAGTTATACGGTTGTTGAGGAGCGGTTTGGTCGCGAAATTGCGGATCTTGTGGATGGTGTGACCAAACTGACCAATCTGCAGCTGAACTCTGCCCATACGAAGCAGGCGGAAAATTTCCGCAAGCTGTTTATGGCGACCAGTCGCGATTTGCGCGTGACCTTGGTAAAACTGACCGACCGGCTGCATAATATGCGCACGATCAAGTCGATGAAGCCGGAAAAACAGGTGCAAAAGGCGCGCGAGACGATGGATATCTATGCCCCCCTTGCTGGGCGCATGGGGATGCAGTGGATGCGCGAAGAGCTGGAGGATCTTGCGTTTCGCGTTCTGAACCCTGAGGCGCGCAATTCGATCATTCGACGGTTTATCACCTTGCAGCGGGAAACCGGTGATGTGGTGCAGCAGATTACCGCAGATATGCGGGTGGAACTGGAAAAGGCCAGTATCAAGGCCGAGGTTCATGGTCGCGCCAAAAAGCCCTATAGTATTTGGCGCAAGATGCAGGAAAAGGACCAAGGCTTTAGCCGGCTGTCTGACATCTATGGGTTTCGCATTCTAACGGCCACGGAGGCGGAGTGTTACGCCGTTCTGGGCGCGATCCACCAGCGTTGGCGCGCGGTGCCGGGCCGGTTTAAGGATTATATCAGCCAGCCGAAATCCAACGGCTATCGATCTATCCACACCACGGTGTCGGGGCGCGATGGGAAGCGGGTTGAGGTGCAGATCCGCACCCGCGAAATGCATGAGGTGGCTGAGACGGGCGTTGCTGCGCATTGGTCCTATCGCAATGGGGAACGGGTTGAAAACCGGTTTGCTGTTGATCCCGTCAAATGGATTTCCATGCTGACCGAACGTCTAGACGACGATCACGATCACGATGAGTTCTTGGAGGCCGTGAAGCTGGAAATGTATACCGATCAGGTATTCTGTTTCACGCCCAAGGGCGATGTCATCAAACTACCCCGTGGGGCGACGCCGATTGATTTTGCCTATGCTATTCATACGCGGATCGGCTCCAAATGCGTTGGTGCCAAGGTCGATGGTATCCGCGTGCCGCTTTGGACCCGTCTGAAGAACGGGCAATCGGTGGATATCATCATTGCCGAAGGGCAAAAGCCGCAGGTGCCTTGGATTGATATTGCTGTGACGGGCCGAGCCAAGACCGCGATCCGCAAATCCCTGCGCGAGGAAGACCGCGAAAAGTTCATGCAACTGGGCCGAGAGTTGGCGCGTGTCGCGTTTGAAAACGTCGGCAAACGCGCCACTGAAAAGGCGCTGAGAACGGCGGCAAAGTCGTTTGTTTTTGGCAATGACGTGGATGAAATGTTGTTGCGGCTGGGCAGTGCAGAGCTGAGCGCGCGCGAGGTTGTGGCGTCGATTTATCCTGATCTGGTCGAACACCGGGGCAATGAGGTGGAAAAGGAGCGGGCGGTTGTCGGCCTTGGGCCTGATCAGACCCATCAGCGCGCCTTGTGCTGTCGACCAGTCCCGGGGGAGCGGATCGTTGGGATCACCTATCGCGGTCAGGGCGTTGTGGTCCATGCGATTGACTGCGAAGCCCTTGTTGATTTTGAGGAACAATTAGATCGCTGGGTCGATGTGCATTGGCAAGAGGGCACCCATCCGGCCACCAACAGCGTGACGATTGATATTTCCATCAGCAACAACACTGGGGTTCTGGGCCGCATCTGTAGCCTGATCGCCGAACAAGAGGCCAATATCTCCGATTTGAAATTCGTGGATCGCAAACCAGATTATTATCGACTGATGATTGACGTGGATCTGCGCGATAGTGAGCATTTGCACAGGGTGGTTACGGCGTTAGAAGCTGAAAACACCGTCAGCTCTGTCGCGCGGCATCGTGATTTGGGGCAGGCCAATGTACGGGAATAGGCAAGGGGCATGACACGTGTTCAAGCGTAGGGACAGACGGCCAGCCTGGAGGGCCGTGCGCGATTTTGTCTGGCCGCGCGGTGGCTGGGCGCGGGCGTTTGAGTACGTCAAGCATCGCCTGCGCCGATTGCCGGACACACCGCAGCGCATTTCGCGTGGGGTTTGGGCGGGGGTCTTTACGTCGTTCACACCGTTTTACGGATTCCACTTTTTCATCGCGGCGGGCCTTGCGGCGATCATGCGCGGCAATATCCTGTCGGCCTTGATGGGCACGTTTTTTGGCAATCCGCTGACCTATATCCCGATTGGCGTCGCCTCGCTTGGGACGGGGTACACCATTTTGGGGCGTCCGATGGACAGGCATTTGTTTACAGGCGGTGGTCCTGAGAATTGCAGTATTGGCTGTCGGTTTTCAAATGCGTTTGCTGATTTGGGGCAGAACTTTCAGGCGATCTTTTCCGATGAGACGATGGATTGGCGTGGGTTGTCAGAGTTTTGGCACGAGGTCTATTGGCCCTATATGGTCGGGGGGCTTTTGCCCGGCGTCATTGCCGCCACGGTGTGTTATTACCTGTCTGTGCCGCTGATCACCGCTTACCAGAACCGCCGCCGCAAGAAATTGCGCAAGAAAATGGGCGAGTTAAAGAATTAGAGCCCCATTTTGTATGGCAAGGCTGCGCCAAACGTCTAGGCTTTGCTGGAATGTAGAGGAAAGTGAGTGACATGGATAAGCTGCGTTTGGGTGTGAACATCGACCACGTCGCGACGGTGCGCAATGCCCGTGGTGGAAACGTGCCGGACCCTGTGCGCGCGGCCCTGATCGCGCAGGACGCGGGCGCGGATGGGATCACGGCCCACCTGCGCGAAGACCGCCGCCATATCATCGACAGCGACATTGATGGTTTGATGGAGGCCTTGCGCGTTCCGCTGAATTTCGAGATGGCCGCGACGGATGAAATGCAGGCGATTGCGCTGCGTCATAAACCCCATGCGGTCTGTTTGGTCCCTGAAAAGCGTGAGGAGCGCACGACGGAGGGTGGTTTGGATGTGGTTGCCAACGACAACGCACTGGCTGCGTTCATTGAACCGCTACGCGGGGCGGGGGCGCGTGTGTCGATGTTTGTTGCAGCCGATAAGGCGCAGCTTGATGCCTCTGCCCGGATCGGCGCGCCTGTGGTGGAACTGCACGCGGGGGCTTACGCTGATGCCTGGGCCGAAGGGGATTGGGCGACGCGGGATGATGAGTTGGCCAAGATCACGGACATGGTGGCCTATGGTGCCTCAATCGGGCTAGAGGTTCATGTGGGCCATGGGTTGACCTATGACAGCGTTGGCCCGATTGCTGCCTTGCCGCAGGTTGCAGAGCTGAACATCGGGCATTTCATCATTGGCGAGGCAATTTTTCGCGGGTTGGGCCCGGCGATTGCCGAGATGCGCCGCTGCATGGATGAGGCGCGCAATGGGGGCTGAGATTTACCTCATCCTTTTGGGTTGGGCCATTGCGGGTGGCAGCCCCGGGCCGGCGACCTTGGCGATCACGGGGACGTCTGTGAACCTTGGGCGGCGGTCCGGTTTGGCAATTGCGAGCGGTGTTTTATGCGGATCAGCGGCATGGGGTATTGCGGCGGCCCTTGGCCTGAGCGCGATCATGATGGCCAATGCGTGGATGTTTGAAGTGATCCGTTACGCTGGCGCGCTGTATCTGTTGTACCTTGCGATCAAATCCTTGCGCAGCGCGATGTTTCCAAAACCTGCAACGCACACACCGCTTTTGACCTCGCGCCTGTTTGCCAAGGGGATGCTGCTGCACTTGACCAATCCCAAGGCGATTTTGGCTTGGGGGTCGATCTATGCCATTGCCTTGCCTATGGGCGCGGATGCCACGCAGGTCTGGTCGTTGTTTGGGATGTTGATCAGCGTATCGGCGCTGATGTTCTTGGGTTATGCGATCCTGTTTTCGTCTGCGCCGATTGCGCGGGGGTATCTGCAGATGCGGCGCGCGTTTGATGTGGCCTTTGGCGTGTTGTTTGGGCTGGCGAGTTTGAAACTGCTCACCACGAGGCTGACATGATCCGTCATATCGTGATGCTAAACCTTGAACCCGGTCACAACGCCAAGGACCTGGGCGACGTGATGCAGGGGTTGGCAGATTTGCAGCCGCAGATCGACGGATTTGTGGCCTTTGAACATGGGATCAACCGCGACTTTGAACGCAAATCGCAAGAGTATCCGTATGGGTTCATCTGCACCTTTAACGATGCGGCGGCGCTGTCGGCCTATGCCGATGATGCGACCCACAAGGCGCTGGGCGCGCGGTTGGTGGCGATGTGTCGCGGTGGGGCTGCGGGGATTATGGTGATGGATTTAGACGTATGATCCTTGGCATCGGCACTGACCTTGCGAACATTGAACGTATCCAAGGCACCTTGGATCGTTTTGGTGACCGGTTTCGCAACCGGGTGTTCACTGAGGTAGAACAGCGCAAAGCGGAGCGGCGCAAAGATGTGGCGGGCACTTATGCCAAACGCTGGGCCGCCAAAGAAGCCTGTTCCAAGGCGCTGGGCACCGGATTGCGCATGGGCATCGCGTGGAAAGACATGGCTGTTAGCAATCTGGACACAGGCCAGCCTGTGATGGCTGTCACCGGATGGGCGGCAGAGCGTTTGGCCAGCATGACCCCGCCGGGCCATGATGCGATCATCCATGTAACCTTGACCGATGACCGCCCATGGGCGCAGGCCTTTGTTGTGATTGAAGCCAGACCCTTGCCCGATGCTTGACTTGGACCGGCAAGCCACGCATGAAGCCCCAAACCGTTAAGGAACGTTCTGATGGCAGAGAAAACCAGTTTTGGTGCAAGCATCATTGAGACAGTCAAAACAGTGGTTTACGCCCTGTTGATCGCAGGGGCGTTTCGCACCCTGTTTTTCCAGCCGTTCTGGATTCCGACCGGATCAATGAAAGACACGCTGCTGATCGGTGATTTCCTGTTCGTCAATAAAATGGCCTATGGCTATTCCTATGCGTCTTGTCCGTCGATCCGTATTCCAAGTCTTGGCGTGGATGTGGGGGCCGATGATTTCTGTGGCTTCCTCAAAGGGCGCACAGATCGGATTATGGGATCAGAACCAGAACAAGGCGACGTCGTTGTCTTTCGCCACCCTGTGACGGGTGTTGATTTCATCAAACGCTTGATCGGCTTGCCGGGTGATCGCATTCAGATGAAGGGCGGCGTGCTGCACATCAATGATGAACCTGTTCAGCTAGAGGCGGGCGGGACGTTTGTGGAAACGATGGAACTGCAAGGCCCCCAAGGGGTGCCGCCCCGGTGTAGTGGCAATCAGGCTGTTGGCCCCGGTGCGGAATGCCCAAAGGTGCGCCAGTATGAAACGCTGCCCAATGGCGTGCGTCATTCGATTTTGGATATCGGAGAGCAGCGATCAGACGATACGGGTGTTTACACGGTGCCTGAGGATCATTTCTTTTTCATGGGTGACAACCGTGACAATTCCACTGACAGCCGGGTTGCGCAAACCGCGCGCGGTGTTGGATTTGTCCCGCGCGAAGACATCGTTGGCCGTGCAGACCGGATCATGTTTTCTTCCGCTGGTCGGGCGATGCTGGCGTTCTGGACATGGCGCAGCGACCGCTATTTCAAGGCGATCGAGTGAAGCTGTCTGGCGACCTTACAGACTTTCAGGACCGGTTGGGCCATGAATTTGCCGACCCCGCGCTTTTGGTTCGCGCGGTGACGCATTCGTCGATGATGACCGCCAACCGGGATGACAATCAGCGGCTGGAATTCTTGGGCGACCGGGTGTTGGGCCTTGTGATGGCGGATGCGCTGCTCAAGGCGGACAAGAGCGCCTCTGAGGGGCAGCTTGCGCCGCGCTTTAACGCGCTTGTGCGCAAGGAAGCCTGCGCGGATGTGGCGCGTCAGATTGATATGGGCTCTGTGCTGAAACTGGGCCGTTCTGAGATGAAATCAGGCGGGCGGCGCAAAGACGCGTTGCTGGCGGATGCGATGGAAGCGGTGATCGCGGCGGTTTATCTGGACGCCGGATATGGTGCGGCGGAGGCGATGGTGATCCGCCTTTGGGGGCCGCGCATTACGGAAGTGAAAAGCGATGCGCGCGATGCGAAAACCGCCCTGCAGGAATGGGCACAAGCCCGCGGCGAAGCGCCGCCGCAATATATCGAAGTGGCCCGTGATGGGCCGGATCATCAGCCTATGTTTACGATCGAAGTGCGCTTGGCTTCTGGCGCGCATGAACAGGCCGTCGCTGGGTCCAAACGCCACGCAGAACAAGCCGCCGCAAGCGCCCTGCTAGAGAAAGTATCCACATGACCCGTGCTGGTTTCATTGCCCTGATCGGAGAGCCGAACGCAGGCAAATCCACGCTGTTGAACCGGATGGTGGGCGCCAAGGTCAGCATCGTCACCCACAAGGTGCAAACAACGCGGGCGCGCATTCGCGGCGTAGCGATGGAAGGGGGCAGCCAGTTGGTCTTTGTCGACACGCCCGGTCTGTTTCAGCCGCGCCGCAGGTTGGACCGTGCCATGGTCGCCGCCGCCTGGGGCGGGGCGGCAGATGCAGATGTCGTCGTGCTGTTGATCGAAGCGAACCGGGGGCTGACCGAAGGCGTGCAAGCCATTCTGGACACGTTGGGTGATTTTGGGCAACGGCGCATTGCGCTGGCGATCAACAAAATTGATCGCGTGCCCACCGAAAAGCTGCTGGAGCTGACCCAAGAGCTGAACGAGGCCTTTGCGTTTGAAGAAACCTTTATGATCTCTGCTGAAAAGGGCCACGGTTGCGACCAGCTGCGCACATGGCTGGCAGGCGCCCTGCCCGAGGGGCCGTGGTTGTATCCCGAGGATCAGCTGTCCGATTTGCCCATGCGCATGATCGCCGCCGAAATGACGCGCGAAAAACTGACGCTGCGCCTACACCAAGAATTGCCTTACCAGTTAACGGTTGAGACTGAAAACTGGGAAGAACGCAAAGACGGCACGGCGCGTGTGGATCAGCTGATTTACGTGATGCGCGACGGGCACAAGGGCATCGTGCTGGGCAACAAGGGTGAAACGATCAAAGCGGTCAGCAAAGCCGCCCGCGAAGAATTAGAAGAGTTTTTGGGCCGCCGCGTGCACCTGTTCCTAAAGGTTAAAGTGCGGCCCAACTGGCTGGAAGATGCGGAACGATATTCGGAAATGGGGCTAAACTTTAAGGATGGCAATTCATGAGGCTCAGGGCCGAGATTTGGGTCGCGGCCTACCTCAAACGCCTCAGCCTTTTGAATATTCCGGCCTTTGTTGTGGCCAAGGGGGATACGACGGCAGGGGCTGTTTTGATCAAGCTGAATACATTGGACGGGAACGCACGGCTTTATCAACGTGCCTTTGATTTGATGTCTGGGGATCGAACCTGGGTTGTGCTCAGCGAAGGCCGGGAAACGGACGTGGATACGTCAGTCACGGCACAACGCAGCTTTGATCCTGACCTTTGGGTAATCGAAGTCGAAGACAAAGACGCCCGCCACTTGTTGGACGATCCTTCATTGGCATGATCTGACGGTTTTGGAGTATTTTTTGGCAAGATGATACAGTACGTCTTCACCTGATATTAAGGTTAACCTGCTATCCCAAAGGTGCGGTACAGGCTGGAGAGCCGATGGCCGTGCAAGGTGATCGCCCGTCTGACGGGTTATCCCGGGGCAGGTTGGAGCGCCGTCCAACTTGCCCCACCTAATGCTTGCTTTCAAATCGTGCCGTCAGCGGGCATTCTGGGGAGGATGTATCATCTTGCCCAAAATACTCTCGCCGAAGGCATCCCCCGGTTCACACATAGCGGGCGGCTGGCATGAGGGAATGGCGCGATGAAGGTTTCGTTTTGGCCGCGCGCCCGTTTGGCGAAAACGCCCTGATCTTGGATGTGTTCACCCCGACCCAAGGGCGCCACGCGGGCGTCGTGCGGGGCGGGGCGTCGCGCAAGAAAACCCCGCATCTGCAACCGGGCGCACAGCTTGATCTGGTGTGGAAAGCCCGACTTGAGGATCATCTGGGCGCCTTTACCATTGAACCTTTGCGCAGTCGCGCCGCTGTTGCGATGAGCGACCGTTTGGCGCTAGCGGGTATGAATGCCGTCTGCGCCCTTTTGAGCGCGGTCTTGCCTGAGCGCGTGGCGCATCCAGCCCTTTACACAAGATCGGTTCAGCTGTTGGATCTTTTGGGGCAATCGGAGGTTTGGCCTTTGGCCTACCTCAATTGGGAAAAGGCAGTTTTAGAGGACATGGGATTCGCTCTGGACCTCAGTGCCTGTGCGGTGCGCGGCACGAACGAAGATCTCGCCTTTGTATCGCCGCGCACGGGCAAGGCTGTCAGCCGTCAGGCGGCGGGGGAATGGGCGGATCGTTTGTTGCCCTTACCGCCTGTTTTGGCTGGCCAGGGCGATGCTACCAACAGCGAGATTGTCACAGCCTTGCGCACTACGGGTTGGTTCATTGAGAACAAGTTGATCCGGTCTTTGGGCGATCGCCCAAGCCCGCCCGCGCGGGCGCGGCTGGTTGAGGTTTTGGGGCGCTAATCCGCTGCCTCAAACACCATTTCCGCCCCGGCATCATTGCGCAATATCAGCACATCGCCCAGCACTTCTACGTTTGTCATTTGGCTAAGGGTTTCAAAGAACTGCTGTTCTGTATCCAGATCGGGACAGGCCCTTCGTGTGGCGGCGATAGGGCCGATGTCCACCCAAGGGTAGGGTGCGGATTGCGTGGCGCGGTAGCTGTTGCAAGGACCTGTGCCGCTGATCTGTCCGGATGTGGCGATGTCCAGTGTCGCGCTGGCCTCAAACGCGCGCCCGTCGATTGTGGAAAGCACGAACAGGGTCGTATCGGCAAACCCCGTCACGGTTTCATCGCCGCAGGCGGCCAGCAAAAGCGATGCAGCCCAAAGCGTTTTCATACCAGTCCTTCGTCGATCAGGTATTTCCCGGCCTCTTTCACGGCGTCGCGCGGGTCCAACAAGTCGCGCCCCAGCAGGGCCCGCGCACGGGCGTTGTTGATGGGTTGTGCTTTGCCAAGCTGCGGGATGATCCCCCGGATGGCGGGATCAAATAGCCCAAGCAGTTTGATCGCAAATGTCGGTGCGACCCGGGTTGAGATTTTGCGCTTGGGTTCGCTGTCTTTCAACACCTGCGATATGTCTTTGAACCACAAGCTATCGGCTGCGGACAACACCCGCTGCCCTGCGGTTTTGTCGTCTTTTAGCGCAGCAATATGCAAGGCGGCCACGTCGCGCACATCCACGCAAGCAAAGCAGAGGTTTGGCACCATCGGATCTTTGCCCTTGAGCACGCGTTCGATCACGGCAAGCGAGGTGCCGTAGTTGCGATCAAGTGGCGGGCCGATCACGAAACCGGGGTTGATGGTCGTCAGCTGGATATCGGGCGCTGTGTCTTTGACGAAATCCCACGCGGCCTTTTCCGCCAGCGTTTTGGATTTGGCATACGCACTGGTGCCTTTGTCGTTTACGTCGGTCCAATTTTCCTCGCTATAGGCGGTTTGGCTGGACGTCAGGTCAGAACCGGAGATCGCGACGGTGGAGGAGGTGAGGATCACGCGGGTCACGCCTGCATCTTGCGCGGCTTTCATCGCGCGCAGCGTACCATCCACTGCGGGTGTGATCAGGTCTTGTTCGTTTTTGGGCTGGACCAAAGGAAAGGGGGAGGCTGTGTGCAAAACCGCATCGACCCCGCGCATGGCGTCTGTCCATCCCAGATCTTTGGTCAGGTCCAATTCACAAAAGCTGAGGCGGGTGAGGTTGCTGGGATCTTTTAACCCTTTGGCGACAGCGGCGTTTACCTCTTGCACCCGTTTGGTGCTGCGCATTGAGCCGCGCACAGCATAGCCTGCGTCAAGCAATTGCGCTGCGATATGTTTTGCGATGTACCCGGTTATACCGGTCAACAGCACAGTTTTCATCGATTCCACCCCATGTCTCTTGAAGGGATGAATACGGGCTTAACTAGGTGGCAAGCAACCGTCTTGCGATGACTTGGGCCTGAATTTCGGCGGCACCTTCAAAAATGTTCAGGATTCGGGCGTCACAAAGGATGCGACTGATTTTATATTCCAGCGCAAAGCCGTTTCCGCCGTGGATTTGCAGCGCGTTGTCGGCATTGGCCCAGGCCACGCGCGCGCCGTGCAATTTGGCCATTCCTGCCTCTAGGTCGCAGCGGCGGTCGTTGTCTTTTTCATGGGCGGAAAAATAGGTGAGCTGGCGGGAGATCATGATTTCCACCGCCATCATCGCCAGCTTGCCAGAGACGCGGGGAAAGTCGATCAGCGCTTTGCCGAATTGTTTGCGATCCAGCGCGTATTTCATGCCTTCGTCCAGCGCGGATTGCGCCACCCCAATGGCGCGGGCGGCGGTTTGAATGCGCGCGCTTTCAAAGGTTTGCATCAGCTGCTTGAACCCTTGGCCTTGTTCGGTGCCCAGTAGATTTTCGCCCTTCACTTTGAAGTTGTCAAAGTTGAGGGTGTATTCTTTCATGCCGCGATAGCCCAAAACCTCAATCTCGCCACCGGAAATGCCGGGATCTTGCCAAGGGTCTGCATCCGTACCCGGCGTCTTTTCGGCCAGAAACATTGACAGGCCTTTGTAGTCGTCGGTGTCGGGGATGGTGCGGGCCAGCACTGTCATCATGTGGGTGCGGGCGGCGTGGGTGATCCATGTTTTGTTGCCGTTGATCAGCCAATCGTCGCCGTCTTTGGTGGCTTTGGTACGCAGCGCCCCGAGGTCGGAGCCGGTGTTGGGTTCGGTGAACACAGCTGTGGGCAATGTTTCAGCGGAGGCCAGACGCGGCAGCCATTTTTCCTTTTGCGCTTGGGTCCCGCCACAAAGGATCAGTTCTGCTGCAATCTCGCTGCGGGTGCCAAGGGAGCCAACACCGATATAGCCGCGGGAAAGTTCCTCAGACACCACGCACATGGACGCTTTGGATAGGCCAAAACCGCCGTATTCTTCGGGGATGGTCAGCCCGAAGACGCCAAGTTCTGCCATTTCGTCGATGATATCCATCGGGATAAGCTCATCCTTGAGGTGCCATTCGTGGGCGTGTGGTTCGACGCGGTCTATCGAAAAGCGGCGGAATTGTTCGCGGATCATTTCCAGCTCATCATCCAGCCCGCTGTTTCCGACCGTGAGATTGGCGGCTTGTTCTTCCATCAGGGCGCATAGGCGACTGCGCGCGGCTTGCGTGTTGCCGGTTTGGGTGAGGGTCATCACGGCGGGGATCATAAGCGCGCCCATGTCAGATTGCGAAAGCCCCAAGTCCTGAAGGCGCACGATTTCACCTTGGTTCATCTGGATGCCGCCGTAGATCTGCCAAAGGTATTCACCAAACGCGATTTGGTGGATCAGCTGTTCGACCTCACCAAATTTGCCATCCGTCTCTAGCCGATCTGCCCATGCCTGCATCTGATGCAAAGCCTGCGCATATGTGGCCAGCCATGCAAACCCGTGCGCGGCTGTTTGATGTTCTTCGATCAATGCCCCGCTGACTTTGCCATTCTCAGAACAAAGCGCTGCAACGCTTGCTTTCGCACGTGCCAAAACATCATCCACCGCAGGCAGCGCGGCGGAGGTCAGACCCAAAAGGTCGTCCAAGACTATGGATGGGTTTTCGGGCATGTCCTGTCCATCACGGGGCATCGGGCGACTCCTTTGAATTTCGCAACTGCAGCAATATCGTATTTGCACTTGCAGCGCAATAATAATTCAAAAGAATGTTCAGAATTGAATTTTTGTGTCGTCACCGTTTTGGGCTCTAAGATAGCAATTCCAAATATCCACAAACGCCAGCAAGTTCGGGAATTTGCTCTGGCGGGACGACTTCGAACTTGCTCCGGTACAAAAGATTGCCGTTTTGGCGCGCTTCGATCGTCCACGGGCCGGGCAGCAATTCGTAGTCATAGTCGAATTGATAAAACGTCAGAGATCGGTCGATCCCGCTGATATAGCTGCCATAAGATTGCACCGTGACCTTTTCTGGCCCCATTGCGGGATGGCGCACCGTGACGACGACGTCGCTGAGACCCAAAATATCGCTGGCTTGTGCTTTGGCACCGAACCCGATGCCAAGGACGGCAGGCACCCGGTTCACCACTGATACGAATGGCGGTTCGCCCTCGATCACGTTGGTGACACCGGCCACCGTATCAGGCGCGGGCGATGTGCCAACAACGTCGGGCGCGCAGATGACGCCGGTTTCTAGGGATGCGATTTGGGCAGACGTCAGGTCTTGCCCCAGGCAGGGCAGGGGCAGGGTGAGGGCAAGCAAGAACAATGGTGTCTTCATGCCCTGCACCTTAGCAAATGTGCTGATTAGCGCCAGCCTAGCCGATTGCGGCGGCTTTCACGTCCTCGTCAATGAAGGGGACATATTTTTCAAAGTTGTCGCCGAACATTTCCACCAGCTTTTGCGCCTGGGCGTCATAGGCGGCTTTGTCCGCCCATGTCTCACGCGGGTTAAGCAGCTGATCATCGACGCCGTCGCAGGACACCGGCACTTCAAAGCCAAAGTTGGGATCTTTGCGGAATGTGTTTTCGACCAATGACTGATCAAGCGCGGCGGCTAGCAACGCGCGGGTCGCTTTGATCGGCATCCGTGACCCTGTGCCATAGGCCCCACCTGTCCAGCCCGTGTTGACCAGCCAGCAGGTCGCGCCGTGGGACGCGATCTTGGAGCGGAGCAGGTCGCCGTACACCTCTGGGCGGCGTGGCATGAAGGGCGCGCCGAAACAGGTTGAAAACGTGGGTTCAGGTTCCGTTACGCCGCGTTCTGTGCCTGCAACCTTTGATGTGAAGCCGGACAAGAAGTGGTACATCGCCTGCGCTGGCGTCAGCCGCGCAATCGGGGGCAGCACGCCAAAAGCATCGCAGGTCAGCATGATGATGTTCTTGGGGTGGCCGCCAAGCGCCTTATCAGACGCGTTGGAGATGTAATTCAACGGATAGGCGCAGCGCATGTTGGCTGTCAGGCTGTCATCGTTGAAATCCAGTTCTTTGGTGTCTTTGTCGTAGACCATGTTTTCGATCACCGTATGGGGCATCGAACAGGTGGCATAAATTTCTGGTTCCGCTTTGGGGTCGAGGCCGATCGTCTTGGCGTAGCAGCCCCCTTCAAAGTTAAAGATGCCGCGTTCTGACCAGCCGTGTTCATCATCGCCGATCAAGACGCGTGATGGATCCGCAGACAGTGTTGTTTTACCTGTGCCAGACAGGCCAAAAAAGACGGCCGTATCCACAGGATTGCCTGGCGCGTGGTTGGCAGAGCAATGCATCGGCATGATGCCTTTTTCCGGCAGTAGGTAGTTCAGCAAGCTAAACACCGATTTCTTGTTCTCGCCTGCGTATTCGGTGCCAGCGATCAAGATCAGTTTGCGATCAAAGTTCGTGACGATCACGGTATCCGTGCGGCAGCCATGCTTGGCTGGGTCGGCTTTGAACGAGGGGCAGTTGATGATGGTAAATTCAGGGTCAAAGGTTTCCAGCTCTGCCGGTTCGGGGCGGCGCAGCAGGTGGCGAATGAACAAACCGTGCCACGTCAGCTCTGTCACGACGCGCACATCCAAACGATGCGCGGGGTCCGCGCCACCGAACAAATCCTGCACCTGATAGGTGCCGCCGTTCATGTGGGCCAGCATATCGTCATAAAGCTGATCAAAGGCCGCAGGGTTCATCGGAGGGTTGTTGTCCCACCAGATTTTGTCTTCGACGGAGGGGGTGCGAACAACGAATTTGTCTTTGGGGGAACGGCCCGTGTGCTTGCCGGTGCTGACAAGGAACGTCCCGCCTTGGCCTTCTTCGCC
The DNA here is from genome assembly GCA_937922155.1 of uncultured Paracoccaceae bacterium. Classification (GTDB taxonomy): domain Bacteria; phylum Pseudomonadota; class Alphaproteobacteria; order Rhodobacterales; family Rhodobacteraceae; genus Cognatiyoonia. Next base: position 10,680 of record CAKZVL010000005.1, on the reverse strand, counting down.
TTCGCCCGCTTTGATCGCGGCGGCCTGCAAATCGGCCTCAGACAGGTTATAATAGACGTGCCCCAGCCCTGTGATGCCTTGATCTTCAAGTTTCATCTGCGGGTTGACCTTGCCGTGGTCCATGGGGAGTCTCCTATGATTAACGGGTCGTTTTTGACCTAACAAGACCGGCTTAACATCAAGACTTCGGCTGCGAATACCCTGTTTTTTTGCGTTAGCGCAACCAAATGACCGTTAGCGTAAACAAATTTCGACAATGTCCAAAATCGACACACTTTAGCCAGAAATTAGTGGTTAGTGGAGCAAATAAGGCACGCCCTTTTCCCGAATCTGAGATTGGGATTGATTCGCTGTCGCAAATTGACGAAAGATCAAAAAAAAAGAGCAGGCTAAACAAATTAACGAGCAGTAAGGGTAAACCCTATGTCTAAAATTGCACTTGTCGACGACGACAGGAATATCCTGACGTCTGTATCTATGACCCTTGAAGCAGAGGGGTTTGATGTTCAGACGTATAATGATGGTCAATCCGCTTTGGATGCTTTCAACAAGGATATGCCAGAACTTGCCGTTCTGGATATTAAGATGCCCCGCATGGACGGAATGGATCTGTTACAGCGCTTGCGCCAGAAAACATCTATGCCTGTGATTTTTCTAACGTCGAAAGACGATGAAATTGATGAAGTTCTTGGCCTGCGTATGGGCGCGGACGATTACGTGAAAAAACCGTTCTCGCAGCGTTTGTTGGTGGAACGTATTCGCGCGCTATTGCGTCGTCAGGATGCGATCAGCGGCGAAGAAATCGAAGAAACAGAAGACACCAAGATTATGATCCGCGGTGGTCTGACGATGGACCCGCTGCGCCATGCCGTGAAATGGCAGGGCAAAGACGTTTCGCTGACCGTAACAGAATTTTTACTCCTCCAAGCATTGGCACAGCGTCCAGGGTTCGTGAAATCACGTGACCAATTGATGGATGTGGCGTATGATGATCAGGTATATGTAGATGACCGGACTATCGACAGTCATATCAAGCGCTTGCGCAAAAAGATGCGGACAGCGGATGATGAATTTTCTGCGATCGAAACGCTGTACGGGATCGGTTATCGCTACAACGAAGAGTAGTTGAGTGATGAGTGATGTAACGTCAAATGTCGACGTGCGGGACCTTGACTCGGTCCGGCGCGCGGCTGATGCTTCCCAGCCGTCAGTGGTTTTGGGCGATGATTGGGTTGCGCCGCCGACCTCCGCAGATGGTGAACTGCTGGAAATTCGGCGTCGGCGCGGCTGGATCAATTTGCGCAAATCCCCGATTGCGCGCAAAATCATCACTTTTAACCTCATCGCGATGATCCTGCTTGTCGCGGGGGTTCTGTATTTGAACCCATCGCGCGACAATCTGGCGTTTCAACGGGCCAACGGCCTGGTCAACGAAGCAGAATTGATCGCAGACGTCTTAGAAGCACGAATGCCGGTTAGTGCGCCGGTTAATATGATCACGGGGGACGGTATCGACGTCCCCTTTACCCTTGCCAATATGGATTTGCGCGGCGGCATCGTCGTCAGCGTGTTTGACGCCAACGGGACGTTGATCGCGTCTGCAACGGGGGCCAGTCGGACCGTCGAAGTGGACGGTATTGGCCCCGATCAAGGCGGGACATTCTTTACCGACCTGCTGAGCAAAGTCTGGAGCGGGACGCGTGCGGTGATCACAAGCGATCCAATGCCTGAGGACGCGGAAACAAATGATTTTGTCCTGACGGAAGAGGGCATCGCAGAGGCGCTTGAAAAAGGGGCCTCGGTGCAAACGCGGACAGGTTTGTCGTCGGGCACTGCATTCATCGTCACAACACCGATTAAGCAAGGCGCGCAACCTGTTGGATTTGTTTCTATTTCAAGTGCGGCGGGTGAATTGGATGAATTGGTCCAGCGCGAACGCGAACAAGTATTGCGTCTGTTCCTTGTGGGGATCGTGGTTAGTGTTGGGCTGTCGCTTGTCCTTGCATCCACAATCGCCAACCCGCTTGCTGATCTGGCGGCTGCTGCTGAACTTGGCCGCGACAAGAACGCGCGCAAGATGTCGCCAACGCGCGTCCGAATTCCTGACCTGACCGGGCGCCCTGATGAAATCGGCCGTTTGTCCGGCGCGCTGCGCGGGATGGTTCAGGCGCTGTACGAACGCATTGAAGGCAACGAACAATTCGCCGCTGACGTGGCCCATGAGATTAAGAACCCGCTGGCATCCTTGCGATCTGCGGTCGGAACGATGCGTGTGGCAAAGCGAGACGATCAACGCGAAAAGCTACTAGAGGTCATCGAACACGACGTGCGTCGCCTTGACCGTTTGGTCAGCGACATTTCCAACGCATCGCGTTTGGACAGTGAACTGGTGAAGGAAGAAGAAGAAGCCTTTGACCTGCTGAAAATGATGCGCAACCTCAGCCAATTCCTTGGCCGCGAAGCAGAAGAGAAAGGGATCGACTATATCTCTGATCTGCCGGACGATCCGATTTTGGTAATGGGCCTCGAAGGACGCTTGGCGCAGGTATTTGTCAACCTAATTACCAACGCGATTTCGTTCTGCGAAGATGGCGACGCAATCCGGGTTTGGGCCCGTGCACGTGAAAACCGTGTGCTAGTCGTTGTCGAAGACACGGGGCCGGGCATTCCAAACGAAGCCTTGTCCAAAGTGTTCCAGCGTTTCTATTCCGAACGGCCTGAACAGCAGTTTGGCAATAACTCTGGTCTTGGTCTTGCCATATCCAAACAGATTGTTGAGGCGCATGGCGGTGTTATCTGGGCAGAAAACATTCGCCCCACCGAAGCTGACATGACCTCTGAACCCCTCGGCGCGCGTTTCGTCGTGGGTTTGCCAATCTAAACCTTGGGCGATGGAACCAGCCCCGCTTCATGCCACTTGTGTGGCGATAGATGGGGCCGGGGTGTTGATCACTGGTGCATCAGGCAGCGGAAAATCGTCACTGGCGTTGCAACTGATGGCCTATGGGGCGGCGTTGGTGGCGGATGATCGGGTCGTGTTGACTAAAGGCGATAAAGTGATCGCGCAGGCACCTGACACCCTAAACGGCCTGATCGAAGCGCGCGGCGTGGGCGTGTTATGCGCGCAATCGGCGCCGCCAACGGCGGTTGAACTGGTCATTGATATGGACACCGTCGAGACAAAGCGTATTCCGCCTCAACGTAACGTTATATTGCAGGGCCAAAGCTTTCCCTTGTTTCACAAGGTTGATGGCATACATTTCGCACCAGCAATTCTGCAATTCCTAAAGTCTGGACGAAGTGAGCGATGACCCTGCGGCCCGCGATGGACAGCCATTCCAAACCAATGACGATCCTTGTGACAGGCCCGTCGGGGGCAGGGCGTTCCACAGCCGTCAACGCGCTTGAGGATCTGGGGTTTGAGGTGATTGATAATCTGCCCCTTTCCCTCTTACCGCGTTTGATCTCTGGACCGCTGGCTAGCCCGCTTGCGCTGGGGTTGGATGTGCGCAACCGCGATTTCACCACCCAAGGTCTGATCGCGGCGATTGACCAAATGACCGAAGAACTTGGGCACCGTTTGCAGGTGCTGTATCTTGATGCAGACGACGATGTTTTGCTGCGCCGTTATTCCGAAACCCGCCGTCGTCATCCATTGGCAGGCGACGGGCCACCGATCACGGGCATTGACCGCGACAAAGAGCTGTTGGCCCCGATCCGCGATCGCGCTGAACTGTTGATCAACACCACCAAGATGAGCCCGCATGACCTGCGCGCTGAAATTGATCGTTTGTTCGCGCCGGCTAAGGGCAAGCTGCTGGGCGTGTCGGTGCAATCCTTTAGCTATAAACGGGGTTTGCCGCGGGGCCTCGACATCGTGTTTGATTGCCGTTTCCTGCGCAATCCGCATTGGGATGACGCGCTGCGCCCGCTTGACGGACGCGACCCCCGCGTGGCGGCCTATATCAACGATGATGAACGGCTGGCCCCGTTTATGGACAAGATCATGGCCCTCTTGGAATTGACGCTGCCCGCGCACAAGGATGAAGGGCGCGCGCATTTATCCATCGGGCTTGGCTGTACGGGTGGGCAACACCGATCTGTCGCGCTTGCGCAAATGCTGTCAGAGCGGCTTGCGCAGAGCGGCTGGCAGGTGTCTAAGAGGCATCGGGAATTGGACCGCAAGCTTAAGGCGGACCAGAATGCGCGACGGGGACCTGTTTAGTGATTGGAATCGTCATCGTGGCCCATGGTGGGCTGGCTCAGGAATATCTGTCGGCGATGGAACACGTTGTGGGTGCGCAAGATGGCATTCGCGCGATTGCGATTGCCCCGGATGATAATCGTTCTGACAAACAGGACGAAATCTGCGAGGCGGCAAATGACGTAGATTTGGGCGGCGGCGTTGTTGTTGTGACTGACATGTTTGGCGGGTCACCGTCCAACCTATCGCTGCGGGCCTGTTCGCTGGCCAATCGGCGGATCATGTATGGCGCTAATTTACCGATGTTGATCAAGCTGGCCAAAAGTCGGCGCAAATCCGTGCCCGAAGCGGTCGAAGCCGCATTAGAGGCGGCGCATAAATACATAGATGCCCAGAAAGTTAACCCAGCTTAGATGCCGACACTCACACTTGAAATCCAGAACATCAAAGGGCTGCATGCCCGCGCCTCTGCCAAATTGGTGGAAGTCGTTGAAGAGTTCGATGCAACCGCAACGGTCCGCAAGGATGGCATGTCTGCGGACGGAGATAGCATCATGGGGCTTTTGATGTTGGCAGCCACCATCGGAACCTTTATTGAGGTTGAAACCTCCGGAGCGGAGGCGGACGCGTTATCTGTGGCGATCAAGGCGCTTGTGGATGACAAGTTTGGAGAGGGCGACTGATGCCCATGTTTGGCCTTGGGAACTGAACAATTGACAGAGACGACCTCAGATAACCCGCAAAGCGATGTTGTCGACGTGCCCAATTATGACCGTGGCGCGCTGACCTATTCCGGCACGTTTGAGGAGCCGTTCAAGCGCAATTTCATCAAAGTTATGGAATGGGTGACGGGTAAGATTTGGATCATGCGGATGGTCCGTGAGTTCGAGGCCATGGGCCCGGTAAAGGGGCAAGCCTTTTGGAAGGCGACGCTGGATGTGATGCGCATCAAAGTGACGACGCCCGATGACCAGCTTGCCAATATTCCAAAAGAGGGGCCCGTCGTTCTAGTTGCCAACCATCCGCATGGGTTGGTTGATGGGATGATTTTGGCAGAACTGATTGGCCGCCGCCGCGACGATTATCGTATTCTGACCCGGTCCTTGCTGACGGGCATCGATGAAGACGCGACCAAGTATATGATCCCCGTGCCCTTTACCCACGAAGCGGACGCACAGGAAAAGATGGTGGAGATGCGCCGTCTTGCCATGGAACATCTGGAGGCCGGTGGATTGATCACGCTGTTTCCTTCTGGCGTTGTGGCTTCCAGTGATACGTTTTTTGGTCCCGCGATCGAGCGGGAGTGGAACGTCTTTACCGCGAAGATGATCCGCAAATCCGGCGCGACGGTCGTTCCGTGCTTTTTCCCGGGATCAAATTCGCGCTGGTATCAGATTGCCGACAAGATATCCGCGACGCTGCGCCAAGGGCTGCTGCTGCACGAGATCGTTCATGCCACGGGTAAGGATCAGGCCCCTGTGATTGGGGAGGCGATTTCGGCGGAAGAGGCGGCAGAACGGGTGAAAAAGCCGCGCGAGTTTATGGCGTGGCTGCGGGAAACCACGCTGGATTTGGGTAAATCCTGAGGGTTGCGTGCTTTTAGGCATTGCGGCAAGTAACACTCGCTAGGCTTCCATCCTTAACCCTTAGCGGTCGGTCCGGAAGCGCGCGACAGGCACCGGACCAACCCTAACGCGTCGGCACCGGCGTTTCGCCACGGTAGTCATAGAACCCGCGTTTTGTCTTGCGGCCCAACCACCCGGCTTCGACGTATTTGGTCAGCAAGGGGCAGGGGCGGTATTTGGTGTCGGCCAGCCCGTCGTGCAACACGTTCATGATGGCAAGGCAGGTGTCCAAACCAATAAAATCCGCCAATTCCAGCGGGCCCATCGGGTGGTTTGCCCCCAGCTTGAGGGATGTGTCGATGGATTCCACCGATCCGACCCCCTCGTACAGGGCATAGACCGCTTCGTTGATCATCGGCATCAGGATGCGGTTGACGATAAAGGCCGGATAGTCCTCGGAGGTGGAGGACGTTTTGCCAAGCTTTTCAACGACATCATAGCAAGCCTTAAACGTCTCTTCGTCCGTTGCGATTCCGCGGATCAGTTCCACCAATTGCATCACAGGCACCGGGTTCATAAAGTGGAACCCCATGAATTTCTCCGGCCGATCCGTGCGGGAGGCCAGCCGCGTGATTGAAATGGACGAGGTGTTGGACGTCAGGATCGTTGTGGGTTTTAGGTGCGGGAGCAGGTCTTCGAAAATGGCGGCCTTGACTGTTTCGCGTTCAACAGCTGCCTCAATAATCAAATCCATTTGGCCCAAATCGGTCAGCGTTTGGGTGGTTTTGATGCGGGCCATTGCGGCGGCTTTGTCATCGGGGCTCAGAACATCGCGGCTGACCTGACGGTCCAGGTTTTTGTCAATCTTTGCCATCGCAGCCGAGAGCGCCTCTGCGCTGATGTCCGTCATCAGAACGTCGAAACCGGACATCGCAAAGACATGGGCAATTCCATTGCCCATTTGTCCAGATCCGACAATGCCAACCTGTTTAATGCTCATGCGCTTTCTCCTGATCGCTGCTGCACACTATGCCGCGGTGCCGCAATTCTTCAAGTGACCGAATTGGTTAAAAAACGCAACAAAGATGCGCATTAGCGATTTCGCAAGGGCTTTGGTTGATTCTGCTTAAAGGGGCGCGTCAAGCGAAGTGGTTGAAAGATAGAAATGAAACATGAAACGATAGACGGCGGCGGCTTATCCTACGCACCATGCCGATATGGTATGTCCAGAATCTTTTTCCGGGGGCCCCGGCGGCGGCTGGATCAGCCTTATTACGCCTTTATCGGTGGGACGGAAACCTATGGCAAGTTTATAGACAAACCTTTGCCAGCCCTTGTTGAAAAGGAGTTGAAACAAACCTGCGTCAACTTTGGCTGTGTGAACGGCGGTGTTGATGCCTTTGTCAACGATCCAACGATTATGTCTGCCTGCCATGATGCCCAAGCCACGGTTGTTCAAATTATGGGGGCAAATTATCTGTCAAATCGTTTCTATTCCGTTCATCCCAGACGCAATGACAGATTTTTGCGTGCGTCCACCGTCATGCAGGCGATTTATAGTGACGTGGACTTTTCCGATTTCACATTCACCCGACATATGTTGAGCGCGCTTTATGCAAAATCCGCTGAACGCTTTGACATCGTTGTACAGGAATTGAGGGAAGCCTGGGTTGCCCGCATGCGCAATATGCTGGGCCAGATTGGACCGCGGGCTGTTCTTTTGTGGTTCTCCAACGAAAGAATGGACAACACCCCCTGGAATGAACGGGAAAGCGGGATGCAGGCAGATCCGCTTTTCATCAATGTAGAGATGATTGATAAGTTGCGCGATCTGGTGGCAGAGGTTGTTGTGGCCAACCCATCAGAGGTCGCTTTGGCGCGCGGCACCCGGGGGATGTATTTTTCCCCGATGCAGCAAAAGGCCGCGTCAGAGATGTTGGGAGTCGCCTGCCACCAAGAGGCTAGCGCAAAGCTTGCGCCGGTCTTGCGCAAAATCGGTCAAAGGTAAGGGGATCAAACGCGAAAGGCCCGCCAGTATTGGGCGGGCCTTTGGTATTTGACTACTAACGCAGAGTGAGATCCACCTTAAAGCTTGCTTGTTAGCTCCGGCACGGCGTCAAACAGATCTGCCACAAGTCCAAAGTCGGCGACTTGGAAAATCGGTGCTTCTTCGTCTTTGTTGATAGCCACGATGACTTTACTGTCTTTCATGCCCGCAAGGTGCTGAATCGCACCTGAGATACCGACAGCAATGTAAAGATCAGGCGCCACGACCTTACCGGTTTGGCCTACTTGCCAATCGTTGGGCGCATAGCCTGAATCCACCGCTGCGCGGGAGGCACCGACGGCCGCGTTCAGCTTATCCGCCAAAGCTTCGATGATTTTAAAGTCATCCTCGGACCCAACACCGCGCCCGCCAGACACAACAACGCCTGCTGAGGTCAGTTCAGGGCGGTCGCTGGCTGCGACCTTGTCTTCGACCCATGATGACAGGCCGGGATCAGCGGGTGCTGCGACCTTTTCCACGGATGCAGAATTGCCAAGGCCTGCGGCATCAAACCCTGCGGTGCGAATGGTCATGACCTTTGTTGCATCGCCCGATTTCACGGTTTGGATCGCGTTGCCTGCATAGATCGGACGTTCAAACGTATCTGCGTCCACAACGGCGGTGACCTCAGAAATGATCTGCGTGTCCAGCAGGGCGGCAACGCGGGGCATGATGTTTTTCGCATCTGTCGTGCCCGGTGCCGCGATGTGGCTGTAGTCGCCCGCAAGGGAGACAATCAAATCAGCCGCAGGTTCCGCCATCTGGTGGCCCAAAACCGCGTCTTCGGCGCACAGCACTTTGGCGACGCCATCAATCGTGGCCGCGACATCGGCAGCACCGCTGCAATTGGCCCCCACACACAGGACAGTGACATCCCCGAGCGAGATAACAGCCGCAACCGCCTTGGCCGTTGCATCAACGGACAATTCGCCCGCGTTAATGTCAGCAATCAGTAGAACAGCCATTATGCAGCCCCCACTTCTTTTAGTTTTTCGACCAATTCATCGACCGATCCAACCATGATACCCGCAGCGCGCGCTTCGGGTTCGGTGGTGGACACAATGGCCAGACGGGGTGATACATCAACGCCGTAATCAGCTGGCGTTTTTTCATCCATCGGCTTTTTCTTGGCCTTCATAATGTTGGGAAGCGACGCATAGCGCGGTTCATTCAGGCGTAGGTCAACAGTGACGATTGTCGGCATCTTGACCTTGATCGTCTGCAAGCCGCCGTCCACTTCGCGGGTCACCACGGCGCTATCGCCGTCAACGCTCACTTCGGAGGCAAAGGTCGCTTGTGACCAGCCCAGCAGGGCGGACAGCATTTGACCTGTGGCGTTCATGTCGTTGTCGATGGCCTGCTTACCACACAGGACAAGACCGGGCGCTTCCTCGTCCACGATCGCTTTGAGTATTTTGGCAACCGCCAGGGGTTCGATGTCGTTGTGAACATCGTCAGCAGCAACCACGAGGATCGCGCGATCCGCGCCCATCGCCAAAGCGGTACGCAGGGTTTCCTGACATTGTTTGACACCGATGGAAACGGCGATCACTTCTTCCGCTTTTCCAGCTTCCTTTAGACGGATCGCTTCTTCGACTGCGATTTCGTCGAAAGGGTTCATCGACATTTTGACATTTGCTAGATCGACACCGCTGCCGTCCGCTTTGACGCGGACTTTGACGTTATAGTCGATGACGCGTTTGACGGGTACGAGGACCTTCATCGCGTTATTCTCCCATTTATCCAGACGTATTTATCTTGCTTTCTGGAATAACAAGTGAGGGCCTTAGAGGACAGCATAAAATCGACGCAGCAGCGGGCAGGGACGCCACGTAGTGTGGCCCCGACTGGAAAACGTGCCGCATTGGAAATTTTTAGCGGTTCGCGCCCGGCACCCACAACACGTCGTTGCGGCCATTGTCGTTGGCGATGCGGGAGGCTTGGAAGAACCAATCTGACAAACGGTTAAGGTATTTCACCGCAACAGGGTTCACCGATTCCACGGTGGCCAATTCAACTGTCAGCCGCTCAGCGCGCCGCGCCACGGTACGCGACAGGTGCAGATGCGCGGCAAGTGCGGAGCCGCCGGGCAGAATAAAGCTTTTGAGGGGTTCAACAGATTGCGTCATCGCGTCCAACTCTGCCTCAAGCCGGGTGATCTGGGCGTCGCTCACGCGCAACACGGGGTATTCAGACTCTGCGTCCTTTTCCATGTCAGGGCGGCACAAATCGGCACCAAGATCGAAAAGATCGTTTTGGATCATGGCAAGCTGGGCATCCATGTCACCGCTTGCATGCAATCGGGCCATGCCCACTGTCGCGTTCAGTTCATCCACCGTGCCATAGCTGGTCACGCGCATGGAATGTTTCGCCACACGGCTGCCGTTGCCAAGGGCGGTTTCGCCTGCATCCCCAGTTTTGGTGTAGATTTTGTTTAGCGTGACCACGTTAGTTTCCCCCACGAAGATAGACATATAGCAAGATCAAAGCGACCGCGACGGCCTGCGCGCCAATGCGCCAGCGCATGATTTTGTTGGCATATTTTTTGTTAAACTCGCCGCCTTTGCCAAAGCTGCCGATCCCAAGCATCAAAATGCCAAGGACGATCAACACGGATATCGCCACGAGGAAAAATAACGGATCTTCGCGCAGCATGGTTCGCCCCCTAATGACATCGGCTTTGATCGCGATGTAGCAGGCGTGCGGCAAAAGGAAAGGGTTAGGTGTTTTTCGGTAGTGGGTCACTTTGAAATATAAAAGTTTGCCCTCGCGCGAGGCGGTGCTTATCTTGAGGTCATGACTGATAAACCCAAAAGACCCCGTGACGCAAACCAGCTTGCTAAGTTCATCGTGGGCATGGCGAC
>CAKZVL010000004.1 GCA_937922155.1 uncultured Paracoccaceae bacterium | reverse complement strand
AACGAGATGCAGATCCCTAAGCTCGATAAAATCGTGCTGAACATCGGATGTGGTGCTGCTGCTGTTCGTGACAGCAAGAAAGCCAAGTCCGCCCAAGAAGACCTGACAACTATCGCAGGTCAAAAGGCTATGACAACGATCGCCAAGAAATCCATCGCGGGTTTCCGGGTGCGCGAAGATATGCCACTGGGTGCCAAGGTCACGCTGCGCGGCGACCGGATGTACGAATTTTTGGAGCGTCTGATCTATGTCGCGATGCCCCGTATTCGTGACTTTCGCGGCGTTTCCGGCAAGTCATTTGATGGTCGTGGCAACTATGCCACCGGCATCAAGGAACACTTGGTGTTTCCAGAGATCAACTTTGATAAGATCGTTGAAAACTGGGGTATGGACATCGTTATCTGCACCACCGCAAAAACCGACGCTGAAGCCAAGAGCCTGTTGAAAGCCTTCAACATGCCCTTCAACAGCTAAAAGCGCCAGGGAGTATTTAGATATGGCTAAGAAATCCATGATCGCGCGTGAAAAGAAGCGCGAAAAGCTGGTGGCGCAGTATGCTGAAAAGCGCGCAGCCCTAAAGGCGATCATCAACGACCGCGAAAAGCCCGTCGAAGAACGGTTCAAGGCAAGCCTTGATCTGGCAAAACTGCCCCGTAATTCTTCGGCCAGCCGTTTGCACAATCGTTGCCAGCTCACCGGGCGTCCACACGCCTATTATCGTAAACTAAAGATCAGCCGGATCGCGCTGCGGGACCTTGGTTCCAATGGCGAAATCCCCGGTATGGTCAAGTCAAGCTGGTAAGGAGTTTTTAGATTATGAACGATCCTATCGGTGATATGCTTACACGTATCCGCAACAACCAATTGCGCGGCAAAACAACGGTGGAAACACCTGCGTCTAAACTGCGTGCACGGGTTTTGGATGTGTTGGCTGACGAAGGTTATATTCGTGGTTATTCCGCAATCGACGGCAAGGACGGTCACCCGGCCCTGCGTATCGAGCTGAAATACTACGAAGGCGAACCTGTGATCCGCGAGCTTAAGCGCGTCTCAAAGCCTGGCCGCCGCGTCTATATGGGCGTGAATGACATCCCACAGATCCGTCAGGGTTTGGGTGTGTCGATTGTCTCCACCTCTAAGGGTGTGATGTCGGATGCGAATGCACGCGCTGCCAAAGTTGGCGGTGAGGTGCTCTGCTCAATCTTCTAAGGGGGCTGATATGTCTCGAATTGGTAAAAAACCGGTCGATCTGCCTTCTGGTGTGACGGCATCCGTTTCCGGTCAAACCGTTGAAGTGAAAGGCCCTAAGGGGACCCGCAGCTTTACCGCAACTGATGATGTCACAATCACAGTTGAGGACAACGCGGTGAAAGTGGACCCACGCGGTAAATCCAAGCGCGCGCGCCAGCAGTGGGGCATGTCCCGCACGCAGGTGCAGAACTTGGTCACTGGCGTTACCGATGGTTTCAAGAAAGAACTTGAAATCAACGGCGTTGGGTATCGTGCGCAAATGCAGGGAAATACTCTGAAACTGTCACTAGGGTATTCCCACGATGTGAATTTCGAAGTGCCGGAGGGTGTCACAGTGACAGCCGCAAAGCCGACCGAAGTGACCGTCGAAGGCACTGATCAGCAGCTTGTGGGTCAAGTCGCGGCGAACATCCGCGAATGGCGCAAGCCCGAGCCGTATAAGGGCAAGGGTATCAAGTACAAGGATGAGTATATCTTCCGCAAAGAAGGTAAGAAGAAGTAAGGACCGCACATCATGGCAAATTCTAAGCGAACTCTGTTCCTTAAGCGCCGCATGCGCGTTCGGAACAAACTCAAGAAAGTTACTGCAAATCAGGGCCGTCCCCGTTTGTCAGTTCACCGTTCAAACAAGAACATCAGCGTTCAGCTGATCGACGATGTGAACGGCGTCACACTCGCCTCTGCTTCCTCTATGGAAAAAGGTCTGGGCGTTGTGGGTAAGAACAACATCGAAGCTGCGACCAAGGTTGGTGCTGAGATTGCAAAGCGGGCCAAGAAAGCAGGGGTCGAACAAGCGTTTTTCGACCGCGGTGGTTTCTTGTTCCACGGCAAGATCAAAGCATTGGCAGAAGCCGCCCGCGAAGGTGGTTTGAAAATCTAAAGGGTAGGGTGGGTTACGGCCCACCCTTCTTAGTGACTGGCGTAGGGTGGATGGTCATTCACCGCGCGCTTTGAAGAAGGGGCCAATTGGCGCTTTCTCGATGATCCGGCGCAAGATGCGACCGCGATTGGACAATCGGCCTTAGGCCACCAAACTGAAGGACGCCAATATGGCAGAACGTGATAACAACCGCGGCGGCAATCGTCGCAACCGCGAAGACCAGAACCCAGAATTTTCCGACCGTCTTGTCGCCATCAACCGGGTGTCTAAGACCGTCAAAGGTGGTAAGCGCTTTGGCTTTGCAGCCCTCGTCGTTGTTGGCGACCAAAAAGGTCGCGTTGGTTTCGGCAAAGGGAAAGCAAAAGAAGTTCCTGAAGCGATCCGCAAGGCCACAGAACAGGCCAAGCGTCAGATGATCCGCGTCCCACTGAAGGACGGCCGCACGCTGCACCACGATGTCGAAGGACGTCACGGCGCTGGTAAAGTGGTTATGCGCACAGCCCCTGTTGGTACTGGTATTATTGCCGGTGGTCCGATGCGTGCTGTGTTCGAAATGCTGGGCGTTCAGGACGTTGTGTCCAAGTCCATCGGCTCACAGAACCCATACAATATGATCCGCGCTACGCTGAACGGCCTGACGAAAGAGGGTTCTCCTCGGTCTGTCGCGCAGCGTCGTGGTAAGAAAGTGGCAGACATTCTGCGCAAGGATGAGGCTCCGGCCGAAGCCCCTGCTGCTGAAGCTGCAGAAGCATAAGGAGACAGCGATATGGCTAAGAAGACAATCGTCGTCAAACAGGTGGGCTCCCCCATCCGGCGCCCCGCCAAACAGCGTGCAACGCTGATCGGTCTGGGTCTGAACAAAATGAACCGCACCCGCGAGCTGGAAGATACCCCTTCCGTGCGCGGTATGGTGAACTCTGTCTCGCATATGGTTGAGATTATTGAGGAAAAGGGCTGAGGTTAGCCCTTTTTGGTAGGGCTTGGTCCCGCCATTGGAAATTAAGAACGCCTCGTGGGAAACTGTGGGGCGTTTTTTTATTATTGGAGCCCAATACGACCTGCGATCCGCCTAAATCAGCCCGTCTGTGTACGCAGTGTGTACAGGGTGTGTACACGGTGTGACGCGTCAATCCGCAGGCTTCAACCGCCGCCGCAGATACGCCCCCGCGGGTCGTTCGAAATAGCGATAGGCCAGATGCGCCACGGCGATGCTTGTCAAAACATAGACGGGCAGGAGCCACCACGAGCTTGCGAAGTCGCGGGTGCCATCAAAGGCGAGATCGGCCAAGAGCAGGATGCTGGCTTGGATCGGCACATGAACCAGATACAGGCTGTAGCTGATATTGCCCAAGGGGCGCAGCTTGCGGCCCAAGGCTGGCAAATGTGCTTCTGCCACGGCGAGGATCGCGACGAGTGCCATGCTGAACAAGACAAGCGCGCTCCATTCCAGGTTCCAATACCCAGCGCCAATCGCGGCCATTGCCAAAAGCGTGGCAAGGGCCAAAACGGGGCCAGACTTACCATCTAACTTTAAATACATCCCGTAAAGCAATGTGCCAGAAAAGAAAAATCCAGCACATCGGAATAGTCCGAAGCTGAGCAGTGGAATGTCCCACCCGGATTGGGCTAGGAAAAATCCGGTTGCGCAAAACGCTGCGGGCAAAAGGATCGGCAATCGGCGAAAGAAGATGAGCGCGAAAAAGAACAGCGCGTAGGATCCGATTTCGACAGAGACTGACCAGATTGGCCCATTAAAGCTGAACCCGCGCCCCATTTTCAATGCGTCGGATGCCAAGAAAAGCTGCATCCCGAAATGGCGCAGGTCGTTGTTGCCGTATATTTGCCAATGCCCGACTGCGTTCAGGCTGAGCGCTTGTAATCCCGCCATATAGATCAAAGTGACAAAGTGGAGGGGGTAAAGCCGGGCGAACCGGGCCACAAAGAACGACCAACCTGATGTGATGCGGTCATAATAAACGTGGGCGAACACAAACCCCGAGATCACCCAAAACAGCCGCACCGCCCAAGTGTCAAAGTAGTAAAGTGGCCAAAGAATTTGCACATATGGAAACTCCGACAGGGGCGGGATGTCGGGCCGTGCAAGGTTATCCGCCAGATAAAAGTGGTGATAGTGCAGGATGACGACAGACAGTGCTGCAACCGCCCGCATTGCGTCGATCCATTGAAAATACTCTGGCAGTTGGGGATTTTGTTTGGGCGACATTCGGAAGGGTTCGCGATCTCTTTCCACTTGGCCTTGACCATGCCTGATGTGACAGTGTGCTGCAAGCGGGTGCGCGGGGTAAACCCCTATGGACATGCATTCTTGACCCCTCCCAAGCGCGCAGCTATACGCCGCTAGTCGGTTCTTTTACCGATTCATATTTGAAACGCCGTGTGCCCCATTTCCGTCGCTGGACGGGGTCCTCCGGCAAGAGGAGAAGCGACATGAAACTGAATGAACTGCACGACAACCCAGGTGCAACAAAGCCAAAGAAGCGCGTGGGCCGTGGCCCCGGTTCTGGCACTGGTAAGATGGGTGGCCGTGGTATCAAAGGTCAGAAGTCCCGTTCTGGTGTGGCGATCAAAGGATACGAGGGCGGGCAGATGCCATTGTATCAGCGTCTTCCAAAGCGCGGCTTTAACAACATCAACGCCAAGACATACTCCGTTGTGAACCTTGGACTTATTCAAAAGTTCATCGATGCCGGCAAGATCGACATCAAGAAGGACCTTGATGAGGATGCCTTGGTTGCATCCGGTCTCGTGCGTCGCAAAAAGGACGGTATCCGCGTTCTTGCCAAAGGCGAAATCACATCCAAAGTGAAGATTTCCGTCACCGGCGCGTCCAAGGGTGCCATCGCAGCTGTCGAGAAAGCTGGCGGATCACTGGCTGTCAAAACTCCGGTCGCGGCAGAGTAACACCTTGTGAGCGACGACCACGTCGCTTACATAACTCTCAGATTTCCTTGAACGCCGCTGATCGGGGACCCGGTTGGCGGCGTTTTGCATGAAAGAGCAATACGCATGGCATCAGCAGCAGAGCAAATGGCCTCGAACATGAGCTGGGGGGCGTTCGGCAAAGCAACCGAACTGCGCCAGCGGATTTGGTTCACCCTAGGCCTTTTGATCGTATACCGTCTTGGCACGTTTATTCCTGTTCCGGGTATCGAAACCGAACAGCTTCGCATTTTTATGGAAGGGGCGGCCGCCGGGATTGGTGGTATCTTGTCCATGTTTACAGGCGGTGCGCTGTCCCGGATGGGCATTTTTGCCCTTGGGATTATGCCCTATATCTCGGCTTCGATCATCGTGCAGCTGATGGGGGCGATGTACGAACCCTGGAAACAGCTGAAAAAAGAGGGTGAACAGGGGCGGCGCAAGCTGAACCAATACACCCGGTATGGCACTGTTGTGCTGGCAACGGCGCAGGCCTATGGGCTTGCCGTCAGTCTGGAGGCGGGTGGCCTTGCCACCGATCCGGGGCTGTTTTTCCGTGCGGCGTGCATTATCACAATCGTCGGCGGCACCATGTTTCTGATGTGGTTGGGCGAACAGATTACCCAGCGCGGCATCGGCAACGGTATTTCGTTGATTATTTTCGTGGGCATTATCGCAGAAATCCCTGCGGCTGCGGCGCAGTTTTTGTCGCAAGGTCGTTCTGGCGCGATCAGCCCTGCGGTGATCATCGGTGTGATGTTGATGGTTGTTGCGATCTTGACCTTCGTGGTCTTTATGGAACGGTCACTGCGCAAGATCCATATTCAGTATCCGCGCCAGCAGCGTGGGATGAAGGTCTATGATGGCTCTTCCAGCCACTTGCCGATTAAGGTCAACCCGGCGGGTGTTATTCCCGCGATCTTTGCCTCTGCATTGTTGCTGTTGCCGACCACGATCAGCACGTTCAGTGGCGGTTCCACTAGTCCGATTATGTCTACGATCCTTGCCTACTTCGGACCCGGTCAGCCGCTTTATCTGATTTTCTTTTCTGCGATGATCATCTTTTTCACGTACTTTTACACACGCGAAGTGGCGTTCAAGACGGACGAAGTGGCAGAGAACCTAAAGAACCAAAACGGATTTATCCCCGGTATTCGCCCCGGTGAGCGGACGAAAGAATACCTCGATTACGTTTTGACGCGTATTCTTGTCCTTGGGTCGGGTTATCTGGCGTTGGTTGCTTTGCTGCCAGAGATTCTGCGTGCGCAGCTTTCGATCCCGTTCTATTTTGGTGGGACGTCGGTTTTGATTATCGTTTCGGTTGGTATGGACACTATCCAGCAAATCCAATCGCATTTGCTGGCGCATCAGTATGAAGGACTGATTGAGAAATCTCAGCTGCGCGGTAAGCGTGGGAGCAAACGTAAAGGACCTGCTCGTCGATGAATATTATTTTGCTGGGCCCGCCGGGGGCGGGGAAAGGGACCCAAGCCCGAAAGCTTGTTGATGAACGCAATATGGTTCAATTGTCGACGGGTGACATGCTGCGCGCTGCGCGTAGTTCCGGTACGGAAATGGGTAAGAAGGTTGCCGCTGTGATGGACGCAGGCAATCTTGTGACGGACGAGATTGTTATCGGGTTGATCCGTGAACAGTTGGAAGCCGACAACGGCGCGTCCGGTTACATCTTTGATGGTTTTCCGCGCACCTTGGCCCAGGCAGATGCATTGGGCGAGTTATTGGTGTCGATGGGTGAAAATCTGGACTGCGTTGTCGAAATGCAAGTAGATGACGACGCCCTTGTTGAACGTATCACTGCACGGGCGACCTGCGGGCCCTGCGGTGAGGTTTATAACGACATCACCAAGCCAATTCCAGCGGATGGAAAATGCCCCAAATGTGGTGCCGCAGATTTCCAACGCCGTGCTGATGACAACGAAGAAAGCCTGCGGACCCGCCTGATGGCCTATTACAAACAGACCTCGCCATTGGTGGGCTATTACTATGCCAAAGGCGATTTGAAGTCTGTGGATGGGTTGGCCAGCATGGATGATGTGGCGGCGAGCATTGCGAAAGTTTTGGCGTAAGTTCCACGTCACGGGGTGGTTGTAAACGTGAGACCGTGAGGTTGATAACAAGGCTTGACCCTCTCTCCAATCGCTCCTAAACACCACCATCCCTCTAGGGAATCGTGTGGGGTCGCGCCCCATTTGAACACCTCGATATGACAAGAGCCCGGCGCCCTTAATTTGGTCCGGGCTTACGTTGTGAAAAAAGGGTCTGGTATGACGGACCCGCAACGAAAAGGAATTGCACACGTGGCACGTATTGCCGGCGTAAACATCCCGACTGCAAAGCGGGTTCCAATCGCCCTGACCTATATCACCGGAATCGGACCGACCAAAGCGGCCGAAATCTGCGAAGCAACCAAAATTGACATCACACGTCGCGTCAACGAATTGTCTGACGCTGAAGTGCTGTCCATCCGCGAATACATCGACGCCAACCTGATGGTTGAAGGTGATTTGCGCCGTGAAGTTCAGATGAACATCAAGCGTTTGATGGACCTTGGCTGCTATCGTGGCCTGCGCCATCGTCGTGG
>CAKZVL010000003.1 GCA_937922155.1 uncultured Paracoccaceae bacterium | reverse complement strand
ACTGCCACGCGCGTCACGGTCGCATCGCCAGCGATCCCACCGCGCACACCGATAAGTGGGGTCAGGCAGGAGCGGCCGATTGTTTTGGGCATTCGGTTTGCGAAGATGCTGTTAAGCCAGCTTTCGGCGTCAGGCCCTTTGCAGCGGTATTTGGCAAAGTTGGAGATGTCGATGATGCCCGCGTGTTCGCGCAACATGGTGCATTCTTTGCCGACGGGTTCCCACCAATTTTGACGGGTAAATCCGTTGGTGTCTTTCATCCCCGGTTCATCGGCAAACCACTGGGGATGTTCCCAGCCGTAGTTCAGTCCGAAGACGGCGCCCATGTTTTTTTGTATTTCATAGACGGGGCGGGTTTTCAGTGGTCGGCCAGCGGCGCGTTCTTCGTTGGGGTAGTGGATGGCAAAGCGGTGGGAGTAGACGTCTTCGACCTTTTCTTTGACGAATTTTTTATCGTTCGCCCAAAGGCCAAAGCGCGCGACGTCCCAAGAGAACATATCGTACTGCATCTCTCCTTCTATGATCCATTGCGCCACCATGAGGCCCATGCCGGCAGATTGGCTAAAGCCGGGAATGATGCCGCCGCACATGAAATAGTTTTTCAGCTCAGGAATTGGGCCCAACACCACGTTGCTGTCTGGCGACCATATCATTGGGCCGTTGATGACCCGTTTGACCCCTGCGGAGGCGGCGACGGGCACGCGATCCATGGCGCGCATCACGTTGTCCATGATCCGGTCTAGATCGTCGGCGAAAAGGTCATGGGCAAAGTCCAGAGGCGTGCCGTTTTCGGCCCAGAATTTCATGCCCTTTTCATATGCGCCGATGAGCAGGCCGTTGCCCTCTTGGCGCAAGTAGTATTCGCCGTCACGGTCCGCGACCGAGGGGAGGCGACGACCCATGGTTTCAACCTCTGTAATCGTTTCGGTGACGAAATACTGGTGTTCGGTGGGTTGCAAAGGCACCTCAATCCCGGCGAGCGCAGCCACTTCGCGGCCCCAGAGGCCAGCGGCGTTGATCACCCATTGGGTCTGAATATCGCCATTTGGGGTGCGCACGATCCAGCTGCCATCGGGCTGTTGTTCGGTGCCTGTGACGGGGGTAAAGCGGTTGATCTGTGCGCCGCGTTGGCGTGCGCCTGCGGCATAGGCATTGGTGACACCTGAGGGGTCGACGTTGCCGCCGCTGGGTTCCCACATGATGCAGCGGACACCATCGAAATTGACCAACGGATGCAATTCTTCTGCGCGGTCTTGCGAAATTTCGCTGAATTCCATGTCATAAAGTTTGGCTTTCGCCGCTTGCAGTTTCAACTGATGTTCGCGGGCTTCTGTTTGGGCGAGGTAGAGGGAACCGGGTTGAAAGACACCGCAGGATTGACCTGTTTCTTCTTCTAGCGCGTTGTAGAGGTTCATGGTGTAATGTTGCAGGCGCGAGATATTGGCGTTGTCGTGCAACCCGTGGATATTCGCGGCGGCGTGCCACGTGGAGCCTGAGGTAAGCTCGTCACGTTCTAGGAGGACAACATCCGTCCAACCGAGTTTTGTGAGGTGGTAGAGGATTGAACATCCGATGACGCCCCCACCGATAACGACCGCTTGCGCGTGAGTTCGCATTGACACCTTCAGCGTTCCTTTCGGTTCTGACGCGACGACCACGGTAGGCTATTCCAAAATCCGGCGTCAACATCATGTTCCGCCGGTACTGGCTACAAGATTGGCAATGTCTGTTTCAACTTGGCCTTGGCCCTTGGTATTTTGGACATTTAGGTGCGCGCGTTTTCAAAGGCGGCCCAAGCTGATTTTAGCTTTTCAAAATCAAACCCGTCTTGTCGCGCAGGGCCTATGATCAGCGCCTCTGTGTCCAAAAGTTTATTGATGGCGGCAAACAGTTTTGGGATTACGTCCTTTGGGACGACAAGTGCGCCGTGTCTGTCGGCATGAACAAGATCACCGTCATTGACCTGCATGCCGAAGATAGACACGGGGCAGCCGATATCGCGCACGTGGACGAATGCGTGGCTTGGCCCCAGTGCGCCGGCAAGCACCAGGAATCCCGGTTCCATATCCCCAAGATCGCGCATCACGCCGTTTGTCACAGCACCCTTGAGCCCGAGCCCTTTGTGGACGGCGGTATGGACACCGCCCCACCACGCGCTGACGGCTTGATCGCCGTCGATGTCTTCGACCACGGCCAAGGTTGGACCTGTGCCCGACGCCATATGTTCAAAGTAGGACATGCGGCGCGCGCGGATCACGTCGGGGGTTTCTGTTGGTGGCTTTCGACCTGCGATCTTTGCCGTGCGGGCAAAGCCGACGATTGCGGGTGCCTCGGCGTCGGAGGCGAGCATGGTACGTTTGGTATAATTGTCAAAACCCCGTTTGCCTTGGGCCACTTCGATTGCGTTGCAGACAGTGGGCGTGTCGACGGATTGCATCAGTTTGAGCAGGTCGTCGGGCAGTGTCACGTCATCCATTTATTCAGGGCCTTATTTGTCAATTCAGGTTGTTCGAGCGTGGGAAGGTGGCCTGCGCCATCGATGATTGTCAGCGTGGAGTTTGGGACAAGCGCGTGCATGAGTTCATGGCGTTCGACTGGACATAGACGATCATCGCGGCCGCATAGGATCAGTGTGGGCACGTCCACCGCGCGCAAGGTGTCTTGCTGGTCCGGACGGGTGGCCAATGCTTCGGACTGGGTGAGGAACGTATCGGCGCCGATGTCGTCGGCCATTGCGGCGCAAAGTTTCAGGATATCCGGTTTATTCGGGCCATCGGTTAGGTAGTTTGGCATCAGCTCATCGTGCATGATCTGTTTCAAACGCCCCTCGCGAACGTGCTGTTTCTGCCGCTCCCGATTGGTGGAGACTTTTGCAACTTCGGCCATGGGGTTGGTATCCATCAGGGCAAGGCGTGTGACGCGCTTTGGCGCTTGACGGATGATTTCCATCGCGACGATACCGCCCATGGAGAGCCCCGCGACCGCGAAAGTTGGTGGGCTCTTTTCCAAGATCGCGCTTGCGAGACCCGCGATTGTGTTGTCGCTGTTAAGGGGCATCACCATGATTGGCATATGGGCGGACAGGGCTGCGATTTGTGGCGCAAACAAACGTGCATCGCACATCATTCCCGGGAGTAAGATAAGCGGCTGCTGCATGTTCACCCCACCCAGGTTGCGCCAGCGGGATCATCGGTAGAGATGACATGATAGAGCGCGGCTTCACCAGTCATTGCGGGAACGGCCGAATGGGCAAGGTTTTCAGGCACAGACATGGTGTCACCGGGGGCGAGGGTCGCGCTGCCGCCGTCCCAGTTGACGCGCCAGTGGCCTGTGACGGGCATCAGTACCGATGGTCTGTCATGAGAATGCGTGTCCTCGGTTGCGCTGGCGCGGGTGATAAAATCCACCTCAAAACCCGGCTTGTCGCGGATGATGCCGTTTTCGCCGATGACTTTTATGGGGGCGTCGTCGGCAAGGGCAACCATATCAAGATAGCGGCGCACGTAGCCCCCGACGACCTGTTCGGCAGTGGGGGTGTTTACCTTTGCCAGCTCGTCCTTGGTCAGCAGGGGCATGGGGTCGATCCCCTTTGGCAGGCTTTCGCCCTTTTTACTGTCATATAGCTTGCCATCGTTGCCAAGGATGAGCCCGTGCGCTTTGGCATCCTCGATCACATGCGGCGCCCAGATGACGCCACCGCCTGCATCGTCGCCGCCCAAGATGGCCATGATCATCCCGTAGTCGGTTCCGATGTTTTCGAACCCGCGAAAGATGTTGGTTGGGATGTTGATGATGTCACCCTTTTCGAGGATCACCTCACCTGCGTCGCCTTTTTCGCCCCAGAAGAAACGCCAGCGGCCTGACAGGATAAAGAACACCTCGGCAGTTCGGTGATTGTGCATGGAGTTGCGGCAGCGCGGCGGTTGGCCTGCGGCACCGATGTTAAAGCCATGCGGGATGGCGATATGCACGTGTTGATCCGGTGATTCAGACACGCCGCCACCGATGATGGTAAAGTTCTCTTTCTGGTCGCTTCCCGGCGTGTGGGCGTCGATGAAGGCCGTCTTGCAAGGCTGAAGTTCGCCATAGCGAACGATGCGGGTTTCCATATCTTGCGGTGTCATCTGGTGTCCTTTGAGTGTGGAAGCTGGTGTGATTATCAGCTTGCTGGATCCATCAAGATCTGTTTCCAAATTGCGATTTCATCATAGAGCGCGCATTCGCGGCGCAGGCCCCATGGCCCGAATTCGGCGTGGCACATGCCAAAGACGTGGACCCGTTTGCCGGTTGGTGCGCCAAAGCTGCCCCAGCCGTCATGTGTGCCATCAAGGGACCAACGAATAGCGGCGCGTGGGCTGAGCATGTCAGCGTCCATGCCGATCTGGTGGTGAATTTTGAATTCGGCATTTGGAAACGAAGAGCGAAGCCCCAGCCAGAACGCGACGCTGTCATCGCGACCAAGCGTTGTTTGGCCGCCTGCATATTCGCCCGCTATTGCGCGGTCATATGCTTCAAAAATGTGGTTGAAATCCTGATCCATGATGCGTTGCAGGATATCGGCATATTTTTGGCCCCAAGGGTTGTCGTTGCCGCGCCCGTGGTAGCCGCCATCGACATCATTTTCGGGTAGGAAGACTGCTGTTGCTTTGTCGGGGCCACCTTCATTTTCGATCAGTTGGGCGGCAAACGTGGCCGGGTCGAGCCCCATTTGACGGACAATTCCGCCGTAGTCGCGCACGAGCCATTCGTCATAGATTGTTTCCCCTTTGGCGGCGCAATCTGCGATGACACGCACGCACCATTTCTTGTACGTGGCAGGGCCGAACTGTCCGTCGCGCGCGTGGGTGGCTTGGGTGATTAAGCGGTGAGAGGACAGGTGGCCATGTTCTGCATCATCGGACCAGATGACATCATCGGCAAATAGCTGTCTGTCTGGAAATTCGTTGATCGTGGCCATTGTGGAGGCTTTGACCGCTTCATTGCCGATCTGGATGCCCATTGGGCTGCGCACTGGGATATCGGAGGCATAATATCGATTAAGCGTTTCAATCCCGCGGCTTTCCCAGATTTCGTTGGTAATCCCGATGATGTAGTCGGGAAAGTCCGTCCATTTGTTGGCATATGATTTCATTATTTTGATCCTTGGGGTCGTCGGGCTGACCCACGCACGATGAGTGGGCCATCAATGGCAATTTGACGGGGGCTGGCGTTGGCATCATTGATTTGTGCCAGCAGGGTTTGAACCGTTTGTGCCACCATTTGATTGGCAGGCTGGCGTACAGTGGTCAGATCATATGACAGCCAAGCGGCGGTTGGCACGTCGTCATAACCGACGACAGAAACGTCATTTGGAACAGAAAGCCCAAGTTCAAATCGCAGCGTATCCATCACGACAAAGGCCATGTGGTCATTGGCGGCAAACACGGCATCTGGTGGCGTGGCGCGATCAAACATGGCGAGTGTGGCCGCGCGCGTACTGTCTTTGTGAAAATTGCCGACCTCGCGGACGTCGATCTGACGGCCTGCGTTTGCCAGTCCTTGGACAAAGCCTTGTTCACGGTCGCGCTGTGTGGACGCCCCTTCCCAACCTGCGATGTAGCCGATCTGCGCTGGTTGGCTGGCGGCGATAAACTCTGCGACTTTGTGTCCGCCGCGCACGTTGTCTGATGTGACCGAGGATAATGTTCGTTTATCTTGGGAGCGGTTGAAAAGGACGACTGGCACCCCTGCGGATTGGCAGCGATCCAAAAGGTGCGAGGACAGCGCGACTGAGGCCGCGATGATGCCGTCGACCTGATAGTCCAGAATTTCGTCCAGCACGTCGTCGATTTTACCTGTTGCGGTGTTCGCCATGAAAATCAGGATGTGATAGCCTTGGTCCTGCAAGGCGGCGGAGAGTTTTTCGACGGCTTGAGGGTAGAATTGGTTTTCCAGATAGGCGACGACCAGACCGATCATCCGGCTTTTGCCGCTGACCATAGCGCGGGCGATGTTGTTGGGGCGATAGCCGAGTTTAAGCGCTGCTTCGCGCACTTTTTTCGAGGTCTTTTCTGACGCTGATGCCCCGTTCGTGAAGACGCGGCTGACAGCGGATTGGCTGACCCCGGCGAGGGTGGCTACTTGGGCGGAGGTGACTTTGGTTTCGGGCATCAGTCTGATTTGCCCCCGCTGTCACAGCTTGGCGTTTTTGGAGAGGTCATGCCGTCATCCCATCGCCAAGGTCTATCGTGCCTAGGGGGCGGGTTTTGTTGAATTCGGATAGGCGTGCAAAGACATCCAGCCCGATTTGCCGGTAGATATCCAGCAGATCAACGAGCACCCAGTTTTCGCGGATCAAGCCGCCTTCGACGCGCCAGAAGTCGAGCGAACGCATCAAGACTTCCTTGTCCACGGGTGGGATGCCCATCCATCCGTCGCCAGAAAGTGTCAGGCGCATGTTGGGCCAGCCGGTTTCGCAGACGTAGTTCCCTTCCCCAACCCAATGGGACATGAGCGCGCCCATCGCATCGAGTTTTCTATCGGGCATGCCGCGCAGGAACGGGGCCTGATGCCAATGGCGGAAACCTGCGATGCCGCGAGAGGTTCCGATTCCAGTGGGCCCGTACCAATTGAACCGCGGGTGCCAGTGGGTTTCGAGGTTCATGATCTCTGGCTCCCCTTCGGCGGGGTGGCGGCAAAGATCGGTCAGCATATCAATCACACGGGTCATAGCTGCATCACCGTTGCCAGTGATATTGAGCCCGTCTTGCGTCATGGGCGCAGGCGTACAAAGAAAGCGGCCCAACTGCGGTGCGAGCGGCCATGCGTTGGCTTGGATCATCACTTCTGGGATGTCCCAAATCGCCTGCATCTCGGTGATTTTGCCGTCATGGACGCAAAAGAATTCATGATAGCGCATATGGGTCAATTGGCCGGTGGGCGGGATGTCGAGCCATGGGGCGACAAATGTCCCCATGTAGTTGCCCATTGTTCCGATCCAATCGTGCCCTTCTGGCGTTGTACCCGCCATCACGATCATATCGCGGCGTTCAAGATCTGGCATCGCTGCGAGCAGGGGGGCATAGAGCGTGTCATAAAGCGCGGTTGGTCCCGTCAGATCACCAAAGGGATGGCAGAGCCGGAGTTGGGCATCGGCTGTGAACAGGTTATCCAAAGCTGCGCGCACAGGCGTTTGTGCAAACTCTGACATCGCGGCTTGCAGCGGTTCGATCAGTTTTTTGAGCGCGGTTGGTGTCATCATCAGCCTTTCACGGCGCCTGCGGTCAGGCCTGATACGATCTGGCGTTGGAAAAACATGACGAGCACAAAGAGAGGCGCGGTTGTCGACACCACGGCGGCGACAGCAAACATTACGTTGCCCTCTTCAAAGGTTGAGCCGAGGAACCCTGCGATGGCCGGCACCATTGTTTGATTGTCTCTGGACAGGAGCATCGCAGTGACGATGAAGTCATTATAGGCAAGTAAAAAGCTGAACAGTCCGGTTGTGATGACACCGGGCCACATGACTGGGATTATGACGTATCGGAACGCTTGAAATTGCGTGCAGCCATCGACCATCGCGCTTTCGTCCAGATCTTTGGGAATGTTCAAAAAGAAGGAATGCAGCATCCAAAGCGTGAAGGGCTGGTTGATGGCTACGAGGACGATGATGGTTGTGGGCAAGTGGCCCCACAAGTTCCATTGAAAGAACGGCAACAAGTATCCTGATACCAGTGTGATATGGGGCATCGCCCGAAAGACCAGCGCGATCATCAGCAACCAGAAGGCGTAGTTGTAACCAGAGCGGGCAAGGGCATAGCCGCCCAAAGTTCCGAGCGTTAGTGAGATCACCACGGTGAAAAAAACTACGATGGTGGTGTTGAGGGCAGCACGCCAAAACTCTTGTTCGATCCAAGCGCCTGCGTAACCGGCGCCGGTAAATTGGCCGCCGGTTTCGACCAGCGTGCGTGTGCCGTTCAGGGCATAGCGCCAGTCAGCTTTGGAAAAGAAATCGCCCTGTACTTTGAACGAGCCCCAGAGCGTCCATAGGAACGGAAAAGAGGCGATGACGATCCACAGCAACACAAAGGCCGTGGAAAAGATTGTCAGGGAGGACGGCCCTTTTCTGGCGGAATTTGCCATCAGACGACCTTTCCTTTGAAATCGCGCCAAGTGCGGATCAGGACAGGCAGCAACAGCACGATGACCCCAAGCACGGTGAGCACGGATGTGGCCGCAGCAGAGTTGAAGCGCATCGTGTCCCCGCGCAGGTCACTGTAGATGATATAGGAAAGAGAGGTTGCGTTCGCCTCTGCTGAGAAGCCGACAATCGGTTCGAAGACGCGAAAATTGTCCATCAGCTGTATCAGGGAAATGAAGACGACGAGAGGCATCAAATGCGGGATGATCACGTATCGGACCTGTTGCCATCGGTCGGCACCGTCGATGCGCGCGGCCTCTAGCGTGTCGGTGTTCACGGTTTGAAGGCCGGCATAGAACACGACAAACGCAAAGGGCGCGGAGTGCCAGACGCCGTAGGTCATGAGCGTGATCCATGTTAGAGGAGGGGATGCTTTGAGCGAGAGTTCGGGATCATCGAAGATAAATTGTAACGACTTTCCAATGATGCCCTGTGCATCAATCATCCAAAACAGAATGAGGGAGCCGATCAGCGGTGTGACGATCATCGGTAGGAGTGAGACGAAAATCGTCGGCCCCTTGAGTATTGGTGTCACACGGTTCACGCCGAGGGCGATCATCAGGCCCAGTAGAATTGTCAGTGGCGTCACAACGACGGTGTAAGTGATGGTGAATGCAATCGCCTTGTAAAGCGGCAGATTGTAGAGGTCTGAAAAGAAGCCGCTGAGCGAGGTGCGTTCTGCCCAAGCCGTTGCAACGTCCTCGATCGCTAGATGCCCGCGGTCAAAATAGGTGCCGAGCCCGTTGAAACGGCCAATGGGTTTTTCAGCCCGGAGTGCGGCGGTGGCTTCGGCATCGACGGTTGTTTCTTCTTTGCAGCCGAACGGGCCGCAGTTTTCTGTGACCTTCAGCACTTGTTCATGTTCGATATGCAAAGACTGCACCACGACAGACACCAAAGGCAGTGCAATGAACAAAATCATCGCGGCCAAAGACGGCAAAATGAACATGAGAAAGCTGCGGTGGGTCATGCAGGTATCCGATTAGGGGATGTGTGGTGGTGCGACGCCGGCGATGCGGCGTCACACCTTTTGCTTATTGCAGGAAGCCCTGCTCTTTTGCGGCGGTCGTATAGGCCGCTTCTACGTCGGCGAGCGCTTGTTCAGCGCTTTCGGAGCCTTGCAAGAATTCTGTCAGTTCCGCGCCCAATGCAGTGTGAAGCAGACCCATAAACGGGATCATTGGATAGGGCGTCGCACCGGCAGAGGCGGTTGCCGCAACGCCTGCTGACGCTGGGTTTGGTTCATAAACCGGGCTTAACCAGACTGCGTCATCGTTGTTTGCCTTGACGACGTTGTCGGAAATGCCGTTGACCATTGCGACAAAAGTGGCTTCTGCGTCCTCATCGCTGATGTTGGCCGCAATCGTAAAGCCATCCCACCAAAGCGTGGATGCAACGTTGTCGCCCATCAGGGTTGGCGCACCGGCCAGAACGGTGGAGCCTGTGATCTCACTCGTGGAGCCTTCATCATCAAGGATTGGACCCCCGCGTGAACCCCACATGATGCCGAGAGCTGCTTGGCCGCCTTCCCAAAGTGCGGCAGTGGCGTTTGAATCGAAGGTCAAGTAGTCGGGGTTAGAGTATTCCGTCAGAGCCTTGAGCATATTGAGGGCCGCGACACCGTTTTCGTTGTTGATCGCGACCTCGGCAGTGCCGGGCGTGAAGAAATCAGCGCCGGTGCCCATATACATATTCACAAATTCTTCACCCAAGTTCCAACCTGTTTTGGTGTTCAGGATGACAGGATCATCCATCAGGCCCATGGATTCAATTTTCTGAGCTGCTGCGACGACTTCATCGTATGTTGTTGGTACATCGACGCCTGCTGCTTCCAAGATGTCGGAGCGGTAGAACAAGTGCTGAGCATTGGCCATGAAGGCCACGGCCATGACTTTTCCGTCAATGACGATCAGCTGGTTTTGCTGAAGGTTTTGGCCATGCTTTGCGACCAGATCATCAAGTGGGCGGATAAGCCCGTCGTTTAGTAAAGGGACGATTGAGCTGTTGGCAACGATTGCGGCGCTGTACTGAGCCGGATTGGCGGTGAGCGCTGCGACCTGAAGGTCGCGGTGTTCGGTGGTGAGGTTGGATTCGACCGTGACCCCATCGCTGGCGCATTCTTTAGCGGCTGCGACAACGGCCTGAATGGCCGCAAAGTCATTGCCCAAAATGTTGACGTTTCCTGAGGACAGGCCACAGCCAGCGATCGCTGTTGTTCCCGTCAGAATTGTCATCGCTCCGGCGAGCGCGAGTGTTTTGTGAAACATGTCTTTCTCCCTGTTTCTATTGTCTGATGCGCCTTGCAATCACGCATCAATGATGTCCCCGACTTGGCGCCGGGAGATTGGTGCGGAGGTTATTCTCCGATACGTGCCCCTGTTTGAGCATCAAACAGATGGCAAATTTCTGGGGGGACGCGGATCGAGACCGGGTCGTGGATATCGGCGCGGAAATTCTTGTCTGCTTTGACACTGACAAGTGTTCCGCCAATGCGCACCGTTACCATCGTCGCGTCCCCCAAAAGTTCGAGGGTGTAAATTGTAGAGTTTATTTGGCCCGCGCGCCCATCTGCGATTTGCGCATCCTCTGCGCGGAAGCCGAGCGTTACGGCACCATCGGGCACATTCAGGTCAGCAACATTGACGTCTGGTGCAGAGAAAGCTCGATTTTTTCCTGTTCCGCTGATTAGGTTCATGGCCGGGCTGCCGATGAAGCTGGCGACAAAGGCATTGGCGGGTTTGTCATAGATTTCAGTCGGGCTGCCGACCTGTTGAACAACGCCTTTTTCCATCACGACAACGCGGTCTGCCAGTGTCATCGCTTCGATCTGGTCGTGCGTTACATAGACGGTGGTCACGGCGAGTTCGTGGCTGAGGTTTTTGATCTGAGCACGGGTCGACACGCGCAGCTTTGCGTCAAGATTTGAGAGTGGTTCGTCCATCAGGAACACATTTGGTTCGCGTACAATTGCGCGGGCAAGCGCCACCCGCTGACGTTGACCGCCCGATAGCTCTGCCGGGCGGCGGTGCAAAAAGTCGTCGAGTTCAACCATCGCGCTGGCGCGGCGGACTTTTTGGTCATGAGTGGCCGCATCAACGCCGCGTACTTTCAGAGGAAAACGAATGTTGTCGTAAACATTCATATTCGGGTAGAGCGCGTAAGATTGGAACACCATCGCGACATCGCGATCCTTTGGTTCAAGGTCATTGATGACCTTACCGTCCACGAGGATTTCGCCTTCGGTGACGTCTTCGAGGCCGGCGATCATGCGCATGGTCGTTGTCTTTCCGCACCCCGATGGGCCGAGAAGAACTAGAAATTCCTTATCAGCAATTGTGAGATCGAAATTGTCGACGCCAACGAAATTGCCCCATCGCTTCGAAATGTTACGAAGCTGAATTTCCGCCATTCTGCATCCCCAAAGTTAGATTCGTTTTGCACACGTATGCAAAAAGACTAGACAGCCGGTTTGTGCTTAGGCAAGGCTTTTATCGAGGGTCAAGTGGATTGGAGTTCGATCATGGATTTTAGTAAAGAAAAACAGCTTGTTATCGATCTTTATGCAAACCTGGACATGGCGACGGGTGCGGCGATTGGCACTGTGTTGGAGCAGTATTATGCGCCCGACTGTCACTGGCGTGGATTCCACCCGTTTAATGAGTTGATTGGACCGCAGGCTGTCTCTGAGACGTTTTGGAACCCGCTGCGCAAATCATTGACATCAATGCAGCGCCGCATGGATATCTTCATGGCTGGGCGTAATGAGATTGATGGGTTTCAGTCCACTTGGGTTGTTTCCATGGGGCATCTTATGGGGTTGTTTGATCATCCGTGGTTGGGCA
Source organism: uncultured Paracoccaceae bacterium (assembly GCA_937922155.1). Lineage (GTDB taxonomy): Bacteria > Pseudomonadota > Alphaproteobacteria > Rhodobacterales > Rhodobacteraceae > Cognatiyoonia. The sequence continues at coordinate 30,202 of CAKZVL010000003.1, read as the reverse complement.
TTCGGCCAACTGGCAAAATGGCCTTTCTGCGGTATTGCGAATTTAACAAGATCGAGAACGGCAAGATTGTGGAGACGGCGATGTATTTCGACATCCCACATCTGATGTTGCAAGCCGGGCTAAACCCGTTTCCACCGCAAACTGCCGCCCATTTGGTGCAACCGGGGCCGAGGACGCATGATGGTTTGCTGTGGGGTGTTCAGCCTGCCGCAGCAGGCGAAGCAACCTTGGCTGCCATCAATGCAATGATCGGGGATCTTGGTACCTGGGCGCTTGGCCTTCCATTGGAAGAAGAACTGGCGCGGACGTGGCATGACGACATGATTTGGTGGGGTCCTGCAGGGATCGGTGCGACATATACAATCGAAAGATATGCGAAACAGCATTCAGCCCCCTTTCGTGCCGCGTTTAAGGACCGTTCCAAGACGAACCATATTTGTCGCATGGCCGAGGGCCATTTTGGCGGGTTCTTTGGCTGGCCGAATTTTACCGCGGTGCATGCAGGTGGCTTTATGGGGATGCCTGCAAGTGAGACGCGCGGCGAGATGCGCGTGATCGACATTTATCGACGCCGCGACGACAAGCTCGCCGAGAATTGGATCTTTATCGATCTATTACATTTCTGGAATGGCTTGGGCGTTGATATACTGACGCGTATGGAAGAGTTGCCCGGTCGGTAAGAAATTTGGAATGCACGGGTGTGTCAGAGTTCGCGAGTTTTGATCGTTCTATTGTAGACGACGGTATACAATCGCGGTAAGTGGCCCTCAACGGATTCTTGCATAGCGAATGGAGACTGATCATGGCCAAAATCATTTATACCAAAGTCGACGAAGCACCGCAGCTTGCTGCTGCGTCATTGTTGCCGATTATTCGTCGATTTCTGACAGAAGCGGGCATGGATGTAGAGACCCGCGATATCTCGCTTGCTGGCCGTATCCTCGCCGCCTTTTCTGATCACTTAGCTGCCGATCAGCGGCAATCGGATGATTTGGCCGAATTGGGAGAGCTAGTGAAAACGGCTGATGCCAACGTTATCAAGCTGCCCAACATTTCTGCATCGGTCCCACAGTTGGTTGAAGCCATCGAGGAATTGCAAGGGCAAGGGTTTGCATTGCCCGATTACCCTGAGGACCCGCAAACTGCTGCTGAAAAGGCTGTCCGTGCAAAGTATGATGCGATCAAAGGATCAGCTGTGAATCCTGTCTTGCGCGAGGGTAATTCTGATCGTCGTGCCCCTGCGGCCGTTAAGGCATTTGCACGCGCCAACCCGCACCGGATGGGTAAGTGGGTGAGCGATAGCAAAACCCGCGTGGCCACGATGGGCGCTGATGATTTCCGTTCCAATGAACAATCCGTCACGCTGTCTGATGCGGCGACTTTGCGCATTGAACACGAAGGCGGGTCGGGTGTGACCGTGTTGAAAGATGGGCTGTCGATGCCTGCGGGCACAATCGTGGATTGCACTTTTATGTCTGTCAAAGCCCTGACCGCGTTTTACGACGGTGTTATTGCGGAGGTTGCAAAGGAAGGCACGCTGTTTTCGCTGCACATGAAGGCGACGATGATGAAAGTGTCAGACCCGATTATCTTTGGCCATTGTGTGCGTCGTTATTTGGCCCCTGTGTTTGAGGCCCATGGCGTCGCGTTTGAGGCCGCAGGGATCAACCCAAATGGCGGTTTGGGCACGATGTTGGACAAGATCGCAGAGATGGATGGCGGTGCCGCGATCCTGAAAGAGATTGAAGAGACGCTTGCCAGCCGTCCGCCGCTTTATATGGTGAATTCTGATAAGGGGATTACCAACCTGCATGTCCCGTCTGATGTGATTATTGATGCGTCTATGCCCGCTGTCATCCGTGCTGGTGGTAAGGGTTGGGGCCCTGATGGCAATGAAGGTGATACAACCTGTGTGATTCCCGATAGTTCCTATGCCGGGGTTTATTCGGCGAGCATTGATTATTTCAAAGAAACCGGTGCCCTTGACCCTGTCACATCTGGCACTGTTCAGAACGTCGGTTTGATGGCCCAAAAGGCCGAAGAATACGGATCCCACCCCACCACGTTTGAAGTCGCCGAGGCGGGTACGATGCGTGTCATGAACGGTGATACGGTCTTGATGAGCCATAAGGTCGCTGCTGGTGATATCTGGCGCATGGCGTCCACCCGCAAGGCTCCGATTGAAAACTGGATTGAGCTGGCGATTGAACGTCAAGCGGCTGAAAATTGCCGTGCGATTTTCTGGCTGGATACGACCCGCGCCCATGACGCAGAGCTGTTGAAATATGTCACCCCTGCGCTGGCGGCGAAGGGATTGACGGACAGGTTCGAAATCATGGCGCCGATCCCGGCGACCCGCGCCAGCATGGAAGAAATCCGCACAGGCGCGACCTGCATTGCCATCACAGGCAACGTGCTGCGCGACTATCTGACCGACCTGTTCCCCATTCTGGAAGTCGGCACATCGGCCAAGATGTTGTCCGTCGTCAAATTGATGCAAGGTGGTGGATTGTTTGAAACGGGGGCAGGGGGCTCTGCGCCCAAGCACGTTGAACAACTGGTTGAGGAAAACCATTTACGCTGGGATTCACTGGGTGAATTCTGCGCTCTTGGCGAAAGCTTGCGATTTGCGGGTGGGGCTAAAGGTAAGGTGTTGGGCGATGCTGTGGACGCGGCCACTGAAAAACTGTTGTCGATGGGCAAATCACCGGGACGCAAAGTTGGCCAGGATGATAATCGTACCAGCCATTTCCACTTTGCGCTGTATTGGGCCGAGGCGCTGGCGGCGCAGTCTGATGACAGCGCACTTGCCACGGCTTTTGCACCTGTTGCGGCTGAATTGGCATCAAAGGCGGATACGATTGTGTCAGAGATCAAGGCGGCCAGTGGTCAGCCTGTGGACCTTGGTGGGTACTATTTAACGGATGAAGTGAAGACGGCGGCAGTGATGCGCCCGTCCGCCACATTAAACGCGATCATCGGATAATTCGCGACCCTAAAACCAGATAAGGTGCCCGCAACATGCGGACACCTTATACTGGGGTTTTGTGTGTTTTTTCGTCAACCTGCGTTAACTGGTTTTCTGTGTGTGTCTGCTCTTGTTCTTGTTTAGGCAGTGAGGAGGGGCCCAAATTCGTTTGTGTGAGTGTTTTGTGTCTGGCTGCAGACCGCAAAGCTGCCGTGTGCGCAACAGATTACGGTCTCTCTTTCGAAGGTCAAAGTGATGGCTGTTGGCATATCATCTGTGTCGCAGGTGCGGATACCATTGAGACCGATGAGATTGCGTGCTTTGACCTGTCCGTTGTGAGTGGTGTGTTGTACGCCCAATATGTTTTTTGACAGTTTGAACACTTGATCCGGTAGGACCGTCATGTCCGTCAGGTTGCCCAAAGCATAACTGGGAATATAGATAGGTTCGGCATCGCTTTCGTAGGGGTCGATACTAGTCATCTGTACGTCGTGAACGCGCACAGCTATTCCGCCGGGCGGCGAAACCAAGTCGCCCGGCAGAATGCTGGATGCGGACCGCCAGCCATCTGGAGTTGCAATGACTGTCGTTGGCAAGAAACCGGAGTGTGTGAGTGAAGTAGCGCGTGGCGATCCAAGGTAGGAGGCCAAGCTTTTCATCCGGCTCAATGTGAGGTGTGTATGTGTCATAAGTGTGTGTGCCGCCGTTTGTGTGTGTGCCCTCACTATTCAGCAACTCGGGCAGAGATCACCCCTAGACTTGGAAACGATACGTTTCAAATTGGGGCATAATGACAAGTTTCTGCCATGAAATGCGGATCGCCCTATTTAGCAGGGGTCAATTGTGTCTTTGGGCGTCACATTCCTTAAACAGATTCTAATTTGTCATAAGAATAGATAATTCTGTAACATTTGCAGTGGCGATTTCTTGTCATGAATGGGTCGAATCGCAGCAAACCTGTTGGTCAAAATCCAGATTTTTGGTGGTACCGGGTTTGGCCAAACTTAGGCGATTGTGAAAGTTCAGGCAGCAGATCTAAGCTGTGCCGTGCTGGCACGGGCGATCAATGACACTGGAATTACAGCGCCATCGTTACTGTGTTTCGCGTGAGGAGCGGCAATCCGTTCCATCAGCATTTTGGCTGCTGCTTCACCAATCATCAGGCGGTCTTGTTTAATGGAGGTCAGGGGCGGGATATATTGTTCCGCGAGGTCAAGGTCGTCAAAACCCATGACAGATACGTCGTCAGGCACTGTAAAGTTGTGGCGGGACAATTCTGCCATGAATCCGAGCGCAAGTTGATCAGAGGCGCAGAAGACGGCTGTTGGGCGATCAGTGAGAGCGATCCAGCGTTGCGCGGCCTGGCATCCAGCGGCGAGAGAGAAATCACCGTCGATGACCCATTCCGGTTTCAGGTCAAGGTTTAGAGCGGAAGTTTCTTCGATAAAGGCGGACTTGCGTCTATGGCTTAGGACGTTTCCGTCTGGCCCTGTGACATGCGCGATTTTGCGGTGCCCAAGATCATAGAGATGGTTCACAGCGATGCGCGTGCCTTGCTTATTTTCGCAACGAACCACGGGAAAGCTGGTGTTATCGATCCATTCACAGGCGAAAATGATACGATTGGACTGCGGTGCGTTTTCCAAAATCTCGACGAGATGAGAATCCAAGCTGCCATCGAGAATTATCATGCCGTCAGCACGGGCATCTTCAAAATAGTCGATGAGGCGCTCACCACTGGCTTGCACCTGATTGGTGCTCGCTATGAGCATTGAATACCCTTTGGGAGAAAGGTGGCGTGATATTCCTTCTAGGATCGATGAAAAGAATGGGTTGGCTAGATTAGGCAGGAGGACCAAAACCGAATGGGCGCGTTGAGTGCGCAGGCTGCGTGCGGCACGATTAATACGGTAATCCGTTTCCTTGACTGCTTGCGCAACACGAATCCGCGTTGATTCGGAGACGACATCAGGATTGGAAAGGGTACGCGAAACAGTTGCGGTCGAAACCCCGGCAACTCGTGCAACGTCTTGGAGCGTTGAGGATTTGGATCCCATGTTGTCCTGTATCCTACTTTGTAGTCTGATCAATTACATATTTTCTTGACATAACATTCAATCCCAGTTGGAATGTAATCGATTGCATAAAGGCGTAATCACGAAATCACTAGCGGGAATCCGCATTTTCTGGGAGGAAAAAGATGTCTAAAGTAATGAAGGCCTTGTTGGTCGGAACGGCTATGACGGCTGCGTCCACTGCGAATGCTGTTGAACTGGAGGTCACCCATTGGTGGACATCCGGCGGTGAAGCGGCAGCCGTTTCAAAGTTTGCTGAAGCATGGAATGCGACAGGCAACACTTGGGTTGATGGCGCGATTGCAGGCTCTGGCGGGACGGCCCGCCCTATCATTATTTCACGCATCCTTGGCGGTGACCCAATGGCGGCTACTCAGCTCAACCACGGTCGTCAGGCCGAGGAGCTGATTGAAGCGGGTCTATTGCTTGATCTGACAGACGTTGCTGAAGCGGGTGGCTGGGCTGATATTGTGAACCCATCATCATTGCTGGACGCCTGTACATTGGACGGCAAGATTTTCTGTGTTCCCGTCAATATTCACTCTGCTCAGTGGATTTGGTTGTCACATGATGCTTATCAAAAAGCGGGCCTTGATGTTCCGACCGATTGGTATGAATTTGTAGAAACCGCTGATGATCTGCAAGCGGCGGGTACGTTGCCGTTGGCCATGGGTCAGCAAGGTTGGCAGCAGAACATCGCATTCGGTGCGATCACCCTTGCGGTTGCGGGTCAAGAGGCATGGAACGCTGTTAACATCGACAAGAACGCTGATGTTGCACGCGGCCCTGAATACACCGCTGCCTTTGAAGCAGTTGCAGCGGCACGTGCGTTTGCAGCTGAATCCAATGTCCAAGATTGGAACCAAGCCACAAACATGGTTATCACTGGTACGGCCGGTGCGCAGATTATGGGTGATTGGGCGCAGGGCGAATTTTCTGTTGCAGAGCAAGTGGAAGGCGAAGATTATTCTTGCCTGCCGGGTCTTGGCTTGAACCCTGTTCTGGATACAGGTGGCGATGCGTTCTATTTCCCTGTCAACGATGACCCAGAAATCACTGCGGCGCAGAAAGAGCTGGCAGCGTTGTTGATTTCGCCTGAGGTTCAAGTTTCCTTTAACCTTGCAAAGGGATCTTTGCCTGTGCGGGGTGACATTGACATGTCGTCTGCAAACGGCTGCATGCAAAAGGGTCTTGGCATCCTTGCTGATGGCGGTGTGTTGCCGTCTGCAGACATTACCTTTTCGCAGGACACTCAGTTGCAGCTTGAAGATCTGCAAGCACAGTTCTGGGCAGGTGATATGACAGCAGCAGAAGCGCAAGCTCGATACGCTGACATCATCGAAGCTGCTGACTAAACGTCCCCTCACGGACAGGCTCGGCAGTAATGCGCTGCCGGGCCACTTACGCCTATAGATTTTCCTAATTTGGAGCCGACACGATGACCGTGGTCTCGGACCCTACGTCTCAATCTGTCAAGCGGCCAAGTCGGTTGTTTAAGAACAAGATGGCCAAGCTTGCCTCGATCCCCATGATCTTGACGGCGCTGGTGGTTTTTGTTGGCGGAACACTCTGGACGGTTGTCTATTCGTTCACCGGATCGCGCATGTTACCCAAAACGAATTGGGTTGGTTTTGATCAGTATGAACGGCTTTGGTCTTCTGATCGCTGGATTATTTCGATCAAGAACCTTGCGATCTATGGCTTTTGTTCCATGATCCTGACCCTCGTGATCGGCTTTACTCTTGCGGCCTGCCTTGATCGCAAGATCAGGTTCGAGAGCGCTTTTCGGACTATTTTTCTTTATCCGTTTGCGCTGTCTTTCGTTGTGACGGGGCTCGCTTGGCAGTGGATTTTGAATCCCGATTTTGGTCTTCAGAGCCTTGTTCGTAGCTGGGGGTGGGGGTCGTTTAATTTTGATCCGCTCAACAATCCAGATATTGTGATTTTTGGGCTGCTGATTGCCGGGATTTGGCAAGGATCAGGTTTGATCATGTGCATTATGCTGGCGGGATTGCGCGGCATTGATGAAGACATATGGAAAGCGGCTAAGGTTGATGGGATCGGAACGATCAAGACTTATCTGGTTGTGATCATTCCCATGATGCGGCCTGTGTTTGTCACAGCGCTTGTGTTGATCGCGTCGGGTATCATCAAGCTTTATGATCTGGTCGTTGCCCAGACCGGCGGTGGGCCAGGGCTATCGTCAGAAGTACCGGCAAAGTATGTGATCGAGTTGATGTTCCGCGCCCAAAATCTTGGGCAAGGCTTTGCGGCGTCTACGATGATGCTTTGCTCTGTTGTGGTGATCTTGATCCCTTGGGCCTATCTCGAATTTGGAGGGCGCAAGCGTGGCTGATGTGACAACTAACATGGCGGCAGGTCCACGCGGACCAAAGCCGAAGAAAGCGTTTTCGCGCGGCAACATATTCCTTTACGGCACATTGATCTTGGTTTCGGTGTACTACCTTTTGCCGCTGTATGTCATGATCGTTACCTCGCTGAAGGGTATGCCGGAAATTCGTATGGGCAATGTATTTGGCCCGCCTTTGGAGGTTACGTTTGAACCTTGGGTGAAGGCGTGGTCGCAGGCCTGTACGGGCATCAACTGCGATGGACTGTCGCGCGGATTTGGCAATTCGGTTCGTATTCTGATCCCTTCCATTGTGCTGTCTATCGCGATCGCATCGGTGAACGGCTATGCCTTGTCGAATTGGAAGTTCAAAGGGTCTGAGGTGTTTTTCACGATCCTGATTATTGGCGCCTTTATACCTTATCAGACTATGCTTTATCCCATTGTGATCCTGCTGCGTGAACTGGGATTGATGGGGTCGATCGGTGGGTTGGTGTTGGTCCACACGATCTTTGGCATGCCGATTTTGACGCTTTTGTTTCGAAATTACTTCGCTTCCATCCCGGAAGAGCTGTTTAAAGCGGCCCGTGTGGATGGCGCCGGTTTTTGGCAGATTTATTTCCAGATCATGTTGCCGATGGCGCTGCCAATTTTTGTGGTTGCGGTTATTTTGCAGGTTACTGGGATTTGGAACGATTTCTTGTTCGGCGTAATCTATACCAAGCCTGCGACCTATCCGATGACGGTGCAGCTGAATAACATCGTCAATTCGGTTCAGGGCGTTAAGGAATATAACGTCAACATGGCGGCAACGTTGCTGACCGGTTTGGTCCCACTCATCATTTACTTTGCCTCTGGCAAACTTTTTGTGCGCGGCATTGCCGCGGGCGCAGTCAAAGGCTGATCTTATGGTAAACTCAGTAGAAATCAAAAACCTGGATTTGAACTTTGGTGCGGTCAAAGTTTTGAAGGATCTGAACATCGACATCCAAGAAGGCGAATTTTTGGTCTTGCTTGGATCATCGGGTTGCGGAAAATCGACACTGTTGAACTGCATTGCTGGGCTATTGGACGTCACAGATGGGCAGATCTTTATCAAGGGTCGCAATGTCACTTGGGCTGAGCCATCTGATCGTGGGATCGGAATGGTGTTTCAATCCTATGCGCTTTACCCGCAGATGACGGTGCGCGGGAACCTGATGTTCGGTCTAAAGAACGCGAAGGTCCCGAAAGACGAAATCAAGAAACGCGTCGATCGCGCCGCAGAGATTTTGCAGATTGCACCCTTGCTAGACCGTAAACCCGGCGCCTTGTCTGGTGGACAGCGGCAGCGCGTTGCGATTGGCCGTGCGCTGGTGCGGGATGTGGATGTGTTCTTGTTTGATGAACCGTTATCAAACTTGGATGCAAAGCTGCGCACCGATTTGCGGGTTGAGCTAAAGCGTCTGCATCAGCAGTTAAAGAACACAATGATCTATGTGACCCATGATCAGGTTGAGGCGATGACGCTGGCGGACCGTATTTCGATCATGAAAGACGGGATGATCATGCAGCTGGATACGCCTGAGGTCATTTATGCCAAGCCGTGCAACAAGTACGTGGCGGATTTTATTGGGTCGCCTGCGATGAATTTGTTTACCGGGCAGTTGGACGGAAAAGTGTTCAATTGTGATGGGTTTAGTGTCGATGTGACAGGGTATGAATTTGCCGCAGACGCGCAGACCAATGGGGCGGCATGGCTGGGTATTCGTCCTGAGCATATTCTGACAGGCGAGGCCGCGAAGGGCGCGACTTATTCCGGTACGGCCGAGATTGATATCGTGGAACCGATGGGGTCTGACACATTGGTTTGGGTCAACTTCGCAGGCCAGTCTGTTCGTGTGCGCACGGCGGGGCAATCTGGCCTGAAGTCGGGCGAAACACTGGCAATTGGGTTTGACGCAGCGCGGCTGCATCTATTCGACAAAACAACTGAGATCCGTCTCTAACTTAGGGAAAACAACATGACGCTTGCACTTCAGCTATATTCAATGCGGGAACACGCCGATCAAATCGCCCTTTTGGCTGAACTGCCCGCAATGGGAATTCGCCATGTCGAAGGGTATGGTGGCGTTTACGCAGACCCTGCTGCCTACCGTGCAGCGATGGATGCGAATGGGATCGCCATGCCGACGGGTCATATGGCTTTGGCTGATATTGAGGCTGATTTTGCAGCAACGATGGCTATTGTGAAAACCATGGGCATGTCGCGCGTTTTTGCCCCGTACCTTGATGAAAAGGATCGACCCACAACGGCCAAGGGCTACGAAGAACTGGCTGCGCGGTTGAACGCGGCTGCAAAGCTATATGCGGCTGAGGGTATTTCCTTTGGCTGGCACAACCATGATTTTGAATTCGTTGCCCTTGCGGATGGCAGCACGCCGATGGACATTCTATTGGGTAAGGCACCGGATATGACATGGGAAGCGGATCTAGCGTGGATTGTGCGTGGGCGCCGTGATCCAATGGAATATGTAAAAATGTACGGCAGTCGTTTGTCGTGCATCCATGTCAAAGACATTGCGGCCGATGGCACCAACGTGGACGAAGATGGTTGGGCAGATCTTGGCGCGGGTACAATGGACTGGGCCGCGCTCTTGCAGGCGTGCCGCAGCGCGTCTGCGGATCTGATCTATGCGCTGGAACATGATAAGCCGAGCGATCCCATAGCCTATGCCCGCACGTCTGCTGCGGCGTTCACCACGCTTTGGGAGAAGACGTATGACTAAGGAATTGGGCGTTGGCATCATTGGATGCGGAAATATTTCGGCGGCTTATTTGAAGCTTGCCCCAACGTTTAAGGGGTACACGATTGTCGCGGTTGCGGACATCAACATGGACAACGCCACTGCGCGGGCCAAGGAATTTGGCGTGCGAGCTGAAACGGTTGACGGGTTGTTGGCAGCTGATGATGTTGATCTTATCATCAATCTCACGGTCCCGGCAGCGCATGTTGAGGTGTCCCGTGCCATTTTGCAGGCTGGCAAGCATGTTTATTCCGAAAAGCCATTTGTTCTGAGCCTCGCGGAGGCGCAGGAGCTGGGTGACATAGCACGATCAAAGGGTCTGCGCATTGGGTCTGCCCCGGATACGTTTATGGGGGGCAGCCATCAGTTGGCACGTAATCTGATCGATGCAGGTGAGGTCGGTAAGGTCATGTCCGGCACCGCCGTGGTTATGTCCAGCGGGATGGAAGACTGGCATCCCAACCCGGACTTCTTTTTCCAGAAAGGCGGGGGTCCGATCCTTGATCTTGGGCCATATTACATTTGCAATTTGGTGCAGCTATTGGGGCCAGTTGAAAAGGTCACAAGCTTTACCGGTGCGGCGCGGGAAGAGCGCACAATCGCGAATGGTCCGCGTAATGGTGAAACCGTATCGGTTGAAACGCCCACAACCATTCATGCGGTGTTGTCGTTTAAAAGCGGAGCGATCATTACCTTGCTGGCCAGCTGGGATGTTGTCGCCAGTACCCACCCCATCATGGAGCTTTATGGCACAGAGGGGACCATGAACGTCCCTGACCCGAACTTCTTTGGCGGCGTGTTGACGGTGACGGCGCCGGGTGCGGCGCCGGTTGAAAAATCTTGGGAGCATCCGTTTAGCGTTCCGAACTTTGAAGAGGTGCGTGCCAATTATCGTGGTGCTGGTTTGGCCGATATGGCCTTGTCCATTGCGGCTGGTCACCAGCATCGATGTAACGACGCCTATGCGACCCATGTTGTTGAGGTTATGACGGCCATCTTAGAAGCGGGGGAGTCTGGTCAAGTTATGACAATGACAACGACTTGCGAGCGTCCTGACGTTTTATTGCCTGATCAAGCCCGCATGCTTCTGACGTGACCCTGAAAGACGGAGAGTTAAACAATGAGTTCCATTAAAGGCCCTGCCATTTTCCTTGCCCAATTTATGGGGGATGAAACGCCGTTTAATTCGCTGTCTTCGATTGTGAAATGGGCGGCCGATTTGGGGTATAAGGGCGTGCAACTTCCGTCATGGGATGCGCGGGTCATTGATCTAGACAAAGCGGCGGAGAGTAAAACCTATTGCGATGAAATAGCGGGCGTTTGCGGTGAACATGGCGTTGCGATCACTGAGCTGTCTTGTCATTTGCAAGGCCAGCTTGTTGCGGTGCATCCAGCCTATGATGCCGCATTTGATGCCTTTGCCCCGGAAGCGTTGCATCAGAGGCCCGCGGACCGTCAGGTATGGGCCGTTGATCAGGTCACGAAGGTGGCCAAGGCATCCCAGCATTTAGGTTTGTCGGGGGCGGTTGGTTTTTCCGGCTCACTTGCTTTCCCTTATCTGTATCCGTGGCCACAGCGCCCGGCGGGTTTGATCGAGGAAGCCTTTGGTGAACTCGCGCGTCGGTGGAAACCAATATTGGATGTTTATGACGCCCATGGGGTCGATTTTGGATTTGAGATTCACCCCGGTGAAGACCTGTTTGATGGCACAACGTTTGAACGATTCTTGGCGGCGGTGGACAATCATGAGCGTTGTAGGATCACCTATGATCCGTCGCACTTCCTTTTGCAGCAATTGGATTATTTGGCGTTTATCGACATCTATCATGACCGTATCAGCGCGTTCCACGTAAAGGATGCAGAGTTTAATCCAAATGGGCGGCAAGGAGTCTATTCGGGCTACGCCGATTGGACGGAACGGGCGGGGCGTTTCCGGTCGCTTGGCGATGGTCAGGTGGATTTCAGGGGCATTTTTTCTAAGCTGACCCAATATGGGTTTGAGGGCTGGGCCGTGCTGGAATGGGAATGCTGTCTTAAGCATCCAGAGCAAGGTGCCGCGGAAGGCGCGTCCTTTATTGCAGATCACATCATTCGTCGTACGGACAAAGCGTTTGATGATTTTGCGGGTGGCAGTTCAGATACGGCTGCTTTGCACAAGATGATGGGTTTTTGAGGTGAGAAAACTTCGGCTTGGCATGGTGGGCGGTGGTCAGGGCGCATTTATCGGGGGCGTGCACCGGATCGCAGCGCGGCTTGACGGTTGTTATGATTTAGTCGCGGGTGCGTTTGCGTCTGATGCTGCGCGCGCGCATGCCTCTGCCGCTGAGTTGGGTGTTGACCCGGAACGGTCTTATGCTGATTTTCGCGAAATGGCCAAAGTCGAAGCCGCCCGCGATGATGGGATTGATGTGGTGTCTATCGTGACGCCCAACCATCTGCATGGCGCCATTGCCGAAGCGTTCTTGGCCGAAGATATTTCGGTTATATGCGACAAGCCGATGACTGCGACCTTGGCGCAGGCCGAAAGCCTGATCGCTGCAGCAGACGCATCAAATGGCCATTTCTTTTTGACCCATAACTACACGGGATATCCAATGATACGCCAAGCACGGCAGATGGTGGCGGAAGGCGCATTGGGAGATGTGCGCATGGTGGAGGCGAATTATCTGCAAGACTGGCTGAGTGATGCCCCTGCGCCGGACAATAAGCAGGCAAAGTGGCGCACCGATCCCGCCCAAGCGGGCGGTGGCGCGATTGGCGACATTGGCACCCATGCCCATAACCTATCCTGTTTTGTCCTAGGATCGCGAGCGAAGTCTGTCCGGGCACATTTGTCGTCCCATGTAAAAGGCCGCTTAGTTGATGATGATGCCCGTGTGCGGTTGCAGTTTGAAAGTGGCGCTTGCGGTTATATTTGGGCCAGTCAGGTCGCCATTGGGAATGAGAATAATTTGACCTTGGCCGTCTACGGAAGCAAAGCATCAATCAAATGGGCACAGGAACAGCCTAATCAATTGTGGTTTACCAAGGCGGGTGAAGCCCCGCAATTGATCACACGAGGTGGCGCTGCGGCGCATCCTGCGGCTGCGGCGGTCAGTCGGATCCCTGCGGGTCATCCTGAAGGATATCTGGAGGCGTTTGCGACGCTTTATCGGGAGGCGGCCGCTGTTATGATGGGTCAGGATATCGATGGGAGCGCCATCGTCGGCTTGCAGGAAGGTTTGGATGGCGTGAGCTTTGTCGATGCGTGCCAGCGTTCATCCAATGACGATGCGGCGTGGACTGATCTTTAGGACGCTGATGGCTCTAACCCATGTCGGGCATTTCCATTTCAGCCAGAATGTTTGCCCATTGTGCGCCGTGCATGTCACGATCATTGCGCGTGCCTTGGATGCTCGGCCTAGGCAGCGAAATTTTGATGACGTTTAGGTCGGGAATATCGAATCGCTTTATGTCAGTTACCGAGACGGCAAGTCGTCGCGCGATATAGTCATTGTTCAAATGAAGTGCGATATGGGCAAAGCGATCTGGTGACCCGCAGAAAATGTCGATGGTCAGCCAGAATGGCCCGGCGTTTTTTGATCGGACTTTTTCGGCGAGGTCCCCAAGCTCAGACATTTGCAAGCTTCCGCACCTCAAGTCGAAACGCGTCCATTGGATCGTTGAGCGTTAGAATGTGGTGCATGCAAAATTCATAGATTGCGCCGCGCGACATCTCTGGTGGAGAGAACGGAAAGGCGAAGGTGGGCATCGGTTCTTCCTCCGTCAGGGGATGATGCAATAGGTAGGGGTTCAGCATTTTGTTTATTTCTTGTGCGAGGGCTTCTGTTGGTGCGGTGATAACGCCCATGACCCCAACCTCGTGCGGGGTTGAGGTTTGTGTTTCCATGTTACCTAGTACTGCGTTGACGCCAATCAGTCGCAGGTCGATCTGAAAATCAGATGCAGAGAGGCCCAAACGTTGGCTCGCTTTGGCGTGGCACTTGACCTTGATATCGTTTGCCCATGTTTGAACGTTCTCGACGTATCTGCGTTCGCGTAGCATTGCGATGCTGACGCTTTGATAGCCTGCAATTCGCGCGCCCTCTAATTTTACGGTGTAGGGCCCCGGCACCCAGATTGATCCTTCGACGCGGACGGTGCGTTCATCAAGCGCTGTGTAGGTCGCATGGGTGACGTCCAGATGCCCGCCGGGTTCATATAGAAGAAATGGGTCGGAGTTTTCATAAAGCATGTGCGCAGATACGCTGTTTGGGGTCGCATAGGTGTCGTCTGCTAAGGGTAGAATGGTGAACCCTGTGTCGTCGAAATCAATTTGGATCACCCCAGTGTTGGGTTGGCTTGTCGCAATGGCACCGCATTCGCCAACTTTGGCCCCGTGCCATGCGGCACCCGGATGGTCACCGCGCATCAGCGGAAGGGCCGCGATGGTTGCTGTATCGGTTGCCCGCCCTGCGATAATCACGTCTGCACCGGTTGTGATGGCCTTTTGGATTTGTTCGGCTCCGGCGAGGGCAACAATATTGGTGCAGCTTTGAATGATCTCTATTGTCAATTCAGGCGCGGCGGGGAGCGGTTGGAGCGCGCCACTTTCAATAGCGCTTGCCATGACGTCCGGCGTTTGCCCAGAGTAAAGTAGCGCGACTGTGAGTTTCAGGCCGTCTTCTTTTGCGATCTGTTGGGTCAAGTCAAACAGCCAATCCACCGTTTGATCGCTGCCGCAGGTGCCTGCCGTGCCAATGACCAAAGGCACACCGGCCTTTTCACGTGCAAGCAAGAGATCGCGCCATTCCACCTTGGTCGATGCGGATGAATATTTGGACACCCCTTGCCCCAAATACGCAGGGCCGCTGTCGGTTGAACCGCCATCAATGGCAATGATGTCAGGTTTGTTGGCAACACCTTTCATCAGGGCATCGTGATCAAAGCCAAGCCCGAGAGCGCCTGAAGGAATTAGTACGCGCGTCATTGGACTCTCCTTGATGAAGGTGGCTGAGTACAGGACCGCAAAGTAATGCGCCTTGATTTTTCATTCTGATGTGGTCAAGCTTCCTCTAGTTTGCTGGAGGAGTAAACCACTTAGGCGCGCATTAGTGCGCCGGGATCATAGGGAGGAAACTAATGAAACATCGTTTTATGAAGGCGGTTGTAACGGGTGCAGTTGTTGCATTTTCCGCAACCGGCGCGATGACCACTGCAGCCAGTGCTGCTGAATGTATCGCACCTGCAAACCCCGGCGGTGGCTGGGATTTCACCTGTCGCCAGATCGGAAAGATTCTGTTTGATATCGGTGCGGTTGATAAGCCCGTGCAGGTTACAAACATGCCCGGTGCCGGTGGCGGCCTTGCCTATAACACTGTCGTTAATGAGCGCGGCGATGACGCCGATCTGATCATTGCAGCGTCTTCTGCGACAACAACACGTCTGGCCCAAAACGCCTATGCTGGCCGCACAGCTGATGAGGTTCGCTTTGTTGGTGCTATCGGTGCTGATCCGGGTGTGATCGCGGTTGCTGCTGATAGCGAATTCCAGTCGCTGAACGATCTGGTCGACGCGATCCTTGCTGATCCGGGTTCTGTCGCGTTTGCAGGTGGATCTGCTGTTGGTGGATTTGATCACCTAAAGCCGTTGATGGTTCTGAAGGAAGCAGGCTTTACCGACATTGGATCCGTCAAATACATCGGGGTTGACGGTGGCGCAGATGCAATCACGCAGACTGTTGGTGGATTTACCCAAGCGATGACAGGGGACATGTCCGAAGTTGTGTCCTTCCTTGCCAATGGCGACATCCGTGTGATCGCAGTGCTGACGGACGAGCGCGTTCCCGGCTTTGAAGACATTCCAACCGCGACCGAGCAGGGCTTTCCTGTGGTGGCCGTGAACTGGCGTGGTCTTTACGTGCCAAAGGGCATTAGCGACGCACGCTTTGAAGAGTGGGCAGGCAAATTGCAGCAAGTGGCGGATAGCCCGGAATGGGCACAGGCGATGGCGGATAATGGGCTTGCACCGTTCACCCGTGTTGGCGGTGATTTCCAGTCTTACGTTGATGGCCTGGTCGACAGCATTGCAACGATGAGTGCTGAACTGGGGGTTACCCAGTAATGGCGTCAGACCGTATTTTCGGTCTGGTAATCTTGATCACGGCAGTCGCGTACATCGCGGCTGCCACTCAGATTCAGACGAACATGTTTTCTGGTGAGTATCTGCCCAAGCTTTTCCCGGTTTTGATTGGCGCTGTTGCTGCCATTTCGTCGCTGGTGCTGGTGTTCAAGCCGGACCCCGACCCCGATTGGCCTGCGAGCCGCACGTGGGGTAATTTGGTCGTCGCGGTTATTGTCTTGGCCGTCTATGCGGTGATGATTACGCCTTTGGGTTTTATCCTGCCCACGGCGATTACAGCAGCGATCCTAAGCTATCAGATCATGCCCAACGCGCGGAACGCTGTTCTAGCGGGGATCGGGTTATCGGCCCTTTTATTCGTCGTTTTTAAATTTGTGCTCATGCTGGGCAATATCGTGGCCTATCGTATTCCGACACCGCAAAAGTTGTGGGACGCGATTAGTATTCTTATTCCATTTGTGGGGCACTGATTGATGGAAACCCTTGCCAATCTTGCACTGGGATTTTCGGTTGCGCTGTCACCTTATACGTTAATGTTGGCTGTGATCGGTTGTTTTATCGGCACGATTATTGGCGCGCTTCCGGGGCTTGGCCCGTCAAACGGTGTGGCGATCTTGATCCCGATCTCATTCGCACTTGGACTTGATGCGACCTCGGCCCTCGTTCTGATGACTTCTGTCTACTACGGCGCGATGTATGGTGGGCGGATCAGTTCGATTCTGCTGAACATTCCGGGCGATGAACCTGCTTTGATGACGACCTTGGATGGCTACCCCATGGCCAAACGAGGTGAGGCTGGCAATGCGCTGGTTTTGTCTGGCGTTGCCTCTTTTGTTGGGGCCTTGTTCGCGACTATTGGGTTGATCCTATTGGCCCCGGTGCTGGCGCGTGTGGCATTTCTGTTTGGTCCTGCGGAGTATTTTGCCCTGTATCTGCTCGCGTTCTGTACGTTGGGCGGAATAGCGTCCAGTAACCAAGCAAAGTCGGCGATTGCCGCGTGTATTGGCCTTGGTATTGCGATGATTGGCGTGGATTCATCCTCTGGTCTGCCGCGTCTGACGGGAGGCAATCTGCACCTTTATGATGGCGTTGATTTCCTTGTCGCTATTGTTGGCCTGTTCGCGATTGCTGAGCTGTTCTTTTTCATCGAAAGCCACGGTAAGGGTTCATCGATCGGTGTGATCCTTGAGAAGGTGACGATCCCTTGGCGATACATCAAGCAAACCTCATGGACGATGCTGCGCGCGTCTGTTGTTGGGTTCATTGCCGGGGTGCTGCCGGGAGCGGGGGCTTCGCTTGGGTCGTTCCTTGCCTATATGTCGGAGAAATCTATCGCCGGTGAAAAGGGTGGGTTTGGAACTGGTGTTCCAAAAGGCGTTGCCGCGCCTGAGGCTGGTAACAACGCCGCTGCTGGCGGTGCTTTGGTTCCGATGTTGACGCTGGGTGTGCCGGGGTCGGGGACCACAGCGGTTTTGCTGGCGCTGTTGATGACGTTGAACATAACGCCGGGGCCGACGCTGTTTCGGGATAACCCGGATGTGGTTTGGGGGCTGATTGCATCCCTTTTGATCGCTAACGTGGTACTGCTGATCATGAATGTGCCAATGGTGAAGATTTTCGTGAAAATCTTGACGGTGCCCGCTTGGATATTGCTACCCGGTGTGACTTTAATTTCGTTCACCGGTATTTATTCGCTGACGGGGAGCTATTTTGACCTGCTAATGCTGATCGGTTTTGGTGTTTTGGGATATTTCCTGCGCAAGCTTGATGTGCCCACAGTGCCAGTGATCCTTGGCATTCTTTTGGGCGGGAACATGGAGGATGCGCTGCGGCGCGCCATGACCTTGTCAGACGGCAATGTAGCCTACCTGTTTTCAAGTCCAATTGCCGTAGGGCTTTGGCTAGCCGCGATTGTAGGATTTGTCGCGCCAATGTTCTTGCGCAATATCCTGAAACGGCCGCAAGCGGTTACTGACTGATCGCTTTCTCTTTAACTATGCGCGAGGAGCCAAGCTTTTCTTGGCCTCATCTGTGACGATTTCGGCCAGCTTACGGAAGACATCAGCGCCTTGATTACTGGAATGCCAGTAGAGCGGCACGTTGATGCGTGTATTGGGCACCAATTCGACCAATTGCCCAGACTTCAGTTGCCGTTCGATTGTGACAGTCGGCATCATTCCCCAACCTGTACCGTTACTGATGCAGGACAAGTACCCCTCATAAGATGGCATCATGCAATAGTTGAGGTCAGTGGCTTCGCCGAAGGCACGCGTCAGCCATTGGTGAGGAAGCTGGTCTTTGCGATCAAAGACGAGGGCTGGCGCATGGCTCAGTGTTTCGAGGGTGACGCCATCTTTCAGTTCGCGGTTGTGATATTCTTTGGAGGCAGTTGCGGTGTATTCCATTTGACCAAGCGCGATTTGCTTAAAGCCTTGCACGTTCTGCTCGGTTGCCGTCAGGGCAGCAAAGGCTTCGCCAGATTTCAAATGTTCAGCGGAATGTTCCTGATCATCGGATAGGATTTCTAGATGGGCATTAATCTCTTTTTGAGCGCGGCGCACGACAGAGGGGAACCATGTTGCGAGGCTATCGTTGTTGACGACTATGCGCAGAACGGCGGCTTTGTTGGTGTCGCCAGAACCGTCATCCATGTTCTTTTTTATTTCATGTTCAAGCAGTAAAACGTGGTCGATGTGGCGACATAATTGAAGGCCCAAATCGGTGGGGACGCAAGGCCGTCCACGAACAATTAATATGGCCCCGGTACGTTCTTCGAGATGCTTGATTCGCTGGCTTACAGCGGATTGAGTCACATTCAATGTGCGCGCAGCCGCCTCAAATGATCCTTCACGCACCACAGCGGCGAGCGCATTCAGTGCAACATAGTCAAAGTCGATCATTTTTTTCCCATCCGTTTCATAAGTCCAGCTTATATATTAATAGTAGTTGTTCGAATATAGTATAAGAAAACCACATTTGATGCACATTGTTTCCGAATGCGATATTATCACGCCTTATCTTAAGATCACATGATCTAATGGCATATTAGCAATACTCATTTTTAAAGGTCAATTGCAAAGTTGTAGTGTGGGCTTCGTCATTAGCTGGGGGGCTGATATGTCAGGACACACACTTCGATCGCGCTACATGCGCAAATTCTCTGGACTAACGCGTTACGCACGTTGGGAAGGCCGCATAATTGTAGCATCATATCTGCTGCAAATGCTGTTCGCCATCATAGCGGGACACGTTGCAATTCACTACGCGGACGGGACTGCAAGCTATGCGCTGATCGCCTTTTTGATGGTTTTCGTCGCAACGCGTTGCCGCGGCCTTAATAATATCGTTCATGAATGTAGCCATGCCTCGTTCGTGGAGGACCGCGCGGAAAATAAACTGCTGGGCAGCGTTTGCGCGTCTGCTGTTCTGAGCTGTTTTACCGACTACCGGGATGAGCATTTGACGCATCATAAGCATCTTGGCGACTATGAACATGATATGGATCTTCAAGGCATAGAGGATTTGCGATTGCATGATCCGCTGACGCCAAAAACACTTGCGCGTCACATTGTGACACCTTTAATCGGGCGTCACCTGCCGTATTACTTGGGAGCAAACCTGTCAGACAAAGACGGCAAAGTGTTCATGGTGATGAAGTATGCGCTGATCGTGTCGGCCTTTGCGTTGCTGGCGTTTCAACCTGTGACTGCGCTTGTCATGGTCTTTGTGCCATTCCTGTTGATCTATTCGGCCTTGAATTACTGGACGGATTGTATGGATCACGCGGGGCTTGTCGCATCGGAGGATGAGCTGGATGCGTCGCGTAACATTGTTGCTCCTGGGTTGGTTCGTTGGCTTTTGTTTCCCCGCTCAGATTGCTTTCACCTTGTGCATCACCTGTTTCCACAAATTCCTGCACGACATTTGGAATCTTGCCATCGCCTGTTGGAGTGGGACTCAGACTACGCAAAACGGAGTAATGCAACACGTCGATCTGAAAGCGCGGTACGATCTGAAGCCACACCGGCATTTCCTGCGGAGTGAACACTTAAGAGAAATTAATGCTAGTTAATGCTAGCTTAATTAGGTGGTTTTCAGTAGTAGATGAAAGCAAGGGTCGAGCGTTTGTGTGTGTGAGTTTGGCCCTTAATCGTGGTGTGATGAGTTTGGCCGTTCCTTATGGGACGGCCATTTTCTCGTCGAAGGATTACTTTAACGTCAATTGCCTTGTTTTTGTTGATTTTTTGGGCCTTCCGCGAGCGTTCTCTAGCCGCTAAAGATGCTCAATGACATCAGGACCTTTGATATTAGGGGCAACAGGCCAAATTGGAGGAATGTTGCGATTTGGGGCTGCGGATCTGTTTGAATCTTCACCGACTTGGCAGTCTCGACATCCAAAAGAAGGGTTTTTGCACTGGGATATCTTGAATGACGCGCCCCCAAAGTTGAGTTGCAGCGCTGTCATTTCGCTGGTTGGAACGGTAGGTGATGCAAAAAGAACACAGGTCGCATTGGCTAAAGCGGCCTGTGAAATAGGCGCCAGCCTTGGTGTTCCTGTTCTGGTGGCGTCGTCGCAAGCGGTCTATGGGGTGCAAGCAGGGTCTTTGTCCGAAAACTCCCCATGCCGACCAAACTCCCTCTATGGGGAAGCCAAGTTGGCGGTTGAGCAGAGCGTCGCAGATCGCGACAACGTAACTTGTCTGCGCATCGGGAACGTGGTGGGTGCTGATATGCTAATCAAAAATCTTCGCAATGGGCCGGTTGCGTTGGATCAATTTAGCGATGGCTCAGGGCCGATACGATCCATGATTGGTTTGCGGACTTTGGCGGGCGTGTTCACCGGCCTGCTCAGGCTTGCTGAGCGGCCCAAGGTCATCAACGTTGCCCAGCCCGGACTTGTGTCCATGCAGAGCCTGTTAGAGGCGGCAGGGGCCGATTGGTATTGGAAGGTTGCGCCCGAGACAGCAGTACCAAAATTGGAGCTCGACGTTGCGCTATTGACGTCGCTTGTTGATGTAATGCCAGCCAATTCCGAAGACTTAATCGCACAGGCACGCGCTTGCGGGGTTTTGCGATGATACCGACAAAACGTATATTTGATATAGCCTTAGCGGCTGTGCTTGCCTGCTTGCTGGCCGTGCCCCTTGCCCTTTTGTGTCTTCTTTTGTTGGCGGTGGAGGGACGGCCAATATTCTATGTTTCTGAACGGATGAAGGCACCTGGTTTGCCGTTTCGACTGATCAAATTGCGCACGATGCGGCCCAGTGATGAGAATGGTGGTGTGACGGGCGGTGACAAGGATGATCGGATCGGACGTATACATAAAGTGTTACGCAAAACGCGTCTGGATGAGGTGCCACAAATCTGGAATGTGCTAACGGGCGACATGAGCTTTGTCGGACCGCGTCCGCCACTGCGTGTCTACGTCGATGCCTATCCAGGCCTTTACAATGAGGTCCTGAAAGCAAGACCCGGGATCACTGGACTAGCCACCCTTGTTTTTCATGCGCGTGAAGCGGAGCTTTTGCGAGATTGCACTTCGGCGCAGGCTACTGATGATGTCTATCGTCGGCGGTGTATCCCGGTGAAGGCCAGACTTGATCTGATCTACTTGGAACATCGGTCTGTATGCTTTGATGCAGTTTTGCTGTGGCGTACTATTGTGCGGGTGTTCACCGGTTCGAAGTAACGGATAGATTGCGCTTCATCTTTCACGAAAAACCGCCTATTTGTTCCGCACGAGGCCAGTAAAGAGCTTAATGACATTTAGCCAGTACGGTGAGCAGCATGTACGACTTTGTCACAACGATTCCTAGGCAAGCCAAATGGGCGTTCCTTTTGACAATCGATGTGGTTCTTGCACCGATCGCGTTGATGGCGGCATTTGCGCTGCATCATAACAGCTTGGCGGTTCTGGACTTTCCACTTGTAAATAAATTGGCTTTGCCGCTGTTGATGGGGATTGCCGCATTGCTCGCGATTGTGACCAATACCTATCGTATCCAGCTAAAAGCCTATGAAACCCGCGCAATGATGCTGACGGCGCTGCAGACGCTTCTTTTGGGCCTGTCTGCCGTGATTTTGGATCAGTTGGCAAAGTACGGGACGCCGCTATCGGTGTTTTTGAACTTTACGATGATCTATTTTCTTGGGGCAGTGGCGTTCCGTGTCATTTTGCTACAGCTGCTTTTGGCGGTCCATCGACGGGGAACGTCGCAGATGCGCGTTCTTGTTTACGGGGCAGGGTCAACTGGCCGGCAATTGGCGGCAGCTTTGCGGACCGATGAGACGATTTTTCCGGTCGGGTATATAGACGACAACAAGAGTTTACATGGATCAATGGTGCAGGGCCTGCGCGTGCATTCGCCCAAAAAGATTAGCCATCTGATCCGCACCCGCCGCGTTGAACGCGTATTGATTGCGATGCCACAGATGAGCAGACCGCGGATGATCCAACTTTCGCGACGTTTAGAAAACATGGGGTTGGGTGTTGAGACCCTCCCATCTTTTGCGCAGATGGCGCAGGGTTCGACCATTGTTGAACAATTGCGGCCCGTTATCCCCGGGCAGTTCCTAGGACGGGCTGCATTGGACGAAGAATTGCCGGGCGGTGCCGCTGCATATGCGGGGCGCACTGTTATGATCACGGGGGCCGGAGGCTCCATCGGATCAGAACTTTGTCGTCAGGTGCTGACCTTTCGCCCCAAAAAGCTGGTTCTTTTTGAGATGAGCGAACATGCGCTTTATACCATTGATATGGAGATGAAGGCGCTGATCGAAGGGATCAAAATACCGATCGTTTCTGTCCTTGGGTCGGTGATGGATCAGGCCCATGTTGCGAAAGTTATGGAAGACGAAGGCGTACAAGTCGTGCTGCACGCAGCCGCCTATAAGCATGTGCCTTTGGTCGAACAAAACGCGATTGTTGGTGCGGCCAATAACGTGCTGGGTACCTTGGCATTAGCCACTGCTGCGTCTGATACGGGCGTGGAGAGATTTATCCTGATTTCGACGGATAAGGCTGTGCGCCCGACCAACACTATGGGTGCCTCCAAACGTTTGGCGGAAATTGTTGTGCAAAACCTTGCCCGCCGCCGGGTTGAGGCGGGCAAAGGTACAATTTTTTCCATGGTACGATTTGGCAATGTGATCGGATCGTCTGGATCGGTCATCCCGTTGTTTGAGGAACAGATTAGCAAGGGCGGACCAATTACGCTGACCCACAAGGACGTAACGCGCTATTTCATGACGATCCCGGAAGCGGCCCGTTTGGTGCTTGTGGCGGGATCTTTTGGTGAAGGTGGCGACGTATTTGTGTTGGACATGGGTGATCCGGTGCCGATCCATGATCTAGCGCAGCAGATGATCAAGGCCGCAGGGTATTCGGTGCGCGATGGTGCCAACCCCAATGGCGATATTGAGATCATGATGACGGGTCTACGGCCCGGTGAAAAGATGCATGAAGAACTGATGATCGGCAAAGGTGAGCTGACAACGCTGCACCCCAAGATCATGAAAGCCCGCGAAGGTCAGCTAAGCGAGATTGAGGTCGCAGCTGCGATTAAGGGACTACGTTCGGCGGTCGATGCGCGGGATGAATTGGCTCTGCGTGTCGTGCTGAACCGCTGGGTGGCGCAAACGTCAGCCCCACAGCCTGCTGAAGAATTGGAACGGGCCAAAGAGCGGAAGCAACCCTAGGCTCGTTTCAGCGTGACAGTGTTTTTCTATTGTAGGCGCGCAAAAATAACAGCCCCATTGCAGTGAGTAGCATTGACACAAGCAAGCAGTAGGGAACCGAAACGTAGCTGGCGTTGTAGGTGGGATAGAATCCCTGTCGTACAAGCCCTGTGGCGTGCAATACGGGGTTCCACCAAAGGATGTCCTGCACAAATGGTGGCAGGTCCTCATAGATAAACAACACCCCGGATGCGATGAGCATGGGGCGCGTCAAGATCCCCCAAATGATCTTCCAAACGGGAAACAGACCAATCAGCAAACAGTTCATCATTCCCACGCCCAAACCAAGGCCTGCAGCGATCGCAAGTCCAAGCAGAATGGGTTGAACGGTGATGATTGTGCGTGTGTTGTCGAACATCAGGATACCAGTGATCACGATGCAAAAAACCGTCAACTGGGTCAGTGTGTTCAAAAAAAATCGCGCCAGTATGGCGTCTAGCCAGATGACCCTGGGATAGGCCAACATCGCACGTGAATAGGTGAGGGCGGCCAAGATCTTTTTCACCAGATGATTGTATAGATCGAAGGGCAGATAGCCTGTGGCGTAAAAGAGCAAAAAGCTTGTTCCCAGCGATGGGGCCCTGATCAGCAATGAAAAACCAAGCGCCAGAATGAGGATCATGCCAATGGGTTGAACCACGGCCCAAATGTAGCCACCTGGGGATCGACCATAGGTCGAGCTCATCTCGCGCAGGACAAGCGCGAGAATAGAGCGGGTCGAGGTCAGGGGTGGCAATTCACCACGGATCGGCGTCATCGGGACTACTTTCGGCTCGGCTTGGCCCTGCTTAACCCGATGCACAGGTCTGCGACAAGGCTGTCGTTTGTTGTGGGCATCGCCATTCTGATTTGATCTGGTTTGGGTCCTCAACACCAATTGAAGAGAAAGTTGGACTTTTCCCGTGACCTTCCAAGATTTAGCGTTATCAATACCAAGACCATTGGACACTCTTGGTTAACGTAAAACCTGACGATAGGCCCGAGGCCAAAATGCCAGAACCAAAACCCAAAACTGCGAAGCCAAAACCACCTGCGGCAAAACCATCGCCGGTGGTCATTCGTCCTGTTGCCAAGAAGGCAAAGTCACGCAAGCGACATTGGGGGATGTTGTTTAGCTTTGTCCTGCTTGTTATTGCGCCGACGGTCATTGCGGCTTGGTATTTGTACGAGCGAGCAGAGGATCAATATGCCTCTACCGTAGCCTTTACCGTTCGTTCCGAAGATGTCAGCAGTGCAACTGATCTTTTGGGTGGATTGGGGAGCACTTTGGGGGCTTCTACCTCTGGTGACGCGGACATTCTATATGAATTCATCCGCAGTCAGTCCCTAGTTCGGTCAGTGGATGAGCAACTGGATCTGCGCAGTTTATATTCAAGATATGTTGAGACGGATCCGGTTTTCGGATTTGATCCTGACGGCACAATCGAAGATCTGTCCGCGTATTGGCAGCGCATGGTGCGCATTGCCTATGATGGCAACTCTGGCCTGATGGAACTGCGCGTTCTCGCCTTTGATCCAGAAGAGGCAAAGCTAGTGGCAGAGACAATTTTTGCTGAAAGCACAGAGATGATCAACGCGCTGTCGGCAATCGCGCGCGAGGATGCGACCCGTTACGCGCGGGACGATCTGGATCTAGCTATCGCGCGATTGAAAGAGACACGAGAGGCGCTGACAGCGTTTCGTATTACCAACGAAATCGTTGACCCGACTGCGGACATACAAGGCCAGATGGGCCTCTTGAACACGCTACAGGCGCAATTGGCGGAGGCTTTGATCGAGTTTGATTTGCTACTGTCGTCAACCCGCGACGGTGACCCGCGTCTTGAACAGGCCGAACGTCGAATTGAAGTGATCGAGGCGCGCATCCGCGATGAACGCCGACAGTTTGGGGCGGGCAGTGCGAGCGATGGTGAAGAGAGTTATGCAACCACCATCGCGGGCTTTGAACGTTTGACGATTGAACGCGAGATTGCGGAACAGACCTATGCTGCCACCCTAAATGCGTTTGATGCGGCCCGCGCCGAGGCTAATCGCCAAAGCCTATACCTTGCCGCCTATATTCAACCAACGTTGGCAGAACGTGCGGAATTTCCCAACAAGCCGCTTTGGATCAGTATTGTTGCCTTGTTCGGATTTCTGACCTGGGCGATTTTGACATTGATCTACTATGCACTTCGGGATCGTCGGTAAGGCCGTTCATGATCGAATTTCAGGACCTTTCAAAAAGCTTCGGAACACCGGTTGGCCTGAAGTACGTTGCGCGGGATATTACGGCGACCTTTCCAAGTAAGGTTTCAGTTGCCTTGCTGGGGCGCAATGGTGCTGGAAAATCGACGCTAATGCAGATGATTGGTGGCGGCATGCAGCCTGACAGCGGCACCATCCGGATTACTGGATCGATCTCTTGGCCTGTCGGATTTTCGGGTAGTTTTCATGCCGATCTGACTGGGCGCCAAAACACCCGCTTTATTGCGCGTGTCTATGGTGTCGACACAGATGATCTGACGGAGTTTGTGGAAGATTTCGCTGAGCTAGACTCCCACTTTGATCTGCCGGTACGCAAGTATTCGTCTGGTATGCGATCTCGCCTCGCGTTTGGCATCTCTATCGGGATCCCGTTTGATACCTACCTTGTGGATGAGGTGACGTCCGTCGGTGATGCTGCGTTCAAACGCAAGAGCCGCCTTGTATTTGAGGAACGCATGAAAAGCGCAGGTGCGGTCGTTGTGTCACATAGCATGGATCAGGTGCGTCAGTTGTGCGAAACGGGGGCGGTGCTAGAAGACGGTTTGCTGACCTACTACGATGATCTGGAGGAAGCCATCGCGCATCATCACCACAATCTTGGCACCACTAAGGACAGCTGAGCCTAATGTTAGACACTGTCCTTGTCGGGTAGTTCGTACCCTTTGCGATTAGATGGTGGCAAAGATCGCGCAGCTCTTTCTTGTGAGAGAACTTACGAAGGAATTTCATCATAAATAGGAATCCAAAAATTTGTCACACGTCGCGGTTAGTGTTCCATCTGCGGCCTCTGTCAAAACGCCAGCTGAGAGGAGAGATGATTTCAACTTTGCAGCATCGTCGGGCGACGTGTACTTGTTGAGCATAAAACGTTTCAAGAAAATGGCACAGGCAATGGGATGACGCACAACAGCAAGGTTGGGCGTGTCGGTTGTGCAGTTAAACTCGGTCACTGGCGTGCGCCAGTCGCCGTAGTTTTCGGTCAGATATCTATCAGCGTCAGCTGGGCCCAAAACCGTCATGTCGTAGAACGGATAGGGCACCAGGTCGAATGCGCTGTTGTTCCATCGGTGCAGCGATGATCCGTGCCAGTGCATTTCTGGGTAAGTAGATTGATCGCGGTAGTGGAAGAACAAGTCGATATGAACGCCGTTAACGTGGATGATTTTCAAAATATACGGCATCTCGGGGTTTTTGGGGGTTGCCGGTGCGGGCACTAGGCTGGAGGCATGATGATCGTATTTCTTTAATACAAATCGATCACTTTCCAAGATTGCCTGACGGAGGGCCGGGATGTCCGCCTGATCTTCGAACAATCCTAGATCAATGTCATAGTCATGGGGCAAAAAACCTTTCTCACGGACCAAACCCAAGAACGTGCCTGAGATAACAAACCAAGGAACCTGATCGACCGGAAACAAGGTCATGAAATCATCTAAGGTTTGTTTCGCATTGGCGACTGGAAAATCGCCTTTACGTGCGCCCTTTTTTTCATGGGCCGGCGCATCGGGATCGGATTGTCTTAGAAGATTGTCGGCGGCTGTGTTGAAGACGGCCAGATGGGCTGCGCGCGCGCTTGGGTCCTTATCATTGTCCAGTCGGCGGGCGGTGATAAACACCCGATTAGCTGCGGCTATGATCGCATCATTCTTGGGGCCGCGAGACGAACAGAATTTTGCGAGCGCGGCTAACTGCCTGTCATCCAAACCTTCGGTCATGTCGAAAAAATCATCTTGAGAGACATCAAGGTTGATCCATCCACGCCGAGCATACCAAGCGAGGCGGCGCGCGCCGAGTTTGAAGTCATTGTAGGCCCAAAACCGGCTTGCAACCTCTGCCGCCAAGACATGGTGACCCGTCGCGACAAAGGCCAACAGATAACCAAAACCGGCTGCGGACATTCGGACAATTTTTGGCTGATCCCGGTTGAGAAACTTCAATAACCGAAAGCTTTTTTCTAGGCGCAGTTTCATTGCCTGCCGTCCTCCGGTTTTCAGGTGCTCATCCAGACATTTGCCTGTGTTGGGTTGAACATAAAACAGTAAATATCGCAATCCAGCATTCAGAACGCTTCTGTCGTAAGACATTTACATTGCTTTAACAAAACTGACAAACTCGTGGTGTACTGTAAACCTATCCATGAGAGTGAAGGGATAGGATTTCATGTTAGATCAATTGCTCGACACCGACGATGCTATGTCAATTGAATTGATTGAAGCCAAGATTGTGACGGGTTTTGAGGATTGCCGAACTATCCGTGAGATCGCCCGAGACATTGCAACTATGTTTGAATTGCCAAAGGCACCAAACAACGACGGCTAGAGACGCGCAAGAGTCTCTGGGTCGTATGTTTCCAGATGTTCACGGAAACGGTCGACGAAGGCCTCTTCTCCGCGGGAGGCAAGATCATCCAGATAGACCGTTGGCGCGCCTTCAACCCCTGAGATGCACGCGTTCATCAAACCCTTGAAGGCATGGATCACCATTTCGTCTTCGTGCAAGACCGTGCCGTTTGGTGTATCAAAGGCGGAGTCGAATGCGATTTTGGGAGTTTTCCAGTCGCCATAATTCTCGGTTAGGTAGGTATCGTAGTCCTCGGGGATCAGGTGAGTTTGGCCGAGAAATTCATGTTCAATCAGTTTGAAAGGTGTGTTGGACCACTTCATCTTGACCCCTGCGTGCCAGTAATCGTCCGCTTCTTGATAGTGGAAGAAAATATCAACGGCGATGCCATTCAAATGCTTTAACCGGATGATATGTTCAGAGCGGGATGCAAGGATCATGAACTGACCTGACGCGTGAATAACACTAAAGAACTCCTCGGGTGTGACCGTGCTCCAGATCCCGACATCGATGTCTTTGTCATGACCTAAAAGCTTGCCTTCACGTACGCAGCCAAGCAGGGTTCCACTCACCAAAAACATCTCGATCGATGCAGCGCGCAGCGTGGCGTTCAAGTCTGAAAGGGCGTCTTCGGCTCTGGATGAGGAATAGCTGGGCTTGCGTACTTTGAGGCCATCAAAACCGGACTTGCGTTTCGCCGCGGCGAAAAGGGATTTGCGCCAAATCTCTTTCGCCAGATCATAATTGTTTATGCGCATCGCACCAAGAGCAAGGTATTCACGAGAATCCTTGCTATAGGCTTTCTTCATCAGGCCATTGGTCCACTTAGTCCAGGCAGCCTGCATCGATAGGTAGTGTTCGTCGGTTTCTACAAGATTGGCCATTACGATCCAGCTCTTGATCCGGCGTGATTGACACACGAGTCGTTCCAGGGCGGCGCGGGCCATGTCAGGCCGTCCTGTGCGTTGTGCAAGTTCACACAAGAGATAGACGCAATCAGCGTGGTGCGGCCGGGCAAGCAGACAAGCCTGGATGTGGTGCATGGCATCTTGATAGAGACCACGGGCAAAATAGCTTTGCGCCGCATAGTAGTGCCCGGTTGGCATGTTCCGTTGCGAGATCATAGTGTCGGTGACACGCAGCAGGTCTTCATGACGACATTGGGCTAGATAAAGCTCAGCCTTTAGCTCGCACATTGCGGTGGCGGAGGCACCCGCTGCATCGGCCTGCAAATTCCGCAGAACCGATCGGGCAATGTCATAATCGCCTGCAGTGATCATTGTCTTGATCACATCGGCGCGGCCTTGCATCATCAAACCCGACTTCTGTTTAGCGGAGATTTTGCCCGTCGTCCTTGTGGCTAACGGCTCTCGCGGTTTGCGAGCCTTGGGGCGCACAAGAAGATACAGCCCCTCATACAGCGTATTGTTCAAAAGTCGGAGGTGCAGCGGACGCAAACGTGATTTGATGCTCATATCGGAAGTTTTTCTCAATTCAGAGGTCACGCAAACACAGAACAAACGAAAACGAACGGCCCTTAGGCCGTTTTTGTTGCAGGTGTACTGATATGGGCTTTGAT
>CAKZVL010000002.1 GCA_937922155.1 uncultured Paracoccaceae bacterium | reverse complement strand
TTGCAATGATCATTGATCGCCGATCATTTCTGATTGCAGCCATTGGTTATATTGTTGCCCTTTCGGCCACTGTGTTTGATGGCGAAGGTGCGGCGATTACTGTTTTGATCCTTGGGATCATCCTACTTATCCTCGGCGCGTTTTGGGAACGTATTCGGGCTGTCCTCCTTGGACTTTTGCCCAGCGTGTTTCCCAAGCATCGCTTGCCGCCTACAGCCTAAGGGACTTTTATGACTGATCTTACTCCTCGCGAAATCGTATCGGAACTTGACCGTTTTATCATTGGTCAAAATGACGCCAAACGCGCTGTTGCCGTCGCATTGCGCAACCGTTGGCGGCGCAAGCAATTGAGTGATGATCTGCGCGATGAGGTCTATCCAAAGAACATTTTGATGATCGGACCCACGGGTGTTGGTAAGACCGAAATTTCCCGCAGGCTGGCCAAGCTTGCCCGCGCACCGTTTATCAAGGTGGAGGCGACCAAATTTACCGAAGTTGGCTATGTTGGTCGCGATGTGGAACAGATCATTCGCGATCTGATCGAGGCCGCCATTTCCGAGACCCGCGAATATATGCGCGATGACGTGAAGCAAAAGGCGCTGGAACTGGCTGAGGAACGCGTCGTCACGGCCGTTGCGGGTGAAGACGCGCGCGAGGCGACGCGTGAGATGTTTCGCAAGAAGCTGAAGGCCGGTGATCTGGATGATACGATTATTGAGCTTGAGGTGGCTGATACGTCTAACCCGCTGGGTGGTTTTGAAGTGCCAGGACAACCGGGTGCCGGTATGGGCGGGATGATGAATATCGGTGATCTGTTCGGTAAGGCGATGGGGGGTCGGACCGTCAAAAAGCGGATGACCGTTGCGCAGAGCTATGAAATTTTGCTGACGGATGAAGCCGACAAATTGCTGGACGATGAGACGGTCACCAAAAAGGCGCTGGATGCTGTTGAGCAGAATGGCATCGTGTTTTTGGATGAGATCGACAAGGTTTGCGCGCGCCAAGATGCCCGTGGCGCGGATGTGTCACGCGAAGGTGTGCAGCGTGATTTGCTGCCGTTGATCGAAGGGACGACCGTCAGCACCAAACATGGGCCGATCAAGACTGATCATATCCTGTTTATTGCATCAGGTGCGTTTCACGTGGCTAAGCCGTCGGATCTGTTGCCCGAACTGCAAGGTCGTTTGCCAATCCGGGTAGAGCTGCGTGCGCTGACGGAGGACGATTTTGTGCGTATCCTGACCGAAACGGATAACGCGTTGACGCTGCAATATACGGCCCTGATGAAAACTGAAGAAGTGACTGTTACCTTTGCAGAGGATGGGATCAAGGCGCTGGCCCATATCGCCGCAGAGGTGAATGAGAGCATCGAAAACATCGGTGCGCGACGCCTTTACACGGTGATGGAGCGTGTGTTTGAAGATCTCAGCTTTAACGCGCCGGACCGGGGTGGCGAAGATATTGTTGTGGATGCCGCATTCGTGGAACAGCATTTGGGCGAACTGTCACGTAGCACAGACGTGAGCCGTTACGTGCTTTAGGGCTTTCGCGGATAGAAAATTCGGATCATCTAGACGGGATGACCAAACCGTCTGGATACCTTAGCTTTATCAAAGAGAATGCGCCGTTCCTTGCGACGGGTGCATTGCTTTCGTTTCTATCAGTCTTTGGGCAGACTTTTTTCATCTCAATCTTTGGCGGTGAAATCC
Source organism: uncultured Paracoccaceae bacterium (assembly GCA_937922155.1). Taxonomy (GTDB): domain Bacteria; phylum Pseudomonadota; class Alphaproteobacteria; order Rhodobacterales; family Rhodobacteraceae; genus Cognatiyoonia. Next base: position 41,468 of record CAKZVL010000002.1, on the reverse strand, counting down.
GCAGTGAGTTTGGCCTGTCTAACGGAGACTGGGGATTGATCTATATGATCGGCACCGGGGTTTCGGCTGTCGTTATGGTTTTGGCGGGCGGCCTTGCGGACATTTTTCGTGTGCGGACCTTGGGCATATCGGTCATTGCGATCTTGGCGCTTGCCTGCCTTGCCATGGCTTACAACACGACGGTGGCGGGTTTGGTCATCGTCATATTTGCGTTGCGGTTGATGGGCCAAGGTATGGCGACGCATGTGTCTGTTGTGGCCATGGCCCGGTGGTTTGTGGCAACCCGTGGCCGTGCGCTTGCGATTGCGAGCCTTGGGTTCATGATCGGGGAGGCTACTTTACCGCTTTTGATGGTGTGGCTGAAATCAATCATTGATTGGCGTACACTTTGGGTGTTTTTCGCCCTGTTCTGTGTAGCCAATTGTTTTGTTTTGTTTCGACTGCTGCGGTTGGAGCGCACACCCCAATCCGTTGCAGCGCAAGATACGTCACCCGGTATGGGTGGGAAGCATTGGACTCGGATGGAAGCGCTGCGCCATCCGTTGTTCTGGCTGATTGCCCCTGCGATCACATTCTTTTCTGCGTTTGGAACCGCCTTTTGGTTTCATCAGGTCCACTTCGCCGAAATCAAAGGGTTTAGCCATTTGGCCTTGGTTGCTGTGTTTCCGTTTGGAACGACCGTCTTGGCCATGTCCTCCATCATTTATGGTTGGGCGATTGATAAGGTTGGCGCGTCTCGGCTTTTGCCGTTTTATATCCTACCCTATATTGCCGCGTTCATTTTGCATTGGTATGCGCCAACGCTTGGCTGGACTGCGATTGCTGTGGTCCTGATGGGGCTTGCTGGAGGGGGACAGTCCACAATCCTGAATGCGTGTTGGGCCGAATTTTATGGCACGAAATCCATTGGGTCGATCAAGTCGGCGGCAACCGCGCTTATGGTGCTTGGGTCTGCGATTGGTCCGGGGTTGAGCGGTTGGTTGATTGATCGAGGCGTTGGGTTTGAGGTGCAGATGCTGGGTTACGCTGTTTGCTTTGCCATTGCTGCTGTCCTTTTGAAGATCGCGTCGAACATGCAGCTGCGCTTAACGTCCTCTGCGTAGATAGACGTAATAGGCACCATCACCACCATGGCGAATATGTGCGGGTGTGACTTGCAAAACGATTGTTCGTAACGGGGCAAGGGCGAGCCATTGTGGAACCTGATGACGCAGGACGCCAAGGCGCGCAGGGATTGGGCCAACGTCGTCTTTTATTTTGCCTTTGCCTGTGATGACGAGCACCAAACGTTTACCCACGGCATGTGAATCGAGCAGGTATTCTGTCAGTTCCCGGTGCGCTTGCGCAACTGTCATTCCGTGAAGGTCAATGCGAGCATCCGGTGATAGCTTTCCCCGCTTCATTCGCCCGAACGATTTTGAATCCATGTTCACGGGTGCAGCGCGAAGACGATCGGCGATGCCGGGCAAGGTGTCGTTTGGCCGGGATGGGTTCGATTTTGAACCGACCGAAAAGCTTGGCAAGGGTGCCATTGGTGATTTCGGATTGGTTGGTTTTTTGGCAGGTGTCTGTGGCGCCGCGAACGGGTCTGTTTGAATGGGCGTCGCTGTTTCTGCGACTTTATTCCACAAGGCGCGCTCATCCTTTGATAAGTGCCTTGGCTTTTTCATCGCGCTGCTTCTGCTTGTTTTTCCAAAGCGTATTCGATGGGCATCAAGACCACCATACGCCCGCCATCCTTGATTGCGCCGGCGGCAAAGCCTGCGTCAGCGCCTGTGCCAAAGAAAATGTCGGCCCGCTGGGCGCCTTTGATGGCGGACCCTGTATCTTGGGCGACCATGAGGCGGTTTAATGGATCTGCGCCTTCTTTTTCAATCCAAACGGGCGCGCCCAGAATTGTGATTGATGGATCAACGGCCAAAGATCGCATGGGTGTAACAGAGCGATCCATCGCGCCTAAGGGGCCAGCGCTGGAGGGAAGGTCGGTAAGTTCGCGAAAGAAAACATAGCTTTGGTTGCGCCAGAGCAGCTCTTGCCCCTCAATCGGGTTGCGCCGCACCCAAGAACGGATTTCATCCGCTGAGACGTCACTTGCCGATAGAATACCACGGCTAATTAGTATCTGACCTATGGACGAATAATTACGCCCATTCTTGCCGCCATATCCAACGCGCAGGCGATCCCCGTTTGGCAGGACAATCCGACCGGAGCCTTGCACCTGCATGAAGAAGAGATCAACAGGGTCGGCGAGCCACGCGATTTCTAGTCCCTTGTCGGCCAAGGCTTGACCTTCTTCTATTTCGCGCCGGGATAAATAGGTTTGACCGGGTTCCAGGTCTGGTGGCAGGCGGTAGATCGGATAGGCGTAGGTTTCGGATTGTTCTAACGACCCTGCAATTTCCGGTTCGAAATAACCGGTGAACAGCATTGGTTCATCGTCCTCGATCAAGACAGGGATAAACAGGGTTTCGAAAAAGTCGCGGGCGGCTGGTTGCGTTTGCGCAATGTCGCAGATGGTTTTCCATTCCGTGCGCTGTATGTCAGGACAGGTTTTTAAGAAGACGGTCAACGCTGTTTCGTGATCGTCTTCTGCCCAGCCGTTCAGGTCATCGTAGCCCAGAAACGTATATGTCAGGTCTGCCACAGCCGCCCCCGCCACTGTTGCGGAGAGCACTAGCGCACCCGCAATCGCCTTGATCATTCGCCCGTGGCAACCAATCGCCAGTTTGGATCATCAGCGCCCATATCGCGGGCGAAGGTCCAGATGTCTTTTTGGCGTTTGATTTCGTTTGCGTTGCCTTCGACGACATCACCGGCATTGTCACGCACCTGATAGGTCAGTTCACCCGTGAAGCGGACTGTCATTTCCGCCTCTTTGCTGTCGGTATCGAATGTGGCTTCTTTCAATGCGAGATCGCTGATGCCGATAAATGTGGCTTCGACTGTTAGGCCCTTGTCGGCGCGATCATCGACAACGGATGCGAACGCCTCATAGACGTCTTCGGACATGAACGGCGTGACCGGTTCTAGGTCGCCCTTTTCGAATGCCATCAGGATCATTTCATAGGCACCGCGTGCGCCTGACAAGAATTCGGAGACATTGAACGCAGGATCCGCGCCTTTCATTGCGGCCAACGCGCGCGCGCTGGGGCTGTCTTCTGGTACGTGGTCTGTGATGTCGCGGTCTGGGCCGCCTTCGATCACTTCGAGGTCGGTCCGTTTACGCGGGGAGGCACGGTCAATCGGCACGGCTGGTTTTTCAAATCCTTCGCGTGTCCCCAAAACGCCGCGAAGCCGCAAAATCAAAAACACAGCGATCCCGGCAAGCACCAGCAGCTGGATAATGGGAGAATTCATTTTTACCTCATCAAGGGGATGGCATGGAAAGAACGTTCGTTGGCTACTATGTAGGGTTGGACACCCGTTGAGTCCACCTTCTGCGGGCTCGTAGATTAGAAAGGATAGGCCATGTGGCTTCTTATGGCGTTTATCGCCATCCCTTTGATTGAAATTGCACTGTTTATACAGGTCGGCGGTGCGATTGGCATTTGGCCGACTTTGCTGATCGTTTTGGTCACAGCAATTGCTGGTTCGTGGCTGGTGCGCAGTCAAGGCGCGCGGGAAATCCAGAATTTGCAGCGTTCGTTCTCTGATTTGCGGGATCCATCGGAACCGTTGGCGCATGGTGCGATGATACTGTTTTCTGGGGCGTTGTTGCTGACACCGGGTTTTTTCACCGACGTTGTTGGCCTTGCTTTGTTGGTTCCAAAGGTTCGTGCGAAGATTTTTGAATGGGGAAAGTCACGGGTTCAGGTTGCCCAATTCACGATGGGGCCGGGCCCGACGCACAGCCAAAGGCCGCAAGATGGTGTTATTGACGGCGATTTTGAAGATATTTCGGATCAGGCAACCGACGAACCGTCTGGATGGACCCGCCATTAGCATTGAGGCCCTGTTCCGGGACTGATAAGAAGCCCCTAACTTGTACAAGCCCGGAGTTAAGCCAAAATGGCCGAAGAGAAAAAAGCAGCCCCTGCACCGCTGGATCCATCTAAAATCAAGAGCAATGTTCTTGCCCAGTACATCCGCGATATGTCGTTTGAGAACATCCTTGCCCAGAAGGGTGTGGGTGGCGAAGCGCAGCCCGAGATTTCTGTGCAAGTTAATCTGGATGCCCGCAAGCGGAATGCAGAAAATCAGTATGAAGTTGTGACCAAGCTGAACATTACCAGCAAGACGAAAGAAAAGGGTGAGCCCCTATTCGTTATGGAAATCGAATATGCTGGCATCTTTCATATCGAAGGTGTGCCGGATGATCAGATGCATCCGTATCTATTGATCGAATGTCCGCGCATTACATTCCCGTTCCTGCGCCGCATCGTCAGCGACATTTCTCGCGATGGTGGTTTCCCACCACTTAACCTTGAGACAATTGATTTCTTGTCGCTTTACCGCACCGAAATCACGCGCCGTGCTGAAGAGCAAAAGGCGAAAGCTGCGAAGCCTAACTAGGCCAGAGTTTTCCAAACAGATTGGTCGCCCAAGGTGTCAACAAAGGCGTCATGGGCGGCCTTTTCTTTTTCTGTGAGCCGCGTTGGTAGCTTGGCGGGCCTTGGCTGGGGGCGCCACGCGTCATCGAGCCTATCCGTGTTGGATTTTTCACTGGTCTGAGCAAGCACCAGATCGGGTTGACGCCCGCCGACGAGTTCGAGGTACACCTCGGCCAGAATTTCACTGTCGAGCAAAGCGCCGTGTAGCGTTCGCGCAGAATTGTTAATGCCAAAACGGCGGCACAACGCATCAAGAGACGCTGGTGAGCCGGGAAATTTCTTGCGCGCGATGGCGAGCGTGTCGATGGATTGATCCATTGGCAAAAGCGGTAGGTTGACCCATCCGAGTTCCGCATTCAGAAATTTCATGTCAAAGGCTGCGTTGTGGATGACCAGTTTTGCATCACCGATGAAATCAAGAAATTCTTGCGCGATGTCTTTGAACAGTGGTTTGTCGGCTAGAAATTCGTCGCCGAGGCCGTGGACCTCAAAGGCGCCCTTTGGCATGGATCGTTGTGGGTTGATATATTGGTGATAGGTTCGCCCTGTCGGGACATGACCCATTAATTCAACGCATCCGATTTCAACCAATCGGTCCCCTTCGGTTGGTTCAAAGCCGGTTGTTTCGGTGTCCAGTACGATTTCACGCATTTGCCATTTGTTCCCTGAGCTTTGCCACCAAAGTTTTAACGGTCTCTTTCGTATCGGCAAGTGTTAGGGTCTGGATGACTTGATCCGCTTTTTGGCGCTTTTCACTGTCTGGCATTTGTCGCGATAAGATCATTTTAAAGTCATCCTCGCTCATCTCATTGCGGCCTAGAACGCGGGCTTTCTGAATGCCGAGCGGCGCACTGACAACAACGATGTAATCGCAGAGTTCGTCTACGTTGGTTTCAAAGAGCAGCGGGATGTCCAGAAGGACCAACGCACCTTTATGTTGGTTGAGAAAGTTTTGCCTGTCCGCGCTAACTAAGGGATGAACCACGTCGTTGATTTGGTCTAGCAGTGTAGGATCGTTGGCGATGAGCCGCCTGAGGGCGTCACGGGAAACCGATCCTTCCCGAATGGCTGTTGGTGCAATGGCGCGAATGGGTTCAACTGCCGCCCCGCCCTTTGAATAGAGTTTGTGAACGCATGCGTCAGCGTCCCAGACTTGGACGCCTTCGTCTGCGAACATTTTGGCTGTTGTTGTCTTTCCCATGCCAATAGAGCCGGTCAAGCCAATCACGAAGGTCATCGCAGCATGAACTTTCTTAATTCTTCATCCACTTTAGGTCGCTTTCCAAACCAACGTTCAAAACCTGGAACGCCTTGGTGGAGCAACATACCTAGGCCGTCGACAGTGCGGCATCCTTTGGCTTTGGCTTGTGCAAGAAAGGATGTTTCGAGTGGGGTATAAACGAGGTCGGACACAACAGCGTCTTTGTGCAATCCGTCAAGTGGTACGCGTAATTCCTGCTGGCCCGTCATTCCCAAAGAGGTTGTGTTGATGACGGTTCTTGCGTCATCCAACATATTTCCAGCCTGCACCCAATCGACGACCTTTATCTTTGGGCCGAATTCCGCGCGCAATGCTTCGGCCTTGGGCCTTGTGCGGTTTGAGAGGTGGATTTCCGGCACCCCTGCATCTGCTAGAGCAACGATAATGGCCCGCGCGGCCCCGCCTGCCCCAAGGATTGCTGCTGGTCCGGCCTTTGGATCCCAATCTGGGGCTGATTGGCGGAGATTTTCTATAAAACCGTAACCGTCCGTATTGTCTGCGAACATGCTGCCGTCGTCACGGAAGGTAAGTGTATTGGCGGCGCCGATCAGGATCGCACGGTCTGTGGCCTGATCCGCCAGTTTAAGAACGTTGACCTTGTGGGGCAGTGTTACGTTCACACCGCGAAACCCCATTTTGGGCATTTGTCGCAAGACGCCTTCTAAGTCTCGTTCGCGGATGTGCATCGGGACATAGTGCCCTGCAACTGCGTTGTGCTTTAGCCAGTAGCCGTGCAGTCGTGGAGAAAGAGAATGGCTGATGGGATCGCCGATCACCCCTGCCAATGGAATATTTGGTTTTGTCATCTTGGTAATGTTCCGCGCAAAGCAAGATATGACAAGAGTTCTAACAGGGGCATACCCTGAATGGTGAAATGATCTCCGTCGATGCGACTGAAAAGCCGCACGCCTTCTGCTTCGATTTGGTAGCAACCGACGCAGTGGCGGATCTCTTCCCAATTGCGATCGACGTAATCGTCGATGTAGTTTTGCGTAAGGTTGTGCATTGCCAGTCGGGCCCTGCCCACGTGGCGCCAAAGCGGTTTTCCGTTCTGATAGATGACAGCGGCGGACAAGAGGGCGTGGGTTTTGCCTGACATATCCATCAGTTTTGCCTTGGCATCTAAGGGTGACGTTGGTTTTGATTGTAGTGTTCGATCAAGCTCTAGAATTTGATCGCAACCGATGACCAATGCGTCGGGTTCTTTCTGCGATCCTTTCTGCGATTTCATTTCTGCTAGGGCGTCCGCGATGTCACGGGCTGATGCTTGCTCCGCTTCTAAGGAGCGCTTAATCGTTTCTTCATCCACGCGTGGGACGGTTGTTGTAAAATCAACGCCCGCCGCATGCAACATTTGGGCACGAATCGTAGAAGATGACGCAAGAACGATTCGATCTGTCATGTGGATAAACTATGGGACAAAGTCTGAGTCCTTTTGTGGGGTGATGGTGGGTTAAATTGCTTTTGCCACCTTACCCAAATTGTCCTGTGTGCAATAGTAGATCTCAGCTTCATTCATACTCTGTTAACTTGGAAAACTTCGACTGTGGATGGTTCCATCTGGAAACCAGAGTCAAGATCGGGCTGCCTTAGTTTTGCCACAATTCTTATCCAATAAATCTATGATTTTAAATGAAAAAAATACGTTACAGTGAATTTGTTCGGGAAGTTTACATGATTTTGGCCTGTGGATAATGCTATGGACCGATTTTGATCCACAGATTCGAGCTCCCCTACAAACAACATCATCTTTCTTTCTTTAATCATTTATTATTAGTTAGTCGGACCATGAGGGGGCTAAGATGGACTGGCTGTTACCATACTACGATTGGATAAAGGCAGGGCATATCATTTCGTTGATTGCCTGGATGGCTGGGTTGTTTTATCTACCACGGCTTTTTGTTTATCATGTTGAGCGTGCGAAAGATGGATCGGAGCTGGATCAAACGTTTCAGGTTATGGAGCGGAAGCTTTTGAAGCTGATCATGAACCCGGCAATGATAGCGAGCTGGTTGTTTGGACTTCTTTTGATTTCGATGGGCGGTCTTGATTTTGCAGCCGGGTGGGGTTGGGTAAAGCTGTTATCGGTTTTCGCAATGACAGGGTTTCATGGATGGTTGTCTGCCAGACTAAAGGCGTTTGTGGCTGGCACGAACGAATTTAGCGGTCGCGCATATCGTTTGGCAAATGAGGTTCCGACCCTTTTGATGGTTTTGATTGTTGTTGCGGTGGTTGTGAGACCGTTTTGATTGATTTGACTCGGGGTATGTCCTCGACTAGGACAAGGCTGCCCCCATTCGGGTGTGCATCTATCATATAAAATAACAGGATGGCGCGTAGCGTCTGTATTATCATGTCTGAACACCGTCTGAATCTTGCCGATTTGAAGGCCCAAAGCCCAAAAGATCTGTTGTCCCTCGCGGAGGAGTTGGAAGTCGAGAACGCATCGACTATGCGAAAAGGCGATATGATGTTCGCCATTTTGAAAGAACGCGCGGACGAAGAATGGGTTATCGGCGGTGACGGCGTCTTGGAAGTGGTTCAGGACGGGTTTGGTTTCTTGCGTTCACCAGAGGCGAACTATTTGCCCGGCCCGGATGATATTTATGTCTCTCCCGATATGATCCGTAAATATTCACTGCGCACGGGTGATACGGTTTCGGGTGTTATTAAGGAGCCACAAAATGCGGAGCGATATTTTGCGTTGGTCACGGTTGAACAAATCAACTTTGAAGAGCCAGAAAAAGCAAAGCACAAGGTTGCCTTCGATAACCTGACGCCGCTGTATCCAGATGAGCGTTTGCAGATGGAGATTGAGAATGATGCGACGACCAAAGATCGGTCTGCACGCATTATTGATCTTGTTTCACCGATTGGTAAGGGTCAGCGTTCTTTGATCGTGGCGCCACCACGGACCGGTAAAACGGTGTTGTTGCAAAATATCGCAAACTCGATCGGTAAGAACCATCCAGAATGTTATTTGATCGTTTTGTTGATTGATGAACGTCCTGAGGAAGTGACGGACATGCAGCGTTCGGTGAAAGGTGAAGTGGTTTCATCAACCTTCGATGAACCGGCCTCTCGCCACGTTGCAGTGTCTGAAATGGTGATTGAGAAGGCGAAGCGACTTGTCGAACATAAACGGGATGTTGTTATTTTGCTTGATTCAATCACGCGACTGGGCCGTGCGTTTAACACGACGGTGCCATCGTCTGGTAAGGTTTTAACGGGTGGTGTGGATGCAAACGCGCTGCAACGCCCCAAGAGGTTCTTTGGTGCGGCACGTAACATTGAAGAAGGTGGATCATTGACCATCATTGCAACGGCGTTGATTGATACGGGTTCGCGGATGGACGAGGTCATCTTTGAAGAATTTAAGGGGACTGGTAACTCTGAAATCGTCCTGGATCGTAAGGTTGCGGATAAGCGGGTGTTCCCTGCGATGGACATTCTGAAATCTGGAACTCGGAAAGAAGAGTTGTTGGTTGATAAGGTCGATCTACAAAAGACCTATGTGCTGCGTCGGATTTTGAACCCGATGGGTACGACCGATGCGATTGAATTTTTGATTGGGAAATTGAAACAAACAAAGACCAATTCGGATTTCTTTGATTCAATGAATACCTAAACTTATTGTTTTAAAACAATGGGTTAGATATGGATACAATTTTTGCTCTTGCTACTGCGCCTGGCCGCGCGGGGGTTGCTGTGATCCGCATTTCCGGGCCGCAGGCTGTTGCTGTGGTTGGTCGGCTTTGTGATGTTCCGCGTGTTCGGGGTGTTCGGCAATTGATTGATCCTCAGACACAGGAACTGTTGGATGAAGCGCTGATTTTGAATTTCGAGGCTGGGCGCAGCTTTACGGGCGACGCGGTGGTCGAACTTCACCTGCATGGCAGTACAGCAATCGTCGCGCGCATTCTTGGATTTCTAAGCGGTGTTGATGGTCTAAGGATGGCAGATGCCGGTGAATTTACGCGCCGTGCATTAGAAAACGGACGACTTGATTTGGCGCAGGTCGAAGGCCTTGCCGATTTGATAGATGCCGAAACGGAATCGCAACACCGACAAGCGATGCGTGTTTTTTCTGGATCATTGGGTGAGCTAGCCGAGCAGTGGCGCAGTATGTTGATTAGATGTGCGGCCTTGATCGAGGCAACGATTGATTTCGCCGATGAGGATGTCCCAGAGGATGTCACGCCAGAGGTTCAGGAGCTGTTGAATGGTGTTGCACGGGGGATGCAGGAACAGGTGAGTGGTGCACGGGCCTCTGAACGGATCCGAGATGGGTTTGAGGTGGCAATTGTTGGACCGCCTAACGCTGGGAAATCAACGCTCCTCAACCATCTTGCGGGGCGACCTGCGGCGATTACGTCGGATATGCCGGGAACAACACGTGATGTAATCGAAGTTCGAATGAATATTGGCGGGTACGCTGTTACACTGTTGGATACTGCTGGGATACGGAATGCTGACGATTGTGTAGAGCAGCTTGGGATTGATCTAGCCCTTGAACGGGCACGAGGGGCTGATGTTCGGCTATTTTTAACTGACAATGCGCTGAATATTGAGCTTACCCCGGTTGAGGGCGACGTTGTTGCGGCTGGAAAGGCTGATCTAGGGGCCAGTGAAGGGTTTGCAATCTCTGGCAATACAGGAGAAGGCATTGATGAGTTGTTGAATGTGCTCATTGATCGATTTGATGCGCTGTCGGCTGGCGCTGGACTTGCCATCCGTATACGTCATAAGGCGGCAATGGTGGAATCCCTTGGTTTTCTGGAGAATGCGAAGCAGGCGTTGGAAAACGACGTTGGGCTTGATATTGTCGCGGCGGATTTGAGAGCCGCATTGATATCGGTCGATTCTATTGTTGGGCGTGTGGATGTCGAAAACTTGCTTGATGAGATCTTTTCAAGTTTCTGTATTGGAAAGTAGGGGTGTTTCACGTGAAACAATTTGACGTTATCGTCGTTGGAGCGGGGCATGCAGGTGTTGAAGCAGCACTGGCATCGGCGCGAGCAGGCGCGAATACCGCACTGGTTTCGTTTGATAGCAGCAATCTGGGGGTTATGTCGTGTAATCCGGCTATTGGTGGTCTTGGTAAAGGGCACCTTGTGCGCGAGATTGATGCGCTTGATGGTGTTATGGGTCGCGGTGCGGATGCCGCTGCCATCCAGTTTCGGTTGCTGAATAGAAAAAAAGGCCCTGCGGTTCGGGGGCCACGGGCGCAGATTGATCGTGCGCTTTATCAAAAATTCATTGGTGAATACGTTCAAGGTTATGAAAACCTGACGTTTATTGCCGCTGAGGTTATTTCGTTGATACTGAACCGTGGTGCGGTAAAGGGATTGGGTTTGGCAGGTGATGACCAAATTATGGCTGGCGCTGTTGTTCTGACGACGGGCACGTTCCTGAACGGCACTATTCATATTGGGCATGAAAAACGTTCTGGTGGGCGTATGGGGGATCGACCTTCGATAGAGCTCGCTGACCAGATGTACAGTTTCGAATTGCCAATGGGGCGGCTGAAAACCGGAACACCACCTAGATTGGACGGAAAGACGATCAATTGGGATATTCTGGAAGAACAAAAGGGTGATGATATTCCGTCGTTCTTTTCTGTGGAAACGAAAATAACGCCGATCCCTCAAGTGTCTTGCCGGATTACCCATACAAACGAAAAGACGCACGATGTCATTCGGGAAAACCTAGATAAATCAGCGATGTATGGCGGAGTGATCGAGGGTGTGGGTCCGCGATACTGCCCGTCTATCGAAGATAAAGTTGTGCGTTTCGCTGATAAGAGTTCGCATCAAATCTTTCTTGAGCCAGAAGGGTTAACGACTTCAACGGTATATCCAAACGGTATTTCAACCTCGTTACCGATCGAGGTTCAGGATGAGTATGTGCATTCGATCGTTGGCTTGGAAAACGCTGTTATACAGCAACCAGGGTATGCGATTGAGTATGATTATGTTGATCCAAGAGCGCTTCGTTCGACGTTGGAATTGAAAGAATGCGCCGGTTTGTATTTAGCAGGGCAGATCAACGGAACCACCGGGTATGAGGAAGCCGCAGCGCAGGGGTTAGTCGCAGGCGTGAACGCAGCGAGAAAGGTACATGATGGAGCCGCAGTGACGTTTTCGCGCAGCTCTTCCTATATTGGTGTCATGATTGATGATCTTGTGACGCGCGGGGTATCGGAGCCCTATCGCATGTTTACTTCGCGGGCAGAGTTCCGGTTGTCTTTGCGGGCTGACAATGCTGACCAACGATTGACCGCCTTGGGTCGGGAAGTTGGGCTGGTTGGTGACGCGCGCTGGAGATCACATCAGTCGAAGATAAACACACTCAGAGCGGCTCAGGCGGAACTAGAAAGCGTGACATTAACTGCACGGCAGTTGAATGGCGTGGGTGTTGCGGTCAACGTAGATTCCGCAAGCCGGAGCGCCTATAGTGCGTTGAGTTTACATGATTTTTCGCTTGAGCAATTGGAATTGCTAGTGAAAAGTACGGCTGAAATTGATTTAGAAATTCGGGATCAATTGCGTAATGATGCGCTATACAAGCACTACGTAGATCGTCAGGCCAAAGATGTCGCAGATTTGAAGCGAGATGAAGGAACGAGCCTTCCCGAAGATCTGAATTATCAAGGGGTTGGTGGGTTATCAAATGAACTTCAACAAAAGCTGAGTTCGAAAAAGCCTGAAACTTTGGCCCATGCTGCAAAAATTGATGGGATGACACCCGCGGCACTGCTGGTGTTGTCGGCGCATCTAAAGAAGTTAAGAGCCGCGGGTTGAGCGAAGTTGCCCTAATCGGTGGTCTAATTGTTTCACGTGAAACACTTGAGCGACTGCGTGAATATGAAGCGCTTATCCTAAAGTGGAACAAGTCCATCAATTTGATCAGCCGAGCGTCGGTGATGGATGTGTGGCAACGTCACATTCTGGATTCTACCCAGCTCTTTTACGATCTATCGGAGCCAATCAAATCGTGGGCCGACCTTGGCAGTGGTGGGGGGCTGCCTGGGTTGGTGATTGCTATTCTTAGGTTGGAGTTTCAACCAACGATGGAAATGCATCTTGTGGAAAGCGATCTACGAAAGGCTGCGTTTCTTCGCACGGTGTCAACAAGATTGGGTTTGGGGTGTCGCATTCATGCAGAGCGGGCTGAATCCTTACCTGAAATCGGTGCTGATATTGTAAGCGCTCGTGCATTGGCGTCGCTTGACGCGCTTATTCCGTTGGCGCAACACCATGTTGCACCTAAGGGGTGTTTCCGGTTTTTGAAAGGTCGAACAGCGCAGGCGGAAATCGATGCAGCGAGAGAAAATTGGAGTTTTGACGTTGTGGCTCGGACAAGCTTGACCGATAATAGTTCACAGATCCTAGAAATATCGAATGTAGTCCCAAGACATGAATAGCATACGTGCGCGAACTAAGATCATTGCCATCGCCAATCAAAAAGGGGGCGTTGGCAAGACAACGACGACGATCAACCTTGCTGCGGCGCTGGCGGAGAAAAAAAAGAGCGTTCTTCTAATTGATTTGGACCCACAGGGGAACGCCTCAACAGGCCTGGGGGTAAACCCTGAGGATCGGACGGAAACGACCTATGACCTCTTGATCGGAGAAAAGAGCCTGAAAGAAGTTGCCCGCAAGTCTGACGTTCCTAATCTATGGATTGTGCCAGCGACAACTGACCTAAGCTCTGCTGATATCGAGCTCGTCGCTAATGAAAAGCGAAGCTTTTTGATGCGGGACGCGTTACAAGATATTGCGGTTGATTCGTTGAACCTAGACTATATCTTGATAGATTGTCCACCGTCGTTGAATATTTTGACGGTTAACGCTTTAGTTGCGTCACATTCCGTTCTTGTGCCGTTGCAAACAGAATTCTTTGCATTGGAAGGTTTGTCGCAGCTTCTGCTGACGATCAGGACGATCCGTGAAACTGGAAACCCTGAGTTGCGAATTGAAGGCGTTGTGCTGACGATGTTTGATGTTCGAAACAACCTTTCGCAGTCGGTCGAGTCTGATGCACGAGAGCATTTGGCGGACCTTGTCTTTAAGACAGTGATTCCGCGCAATGTTCGTCTGAGTGAGGCGCCGTCATATGCCTTGCCCGCATTGCTTTATGACAGCACGTCAAAGGGCAGTATGGCGTATCGGGCGCTTGCTTCTGAAATTCTTAATCGTAATCGCGCCTAGAGGTACAAATGTCTAAAAAACCTATTAAAAACAAAGGATTGGGTCGCGGACTGTCAGCGTTGATGTCAGATATTCAGCCAGCTACTGCTGAGACAGATAAAGTGGTCACGCCGAAAGCCGATCAGCTTATTCCCATCGGACAAATCTTTGCGAACCCAAATCAGCCGCGCCGCAGCTTTGATTCCTCAAAACTAGAAGAGCTTGCAGCTTCGATTAAAGAAAAGGGTATTATCCAGCCTCTAATCGTTCGGCCAGATCCACGGAAGAACGATGCTTTTGAGATCGTTGCGGGTGAGCGGCGTTGGCGCGCGGCGCAGATGGCGCAGCTGCACGAGGTTCCAGCGCTTGTCCGCGAATTTACTGAAACGGAAGTTCTGGAAGTCGCGATCATAGAAAACATTCAGCGTGCGGACCTTAACCCCGTGGATGAAGCGGCGGGCTATCAGAGCCTGATGGATCAGTTTGGTCATACCCAGGAACAGATGGCGAAAGTGTTAGGGAAGAGCCGTAGCCATATTGCCAATCTCTTGCGGCTTTTGAATTTGCCTGCGGATGTTCTGAAGTTGCTAGAGGATGGCCGTTTGACGGCAGGACATGCGCGTGCCTTGGTTGGGCATGATGATGCAAGTGAGTTGGCGCGTAGAATTGTTAAGCAGGGCCTATCAGTACGCGATGCCGAAAAACTGACAAAAGCAAAGGCGAAGGCTACTCCCGGTCGGGCATCCACAAAACAAGAGAAAGATGCAGATACGATTCAAATTGAGCGTGAGTTGTCCGCGCATTTGGGCATGAAGGTTGCCATACAGCACAGTGCTGGAACCGAAGGTGGGAAATTGACGCTCGACTATAAATCATTGGAGCAACTGGACGATCTTATGCGGCTTTTGTCCGGTCAGTAACCGTTTAGCAGTTCTCTCAGGACGCCATTTAGCACCGGCCGGCCTTTTGATGTTACGACAAGTCTTTTGTCTTGGTGCAGCAACCACCCATCGGCAATTAGCGGGCCCACGTTTTCCCAGAGTATGTTAAATGCCGCGCCGCTTAGACGGTGGGTTGGCAGGCCTTCTGTCAGGCGTAAGCCCATGAGGACCAGTTCAGTGACACGATCTGTTTCGTTTAGCAGATCTTGTGGGTCTTCGCCGTTCCCAACTGTTTTGACCCTGTTGAGCCATTCACCAGGCGCCAAAGGGGTATGGGTCGCGTATCGAGTACCGTTCAGTGTAAGACGTCCATGAGCACCGGGGCCAATGCCGACATAATCACCGCCGCGCCAGTACACCAAGTTATGACGGCTTTCTTGACCAATTTTGGCATGATTAGACACTTCGTAAGCAGGTAATCCGGCATTGTGGCACAGTGTTTGGGTTGCGTCATACATATCTGCGCCGAGGTCATCACTGGGCAATCCTTTTAAGGTTCCGGCATCAAAGCGCGCGCCGAATGCGGTACCCGGTTCGATGGTGAGTTGGTAGAGCGAAAGATGGTCTGGCTCAAACAAAAGCGCTTGTGTTAACTCGTTCTCCCATTCTGGTAGCGATTGATGTTGCCGGGCATAGATCAAATCAAAGCTGACGCGATCAAAGGTTTCACGCGCCATATCCACTGCGCGCAACGCTTCATCTACGGAATGGAGGCGCCCCAGCCGTTTTAGATCGTCATCGTTTAATGCCTGAACGCCAAGCGACACCCGATTGACCCCGGCGTCCCTGTACCCAGCAAAGCGGTCAGCGTCAGCAGATGTTGGATTTGCCTCTAGTGTTACTTCGAAATCATTGGCGATTTTCCAGCGGTCCTGAATACGGTTCATGATCGCGTGGACCACTTGCGGTTCCATGAGGCTAGGCGTCCCGCCACCAAAGAAGACTGAGTTTAGAACACGATCTGTTGTTTTTTCAGCATAGCGATCAATCTCGGTTAGGTATGCAGTTAACCAAAGGGATTGATCAATTGAAGCAGATACGTGGGAATTGAAATCGCAATAGGGACATTTGGCCTGACAGAACGGCCAATGAAGGTACAAGCCAAAGCCGCCAAATTTCCAATCGTCAGACAAAGCAACCAGCGATCAGTTGTTCGAATGCGCGGGCGCGGTGGCTGATTTTGTTCTTTTCCTGAAAATCCATCTCACCAAAGGTGATATCATATCCGTCCGGTTGGAAGATCGGATCATAACCATGACCTTCGATCCCACGCATGGGCCACACAACTTGCCCCGGCATTATGCCCTCAAAAACTTCATCATGGCCGTCGGGCCATGCCAGAACGAATGTACATCTAAATTGGGCACTGCGGGGGAAAGGAGCCTTGCGGTCCTCAAGCTCTTCCCAGGTTCTTTTCATGGCCAGAGTGAAGTCTCTACCATTGGGTGTTTCGGCCCAATCGGCGGTATAAACGCCGGGCGCACCGTTCAGGCCATCGACGGTGATGCCACTGTCATCTGACAATGCCGGGATGCCCATCGCCCTAGCGGCGGCGTGCGCTTTTATGCGCGCGTTCCCGATGAATGTTGTTTCTGTTTCTTCTGGTTCGGGCAGGTTGTGATCAGCGTTTGATGTGAGCGCGAGATTATAGGGCGCGAACATCTGCTTCATCTCCTCAAGCTTTCCGAGGTTATGGGTTGCGATCAGCAAGGATGTTTCCGTGAACTTGCGCATTACCCAACCGCGGCCAGCTGCACCGCGTTCAGCTCTTTGATCCCTTTTTCGGCGAGGTCCAGCAGGGTGTTCATTTGTTCGCGGGAGAATACCGATCCCTCGGCGGACATTTGTACTTCGACGAGCTTGCCAGCGGTCATGATGAAATTGCCGTCGACGCCCGCTTCGCTGTCTTCTGGATAGTCGAGGTCGAGAACTGGTTGCCCGGCGTAAATGCCACACGATACGGCCGCGACAGGGTCGACCAATGGATCGCTGATGATCGTCCCGGCTTTCATCAATTGATTGACCGCAAGTTTTAGTGCGACCCAACCGCCTGTAATGGATGCGCAGCGTGTGCCGCCGTCAGCTTGGATCACGTCACAATCCACCACGATCTGCCGTTCGCCCATGGCGACGCGATCGACACCGGCCCGCAAACTGCGCCCGATCAGGCGCTGAATCTCTTGTGTGCGACCAGATTGGCTTGTCTTTGCCTCACGGCGCATCCGCGTGTGCGTTGCGCGCGGCAGCATTCCGTATTCTGCGGTGACCCAGCCCAAGCCGGACCCTTTCATAAAGGAGGGTACTTTTTCATCTACGCTTGCTGTGCATAGCACGTGGGTGTCGCCACATTTGATCAGGCAAGATCCTTCGGCGTGTCGCGTTACGCCAACTTCGATGGAAACGTCACGCATGATGTCGATCTCGCGGCCTGATGGGCGCATGGGGCTCTCCTCTTTTTCTGATGGGATTGGCATAAGCTGCACGTGTCATAATTCCAACCCCGATTGACCATCTGGCGTGGATGGTTTTAATTGACCCGCCCTGCCCTAGATTGAGAGTCATGACAAAGCAGTTGCCGGATATCATGGATATGAATGACAGATCGCGCGAAGTTTTTCGCCGCGTTGTCGAAGGGTATCTGGAAACTGGTGATCCTGTCGGGTCGCGAACGTTGACGCGCAGTCTTTCTGAAAGTGTCAGTGCTGCGACCGTCCGTAATGTTATGCAAGATTTGGAGTTGCTGGGGCTGTTGGACAGCCCGCATATCAGCGCGGGTCGTATCCCCACGCAGCTGGGCCTTCGTATGTTTGTTGATGGGCTGCTTGAGGTGGACGCCCTAAGCGGTGAAGATCAGAGCCGTATCGATCGTACCCTTGGGGATAACGATAGTGATGTTACGTCCCTGCTCGACAGTGTTGGTTCGGCCTTGTCTGGGCTGACGCAGGGTGCCAGCCTTGTTCTGACGCCAAAGCACGAAGCACCGATCAAACACATCGAATTTGTCTCTTTGTCTGTTGAGCGTGCCCTTGTCGTTTTGGTGTTCGCCGATGGTGAGGTTGAGAACCGCATTTTTACCCCGCCACCGGGACAAACGCCTTCTTCGATGCGGGAGGCTGCGAATTTTCTAAACGCCATTGCAGAGGGTCACACGCTTTCAGAGTTGGCTGGTCGTATCACCCATGAAATCAAGAACCGGCGGCAGGAGATTGATAAGCTTGCGGCGGAACTGGTTGAAAGTGGTACTGCCCTTTGGGAGAATGAAGGTCAGACCAATGAGAGGTTGATCGTTCGCGGGCGTGGAAATCTTTTGTCGGATGGGGCTGAAGAGGCTGAACTTGCGCGGATTCGGACGTTGTTTGATGACCTTGAACGCAAGCGTGACATTGCTGATTTCTTAGAACTTGCCCAAGATGGTGACGGCGTGCGCATTTTTATTGGGTCTGAAAACAAACTTTTCTCACTTTCGGGTTCCTCTCTTGTCGTTTCTCCTTATATGAACGCCGACCGTAAGATTATTGGTGCGGTTGGGGTTATCGGCCCTACCCGTCTTAACTATGGGCGGATCGTGCCCATCGTAAACTATGCCGCCCAGCGCGTTGGCAAAATTATTGCTGACCGTTCTTGAAAGGAAAACCATGAACGAACATGATGCAGAACCCATGAGCCTTGATGACCTTGCTGCTGAAGCTGATTTGGCAGAAGCGGAAGGCGATGAAGGTGCCTTTGAAGAAGTTGCAGCCCTAGTCGCGGAGCGGGACGAATTCAAAGATAAGTGGATGCGCGCCTTGGCGGATGCTGAGAATATGCGCAAACGCTCTGATCGTGATCGGCGGGAGGCGGAAAACTATGGTGGGTCTAAGTTGGCGCGGGATCTGCTTCCGGTTTACGACAACCTGCGTCGCGCGTTGAAATCAACAGAAGAGACTGAGGGGGACGCCAATGCCGCTCTCCTTGAGGGTGTTGAGCTGACGATGCGGGAGTTGATAAACGTGTTTAAGAAACACGGTATTGAACCCATCGTTCCAGAGATTGGCGACAAGTTTGATCCGCAAGTGCATCAAGCCATGTTCGAAGCACCGGTTCCTGGCACTAAAGCTGGTGATATACTCGAAGTTATGGGCGAGGGATTTATGCTGCATGACCGATTGTTGCGGCCTGCTCAGGTGGGTGTGTCTTCGACGCCAGCAGGTTAGGGTGCGCGAATAATTGTTTGACGTTGCGACTATTTAAGGAGGTCTCTTAGTTCGTAGATGACGGACAACGCATCTTTGGGTGTTAGGTCGTCTGGTAGAACTTCTTTTAGTCGCGCTTCAACCGCTGATTGGTGTGCGGGCGTTGGTTGGGTTGCAGGTGTTGCAGCGAACAGTGGAAGATCATCGACAATAGTTTTGCGAGCATGGCCGCCTTCCCGCTCTCCCTTTTCAAGCGCTTCTAACACCACTTTTGCACGGTTGATGACGACGGGCGGTAGCCCTGCGAGCTGTGCGACCTGGACTCCATAGCTTCTGTCGGCGGTTCCTTTGCGTACTTCGTGCAAAAAGACGATATCGCCTTCCCATTCCTTGACGGAAACTGTCGCGTTGTCGACGCCGGAGAGCTTTCCGGCCAAAGCCGACATTTCATGATAATGCGTGGCAAACAGCGCGCGACAGCGATTAACGTCATGTAGATGTTCCAAGGTGGCCCAAGCGATGGAAAGTCCGTCGTAGGTTGCTGTTCCTCGGCCGATTTCATCCAAGATGACCAAGGCGCGATCATCTGCTTGGTTCAGGATCGCCGCGGTTTCAACCATTTCGACCATGAACGTGGATCGTCCGCGTGCCAGATCGTCAGAGGCCCCAACGCGGCTGAAAATCTGACTGACCAGGCCAAGGTGAACGAATTTCGCAGGCACGTAGGATCCCATTTGTGCGAGGATTGCGATGAGGGCATTTTGACGCAAGAACGTCGACTTACCCGCCATGTTGGGACCGGTCAGCAACCAGATAGGCGTTTCTGTCAGATCGCAATCGTTGGCGATGAATGGAGCACCGGTCGAGTCGAGTGCAGCTTCGACAACGGGATGTCTGCCACGATCGATAAGGAGGGCCCGGCTGTTATCGAGCTTTGGGCGGGTCCAGCCTTCGCGCGCCAAACGGGCGAGACCAATGGAAAGATCTAGTTGTGACAGGGCGGCGGCCAAAGCGCCCAGCGGTCCTGCTTGTTCCAAAATTGCGCTAGTAAGGCTGGAATAGAGCCGCTTTTCTATTTCCAGCGCCCTACCCCCGGCGTTCAAGATGCGCGTTTCTATTTCGCTTAGTTCCACTGTGGTAAAGCGGACTTGGTTCGCGGTCGTTTGTCGGTGAATGAACGTTTCTGACAGCGGTGCGGACAACATTTTTTCCGCATGGGTCGCGGTTGTTTCGATGAAATACCCAAGGACATTATTGTGCTTTATCTTGAGTGTTGGAATCCCAGTGATGCTTGTATATTCCGCCTGCATCCGCGCGATGATTGATCGCCCTTCGTCGCGTAGGGTTCGAACTTCATCTAGCTCGGAATCATAGCCAGTTGCGATGAATCCGCCGTCCCGTGCCAATAACGGTGGTTCGGCAATGAGAGCATCATCGAGAAGTTCTTGTAGTCCTTCGTGTCCTGAGAGGGATTTTCTCGCCTCTAGCAGGTTTGATGGCAGATCCTCTGGCAATGACCTGCTGATCACCTCTGCCTGTTTGAGACTATTTCGTAGGGCCGCCATGTCGCGCGGACCGCCGCGATCCAGACCCAAGCGTGATAGCGCGCGATCGATATCGGCGACTTCAGCTAAGTGATGACGAATATCGTCGGCCAGCGACGTATTTTCTGCGAAGTAATCAACTGCTGTCAGGCGATCTTCGATGGTTTGTAAATCACAAGATGGGGCCGACAAGCGACGTTCAAACAAACGGGCACCGCCGGGCGTCACGGTTTGATCTATGGTGGCCAAAAGCGATCCGGACCTTCCGCCTGCCATTGCTTGCGTCAATTCCAATGATTTTCGCGTGGTACTGTCGATCTGCATCGACGAGGCGCGGCGTTCTTGAACCGGTGCCCGCAGCAAAGGCAATTTGCCTTTTTGGGTGATGTTCAAATATTCCGCTACTGCTGCCAGTGCGGATATTTCGGCCCGATCAAAGGATCCAAAGGCATCAAGTGATCCGACTTTGAACAATTCTTGCAAGCGGTTTTCGCCTGCCGTGCTGTCGAACGCGGATCGACCAAGGCTGCTGATTGAAATGTCAAAATCAGACTCTAAATAACGGAAATTCTCTTCTTCGCCGTCCGCAACGATGAGTTCTGAGGGTGTCAACCGCGCCAATTCGGGGCCGATCGCGTTAAGTGGGCAGCGCATGACGTGGAACGCACCCGTTGAAACGTCGCACCATGCTAGGGCGGTCTCTTCCCTGACAGTGGCGAACGCCGCTAGAAAATTGTGACGCCGCGCATCCAGAAGACTTTCTTCGGTCAAGGTGCCCGGTGTGACCAATCGAACGACGTCACGCTTAACAACAGATTTTGAACCGCGTTTCTTTGCCTCGGCCGGGCTTTCCATTTGTTCGCAAACGGCGACACGGAAACCTTTGCGAATGAGTGTCAGCAGATATCCTTCGGCTGCGTGAACTGGGACGCCGCACATTGGAATGTCTTGATCGTCGTGCTTCCCACGTTTTGTTAGCGCGATATCTAATGCGGCGGCTGCGGCCACAGCGTCATCAAAAAACATCTCATAAAAATCGCCCATCCGGTAAAATAGCAATGCTTCTGGATAGCCTGCCTTTAGCTCTAGGTATTGAACCATCATTGGTGTGGCAGTGGATGACATTGAACCCCCCGATCTGATCAAGTTACATTATCCATGCAAGGGTGAGGGCGAAAGCCGAAAAACAGAGAGTTGCAGGATGGATCAGCGACCTGCAAGATGCTTTAGTCGGTGCCTGAAAACCGGTAGCGCACTTTTAAGGAAAACTAATGCACGCTGACAGGACGGTCGACGTTTTACTGGTTTTCGCAATATGGGGGACAACATGGCCATCTGGAATTTAGGCTCTATCAATGCGGATTTCGTATATTCCGTACCGCATTTACCTGTTCCTGGCGAAACCCTTGCGTCGACGAAGAGGCAGGTGTTCTTGGGTGGGAAAGGGACAAATATGTCTGTTGCAGCGGCGCGCGCGGGTGGGCGAATCCATCATATTGGCGCAGTGGGCCAAGATGGACGCTGGGCTGTCGATCGATTGATGGAATACGGTGTTGATACCCGCTGGATTGCCGAGATTGACGTAGAAACAGCGCAGGCAATTATCATGGTTGATGGTGCGGGTGAGAACAGCATCGTTTTGCATCCCGGTGCGAATAATTGCATTCCCGACAATTCACTGCAATCGGCATTAACTGAAGCAAAGACAGGAGATTGGTTTGTTTGTCAGAACGAAACCAATCAACAGGGCGAAGGGGCCCAGATGGCGAAAGCAATGGGGTTGAAAGTGGCCTATGCCGCCGCGCCCTTTGATGCGAGGGCGGTGGAATTCTTGCTTCCCCATCTTGATTTTCTAATTCTAAATGCTGTGGAAATGACGCAGCTGACGGAAGCGTCTGGCAAGTCGCCAACGGATCTGAGCGTTGAAATTGTGATTGTGACGGATGGTGCTGCGGGTAGCGATCTATTCCTTGGTTCGGATCATGTTCATGTTCCGGCCATTGCGGTTGATGCTGTCGATACAACCGGGGCAGGGGATACATTTACGGGTTATGTTCTGGCCGGATTGGACCGAGGCATGCCCATTCAACAGGCGATGGATCAAGCAACGCGCGCTGCAGCGATCATGGTCACGCGGCATGGGACCGCTGATGTGATACCGGACTTGGCGGATGTTCAGGCATTTCGCCCTTAGGCGATGACGCCGGTTTCGATCATCCATGCAAGCGCGATACCAGCGGTCAAAACGATGGCTTTTAGTGTCTGGGTCTTAATGCAAATCATAGTGCATCCTCCTTTTGAAGGATCACACCGCAAAGCTGCTGTAACTTCAATTCACCAGCGAGTGATGTCACGCACGGTTTACCCGCGCGTAACATTTGTTTCCTACTTCAAACGACGATTCCGGGCCGCCAAAAGCTTTAGCCGCAGGGCGTTCAGTTGGATGAAACCTTGCGCGTCTTTTTGATCATAGGCACCTGCATCGTCTTCGAATGTTACGTGCGCTTCGGAATACAGGGTATGGTCGGACCAGCGGCCAACAGTTTGAACCATCCCTTTGTACAGCTTTAGTCGCACAGTGCCTGTGACGTGTTCTTGGCTTTTGTCGATGAGCGCTTGTAGCATTTCCCGTTCGGGTGAGAACCAGAAGCCATTGTAGATCAGTTCCGCATAGCGCGGCATGATTGAATCCTTCAGGTGGCCAGCACCGGAATCCAAAGTGATTTGTTCGATACCGCGGTGTGCCTCTAGCAAGACCGTGCCGCCCGGTGTTTCGTAAATTCCGCGGGATTTCATCCCCACAAAACGGTTCTCAACAAAGTCGAGACGTCCAATACCATGGGAGCCGCCAATTTCGTTTAGCTTTGTCAGTATTGTTGCGGGAGATAGCGTTTCGCCGTTGATAGACACTGCATCGCCACGTTCAAACCCGATTTCAATGTACTCTGGCTTGTCTGGTGCATCCTCTGGCGCGACGGTGCGCTGATAGACGTATTCGGGTGCTGCGACGGCGGGGTCTTCTAGAACTTTGCCTTCGGAGGAAGTGTGCAGCAAGTTGGCATCGACGCTGAACGGCGCTTCGCCACGTTTATCTTTGGCAACGGGGATCTGGTTCTTTTCCGCGAATTCCAAAAGCTTGGTCCGGCTGGTCAAATCCCAATCGCGCCATGGGGCAATCACCTTGATGTCGGGGTTCAATGCATAGGCGGATAGTTCGAAACGCACCTGATCGTTGCCCTTACCCGTCGCGCCATGTGCGACTGCATCTGCACCTTCAAGGGCTGCAATTTCCACCAAGCGTTTGGAGATGAGCGGGCGCGCGATGGATGTGCCCAGAAGATACAACCCTTCGTAAAGGGCATTGGCGCGGAACATCGGGAATACAAAGTCGCGCACGAATTCCTCGCGGACATCTTCGACATAGATCGAAGAGGCACCCATCATTTCGGCCTTGGCGCGGGCGGGTTCCAGTTCTTCGCCCTGACCCAGATCAGCCGTAAACGTCACGACCTCACACCCAAATTCGGTCTGGAGCCATTTCAGAATGATGGAGGTATCAAGCCCACCAGAGTAGGCGAGCACGACTTTCTTTGGAGCGGACATAAGTGACCTCTGTGTGATAAAGATTTGAGGCGCGATACCGGGTTTTTGAGGTCAGAGCAACCGAGACAAAAAGGCGGCGTCGCCAGTATTGCTGAGCTGACTTTGGGCTGCGCTTTTGCTCATCCAGATGGGGAAATGTTCCGGCTCTGTCGGGGGCCCCAGTGTGAGGGTCGGGCGGGCCAGATAGATATGGCAGATTTTTTCAGCCCATTTGTCGTAGTCGGGCATAAATACAAACCGGCGATAAACGCCCAGCTTTTGGGGTGTTGAAATACGCCATCCTGTTTCTTCGAACACTTCGCGGTGCAGGGCTGCAATTGCGCTTTCGCCCGGATCAATCCCACCGCCGGGCAGTTGCACTTCGTTATGAATGCCGCCTTGCCACGTAAGTAAGAGCTGCCCATC
This sequence comes from uncultured Paracoccaceae bacterium, assembly GCA_937922155.1. GTDB lineage: Bacteria > Pseudomonadota > Alphaproteobacteria > Rhodobacterales > Rhodobacteraceae > Cognatiyoonia. Next base: position 16,800 of record CAKZVL010000002.1, on the reverse strand, counting down.
GCGCGGCAGAATTCCATAGGCACCATGGCGCACGGCATAGTTTTGTCCCTGCTTGGGTGGATTGCCATATCGTCTGATCATGCTTATTTGATCCTTGGTCCCGAACTTGCCCTGACTATATCGCCGGGATATGCCCAATTCGAACACTTAAGGAAAGCCTATGACCCTTGGCTCAAAAACTGCTTGGGACGACACTGTTTTGCCGTTCCAACTTGATCGTTCTGATATCCGCGGACGCATTGCGCGTCTTGATGGTGTGCTTGAAAAGGTATTGGCGCAGCATGACTATCCGCCGCTAGTCGAAGGGTTGGTTGCAGAGATGGCGATGCTCACAGCCCTAATTGGTCAGTCAATCAAGCTGCGTTGGAAGTTGTCTTTGCAGGTTCGATCCAGTGGTCCTGTGCGTTTGATCGCAACGGATTACTATGGTCCGGCTAACAAGGGGGAGCCGGGACGTATTCGTGCATATGCCAGTTATGATGCAGAAAAGCTTGATCATGATACTGATCCGTTTTCGCAAGTTGGGGATGGTTACTTTGCTATTCTCATCGATCAAGGGCAGGATATGGCCCCATACCAAGGTGTGACACCATTGTCTGGCAAGTCTCTCATGGCATGTGCAGAGACCTATTTTGCGCAGTCAGAGCAATTGCCTACGCGGTTCTCGCTCAGTTCTGGGCGCAGCCAGATGCCGGGTGAAGAAACGCAATGGCGGGCAGGGGGCATCATGTTGCAGCATATGCCCAAAGCATCGCCAGAGATGAAATCTGAGGGCGGATCCGGCGAAGATGGTTTGTTGACGGCCGATGATGTTCTGGATGCTGACGAAGGCGAAAACTGGCTGCGGGTTAACACGCTTTTGGACACTGTTGAGGAATTGGAGCTGATTGGGCCGACGATCCAGCCAACAGATTTGTTGGTTCGGTTGTTTCACGAAGAAAGCCCTCGGGTATTTGATGCGCAACCGGTGCAATTCGGGTGTACTTGTTCGGATGATCGCGTTCGTCAGAGTCTTTCAATTTATTCGGCCAAGGATATAGCGACGATGACGACGGACGAGGGGACTGTAACTGCAGATTGCCAATTCTGTGGGGCCCACTACGTGTTTCAGCCGGAAACCTTAGGGTTTGAGGCGACAAGTGACCCGTCTTGACCCTGAAGAGAGGCTTCGCGCAGCGCTGTCGGTTGAAAGCGCTGTCTCCTCTGATTTTGACCTGAACCCAGACGTTGCGCTTGCGCCTGATCGATTGCTGACGCCTGCAGCTGTGTTGGTTTGCGTGACGTTAGAAGGTGACGTGATCCTGACCAAGCGTTCGACAAAGTTGAAGAACCATCCCGGACAGGTCGCATTTCCCGGCGGCAAGATGGACGCGGAAGACAGCTCACTTGAGGCCGCCGCACTGCGCGAAGCTAGTGAAGAAATTGGTTTGCCGCCGAGCGATGTTCAGATCCTTGGATGTTTGCCTGAACACGAAACCGTCACGCGATTTGCCGTTACGCCGGTTGTTGGGCTGCTTAACAAAGAATTTGTGGCGACCCCGGAGGAAGGCGAAGTGAGCGAAGTGTTTCGCGTTCCTTTGTCACATTTTCTGAGCCTTGAGAGATATCAAATCCAGTCCAGACGTTGGCAGGGCGCGCGGCGTTATTATTACACGATTCCATATGGACCCTATTATATCTGGGGCGCCACGGCACGAATTTTGCATGGCTTGGCGCAGCGGTGGTGCGATGACAAGGATTGAAGCGCCTTGGCTGAAAAATGAAGCTTCGCAGCGTGTTTGCCGCATGCTTTCGCAAGCGGGTCATCAGGTGTTCTTTGTTGGCGGCTGTGTTCGTAATGCGCTGTTGGGTCAAGCGGTTTCAGATCTTGATCTCGCGACCGATGCCGTTCCATCTAGGGTTCAGAAGTTTGCGAAGGAAGCCGGGATTAAGTGCATTCCAACTGGCATCGATCATGGCACCGTGACGTTGGTAGTGGATGATTTTCCGTTTGAAGTCACCACGTTTCGCAATGATCTAAGTACAGATGGTCGTCATGCCACTGTCGGTTTTTCCACATCTATGGAAGATGACGCGCGTCGCCGCGATTTTACGATGAATGCGCTATATGCGGACAAGGACGGACATGTTTTTGATCCTGTTAATGGTTTGCCTGATCTATATGCGCGACGGGTCGTGTTTATTGATGATGCAAACCAGCGGATCAAAGAAGACTATCTGCGCATTCTGCGGTTTTTTCGGTTTTACGCATGGTATGGCGATGCGACCAACGGATTGGATCAAGAGGGGCTTGCGGCTTGCGCTTCCAATGTTGATGGGATTGATGGACTGTCCAAAGAACGCATTGGGCAAGAGCTCTTAAAACTACTGGGCGCGCCGAACCCTGCGCCGGCCGTCAGCGCAATGGGTCACGCTGGGGCATTGATGCGAATTTTGCCCGGTGCGGAAACGAGCGGATTAGCGGTTTTGGTTCATTTGGAAGGTCAGCTTGATCTCTTGCCCGATCCCATTCGACGCTTGGCAAGTTTGGGCGGGCAGGACACGATGGATAACCTTCGGATGTCCAAGGCGGATCATCGGCGATTGAAAGTGCTGCAGTCTGTCCAGGAACCGCTAGAGCTTGGCTATCGATATGGTCAGGATGCGATTGAAATTTTGGCGGTGAGGGCGGCACGTATGGGTGTTGATGTCGCGTCATCGGATATTAGCGATGCACGCTTAGGCGTTGGGAAAACTTGCCCGGTGGTCGCCAGTGACCTGATGCCGAAATTTCAGGGAGCTGCGCTTGGCAAAATCCTGATGGAGCTAGAAAATCGCTGGATCATGTCCCGCTTTGCGCTCAACAAGGCAGAGCTTTTGGTGATGGCTAACGACAGCAAGGCCTAACCAGTTTTCCTTTTGGCTGATCCGGGGTATCAAGCCCTCATTACTTCGCAAGGCAGGCCCCCCATGTTTCGATTTTTCGAAGGCCTCGTCGACCCGTACACCGAGTATGAGGAGACAGACGCGCCCCCGCAGAAGCTTTGGCCGTTTCTGCGTGACTATGCGCGTCCGTTTCATAAGGTGTTTTGGCTGGCTGGTACTATGTCGGTTATTTCGGCTGCGATTGAGATTTGGTTGTTTGGCTATTTGGCCCGCTTGGTCGATAATTTGACCGAAGCCAAAAGAGACCTGTTCTGGTCCGACATGGGTCTTGAACTGGTTCTTGTTGCGATCTTTTTATTGTTTTTGCGACCTATCGTGCAGGTCTTTCAAGTCGCCCTATTGAACAATACGATTCTGCCGAACTTTGCCACTTTGGTGCGTTGGCGGGCGTATCGTCAGGTTTTGCGTCAGTCTGTTGGCTGGTTTGAAAACGATTTTGCGGGTCGGATCGCCAATCGCGTTGTGCAGACACCACCGGCCGCAGGTGAGGTCGTTTTTCAACTGTTTGACGCCATCGCTTTTGCGATTGCCTATATCATCGGTGCGTTCATCCTGCTGGGTGATGCAGACATGCGGTTGCTTGTGCCCATGTTGGTTTGGCTTGTGCCGTATATTTTCTTGTTGAATTGGGTCATTCGCAAAATTGGTCCTGCCAGCCAGGCATTTGCAGACGCGCGTAGTCTTGCAACAGGGCGGATTGTGGATGGGTACACCAACATCCACTCGGTCAAAATGTTTGCCCACCATGACCTGGAAACCGATTACACCAAAGAGGCAATCGAAAAGACGCGAACCACGTTTCAAGTTGAAATGCGCCTTTTCACAATCATGGATTTTGCACTGATTGTGCTAAACGGCTTGCTTGTCGTTGGTGTTGTGGGATTTGCCGTCTATTTTTGGCAAACGGGTTCCGCGTCCTTAGGGATTGTCGCTGCCGCGACCGCGCTTGTCCTGCGTATGAATGGGATGAGTGGCTGGATCATTTGGGCCGTCTCAAGCTTTTTCCGAGAGCTTGGCGTTGTCAAAGAGGGCATGGATACCATCGCACAACCTATCGCGCTTTTGGATCGGTCAAAGCAGTCGCTTGACGTTTCAGCAGGACAGATAACGGTTCAAGGCCTAAGCCATCACTACGGACGCAAGACGGGCGGGTTAGATCACGTTGATCTGACGATAATGCCGGGTGAAAAGATCGGATTGGTTGGGCAATCTGGTGCGGGAAAATCGACCCTGATAAAGCTGATTTTGCGGTTTTATGACATTGAGTCTGGCGACATTAAGATCGATGGGCAAAGTATATCTGAAGTTACCCAAGACAGTCTGCGCCGCGCGATCGGGATGGTACAACAGGACAGCGCGCTTTTGCATCGCTCTGTGCGCGACAACATTCTGTATGGCATGCCAAGTGCCACGGAAGATCAGATGATCGAGGCGGCGAAAAAGGCGTCAGCGCATGATTTCATTCTAGGTCTAGAAGACAGCGATGGCCGCAAGGGTTACGATGCATTGGTTGGAGAGCGTGGCGTCAAACTGTCAGGTGGGCAGAGGCAACGCGTTGCGCTGGCGCGTGTTATTCTGAAGGACGCACCCATTCTGTTATTGGATGAAGCCACAAGCGCGCTAGATTCAGAGGTCGAGGCAGCAATTCAATCCACGCTTCAAAGCATGATGGAAGGAAAGACAGTGATCGCGATTGCCCATCGTCTTTCCACTATTGCGCATATGGATCGGATTATCGTGATGGATGCAGGTCGTATTGTCGAAGAGGGCAGTCATGACGCATTGCTCGCGGAAGGTGGTCAGTACAGTCGGTTCTGGGCGCGGCAATCTGGCGGTTTCCTGCGGCAAGATCAGGACGACGCGATATGAAGCAGATTAGTCATGCAATTGATGCTTTCGCGCATGTGAATGATCCACCGCCTGGCACACTACTGGCTTTCCTGCGCTGGGGGTATAGGGGGGCATTTCCTTACATCTGCGTTGGGTCGATCGTTTCGGTTCTTGCAGGCGCTTTGGAAGTCATGACGGCACTGCTCCTCGGGCGGGTGATCGACACGGCGCTTGCGTCTGATCCGGGTGCATTTTTCGGCTCTAACGCAGGATTGGTCATCGGCCTTGTTGTGTTCTTTCTGGTCTTGCGCCCCATCGTTATGGGCGCAACTGGCGTTTTTCAGACCGTCGTCATCGCGCCATCTATCTATGGGATGGTGATGTCGCGGCTCCACCGCCATACGCTTGGGCAAGATGCAACTTTCTTTGATGATGATTTTGCGGGGCGGATTGCGCAAAAGCAGGCGCAAGCGGCCAATAGTGCAACGCAATTGGTGGTGGAGATGATCCACACCGTGCTTTTTGCTCTGGCGTCGTTGATCGGATCTGTAATCCTGCTTTTCTCGCTTGACGCGCGTTCGGCCCTATTGCTGGCTGTTTGGGTCATTGTTTACATCGGGCTGATCCGATTTTTTATGCCGCGGATTCGGGTCCGGTCAAAGGCAAGGGCGGCGGCACGTGCCATGGTGACAGGGCAGGTCGTTGATACGGTGACAAACATACGCACTGTCAAACTTTTTGCTCATGCAAGGTTGGAAGATGGCGCGGCTTTAGATGCGATGCAGACGTTTCGTGAACGCGGGATCGATTTTGGTTGGACCTCTGCAACCTTCCGTTTCACGTTGATGGCGCTGGGCGGCGCACTACCGCTATTGCTTGTCGGCGTGACGTTGATTTTTTGGGGTCAAGGTACGGCGAGTACGGGTGATATCGCTGTTGCGGGTGCGATTGGGTTGCGCCTTGCGCAGATGACAGGTTGGGTCAGTTTCACCCTTTTGGGGATGTATTCTGATTTAGGTGAGCTGGAAGACGCGATCAAAACGCTTAGCCCCGCTCATAAGCTGATTGATGATCCTGACGCAAAACTGCTGCAGCTGACGGACGGACGAATTGATTTTAACAATGTTCGGTTTCAGTACGGCGGAAAGACGGGTGGCCTTGATGGTGTGAATTTGCACATCCAACCGGGCGAGCGTTTGGGGATTGTTGGGGCGTCAGGTGCAGGAAAGTCAACGTTAGTGTCGCTTTTGTTGCGGCTGTATGATCCTGAAGACGGCGACATTTTGATTGATGGGCAAAACATCAAACACGTGCAACAAGAAAGTCTGCGCCGCAATATCGGGATGGTCACGCAAGAAACGGCGATGTTCAACCGGTCTGCGCGCGACAACATTCTTTATGGTAATCCTGAAGCCTCGCACGAGGATGTTGTCCTTGCTGCGGAACGTGCAGAGGCGGATGAATTTATCGGCAAGCTTCGCGATTTTAACGACCGTACCGGGTATGATGCATATCTAGGTGAGCGGGGCGTTAAACTATCAGGTGGGCAGCGACAGCGCATTGCAATCGCCCGTGCTATTCTAAAGGACGCCCCGATCCTTGTTTTGGATGAAGCAACCAGCGCCTTGGATTCTGAGGTTGAGGCCTCGATCCAATCCGCCCTTGAAACCGCGATGGAAGGAAAGACGGTGATCGCCATTGCGCATCGTTTATCGACTTTATCGCGCATGGATCGGATTGTTGTGCTTGACGATGGCTGCGTCGCAGAACAAGGAAGCCATCAAGAGCTTTTGAAAAAGGACGGGCTTTATGCCCGTTATTGGAACCGACAGTCTGGTGGGTTCATCAATGTGCAGGACGCGGCCGAGTAAATGCAAACACTGATCGAAAGCCTGACGCATCTTGGTATGGGGCGCACCACGGATGGCACGTTGGTGCCGCGGGTCTTGCCCGGCGAAACCATCGATTTGACGGATGAGGGCGCGCGGATTGTGACGCCTTCGGTTGATCGCGTTTCTGCGATATGTAGGCACTATAAAGGGTGTGGTGGTTGTTCGATGCAGCATGCGTCCGACGCTTTCACAGCTACGTGGAAGCAAAGGATTGTTGAACGTGCGCTGGCTGCACAGGGGATTGTTCCTCAGTTTCGGCCGATGCATATCTCTCCCCCCGCTTCACGTCGGCGGGCCAAGTTTTCCGGGACACGTACCAAGAAGGGTGCTCTGGTGGGATTCCATGGGCGTTGCTCCGGCGTTGTGGTTACGATTCCGGAGTGTCAGCTGATCGTTCCTGACCTTCTCAATTTGATGCCGACCTTGGAAAAGTTGACGGTTCTAGCGGCCTCTCGCAAAGCTGAGATTGATTTGACGGTCACGGCGTCTGAAGCGGGTGCGGATGTGCACGTGGAAACGGCGCAGCAATTAACGGAAGTGCTTCGTGTTGAGCTTGCGGCGCTTGTGCAATCGCACGGGTTGGCCCGCCTCACATGGAACGATGAGCCTGTGGTAGAGCGTGTTCCACCCTATCAAACCTTTGGCACTGTGCGTGTGGTTCCGCCACCAGGCGCGTTTTTGCAGGCGACAAAGGATGGCGAGGATGCCCTGCTATCCGCTGTGCTAGAGAGTGTTTCTGGTTCAAAGCGCGTTGTTGATTTGTTTTCTGGCTGTGGCACCTTTGCGTTGCCTATTGCAAAACAAGCCGAGGTTCATACAGTTGAAGGCGACGCGTCGATGATGGCCGCACTTGATAAAGGCTGGCGTTTGGCCACGGGGCTGAAACGGGTCACCACAGAAACACGAGATTTATTTCGACGACCGTTAGAACCGGATGAACTAAATAAATATGATGCGGTTGTCATTGATCCACCGCGCGCTGGAGCAAGTTCGCAGATGGCAACGCTTGCCCGGTCCAATATCAAAAAAATTGCGATGGTGTCATGCAATCCTGTGACATTCGCACGCGATGTGGCCACATTGACGGCCGCTGGATTCGAGGTGGATTGGGCACAGGTTGTCGATCAGTTTCGATGGTCGGCCCATGTTGAAGTTGTTGCCTCTCTCACGCGCAAGTGATGACGATAGCTTGGCGATCTTGATAGTGTTTTATGGAACGGCAGAGACCGGTAAGGGCAGTATTAATGTTTCGACGTTTTTTTGTGTTGGGTGGGATCGTGAGCTTTCTTTCGGCCTGCGCGTCAAAGTTCAGGACCTATTCCGGACCTGAAGTCACACGCATTCAAGTGTTCAAGGGTGAGCGTAAACTACAACTGCTGCATGAACGTTCGCTTTTGAAGCAGTACACGTTTGTGCTTGGCTTTGCGCCGGAAGGTCACAAGGCGTTTCAGGGCGATGGACGCACGCCCGAAGGGGCATATCTGATAGATCGAAAGAACCCCGACAGCAACTTTCATTTATCTGTGGGGATTTCCTATCCCAATGCCAATGATATAGCGACGGCCCGGGCATTAGGTAAGGACCCCGGTGGCGACATTTTTATTCATGGAACCCCTAATCCGTTCAGTATGGAAGAGGATTGGACCTGGGGATGTATCGCCGTCACAAATCGCGAGATTGAAGAAGTCTATGCGATGGTGAATATCGGCACACCAATTTATATCTATCCTTAGCGCGCTGCCACAACAGCGGGTGCTGGCTGCAACGCCGTGTTTTGTTGGCTTATTGCAGGGTCGCTGCCCATGTTCATGGTCCACCAAATCTTACCGGCTGATTCCTGAAACCAAGAAAATCCCATAAAACGTGCTTCTGGATTTAGGACGACTGTTCGCGTGCTTTCCTGGCTCATCCATGCGGCGAGCGTTTCGAGTTCGGTTTCATAGGTTTCTGATATGTTTTCACCCAATAGAACGCCTTGGAAACCCGCGCGATTTGCACGATCAAGTGGGGAAGACCCATCAGAACCAAACAACCACGGCCGGTTCTGTACGGACATATCGCGGGAATGGGTCGTTGCAGCTGCGTTCAGTCGTGCGTCAAGCGCCACTGCGGGCACGCCTGCGGCCTGACGTAGTGCGTTTACGCTATCAAGCATCCGAAACTGAATGTCGCCAGTGTCAGACGGATTGATGCGATAGACTTGTTGAACGGGCAAACCATCGGCGCCAATTGGGCCTCGTGATCTTGTGGAACAAGCCGTCAAAGAGGCCGCAATTCCCAATAAAATAAACTGACGTCGTAACATGTTGTGCGCTCCTGCACGTTGGTTTGGATTGTGTTAGCGATAATGCAGCCACAGTTCAAATCAAGTTGAGCAATAGAGTGCTATGAACACGCTTGTTTGATTTGCTCATGCAACAGGGACACAGTAAGTGCATCACGAGTTTGTTCAAGGAGCCTGTTATGTCAAAATCTGATCTGACCCGCCGTGGATTTGTTGCCACCTCTGTTGCCGCGCTTGGCACGGGTGCGTTGGCGCAGGAAACATCCAATAGCACGGAGATTGAGAGCGAATTGGACACGGGCGTGACCCGCAATATCGCGAGCTTTCGGTCTTTGGATTGGCGTCCTTACTTTACGACTTTGGCAGGGGGCGCGATCCTTTGTGATTTGGATAGTCGGGCGCTTCATTACTGGAGCGAGGACGAAAGTATTTATAAGCTCTACCCGACCTCAGTTCCGCTGACCGAAGATCTAACGCGGCGCGGCAAGACGGAAGTGATCCGGAAGGTTGAAGGGCCAAGCTGGCGTCCGACGCCATCGATGAGGGAACGCAATCCGGAATGGCCAGAATTTATTGGACCGGGCCCTGACAATCCGCTTGGGACGCACGCGCTTTATCTGTCTTGGCAGTATTACCGTATTCACGGGACACACGACACGCGCAAGATTGGGCGTCGGTCGTCGAACGGGTGTATCGGGCTTTATAACGAGCACATTCAAGAGCTTTACGCGAAAGTCACAGTTGGTACGCAAGTGCTGTTGATCTGAGGTCTTTTGCTGGGCAAGGCTTTACCGCTTTACCGCCGAGCCCCGGTTGGGCGTGTCAAACAAAGCGGCTTATTGGTTTACCCAACCTGCAAGATTGCGATCTATTACACCGCACAGCGCATGGATATGTGCCGGGTCGTCGTTTAGGCATGGCACGTAAGTAAAGTGTTCGCCGCCTGCCTCTTCAAAGCTTTCTTTGATCTCTTCGTTGATTTCTTCCAGCGTTTCGATGCAATCAGCGGAAAATGCAGGGGCGCAAACGGCGATGTTTTTGATGCCGTCTTCCTCTGCCAAGCGTGCCACTTCTTTCACTGTATAAGGCTTTAGCCATTCTTCGGGGCCGAACCTAGATTGGAAGGTTGTTTTGATCTGAGTGTCATCCCAACCCAAGCGTTCTTTCAATAGCCGTGTCGTTTTTTGGCACTGGCAGTGATAGGGATCGCCTTCATTCAGGTAGCGTTCTGGGACGCCGTGATACGAACAGATCAGCATTTCTGGTTTTTTGTCGGCTTCAGCATAAGCTTTTTCGATACTTTGGGCGAGCGCGTCGATATAGGCTGGATCTTGGTAATAGGGTTCGACAATGCGGGCGATGGGTTGCCATTTTTCTTCCATCAACGCGCGAAAGAACTGGTCGTTGGCTGTGGCTGACGTTGCACCCGCGTAATGGGGGTAAAGTGGGAAGAATAGGATCTTGGTACATCCATCCTCAACCATTTCGCGGACCTTGGATTTGGTGGATGGGTTGCCATAGCGCATACAGAAATCCACACGCACGTCGTCGCCGTAGCGTTCAATCATTTCTGCTTTGATTGCATTTGTCTGTGCCTTTGTGATCGTTAAAAGCGGGCTTTCGTCTGCTTCCTCATTCCAGATGGATCGATAGGCAGCGCCGGAGGAAAAGGGCCGTTTGGACAGGATCACAAGCTGCAATAGTGGCTGCCAAAGCCATGCGGAATAATCCACGACGCGTTTGTCTGACAGAAATTCGTTCAGGTAGCGGCGCATCGACCAGTAATCGGTGTTGTCGGGCGTACCGAGGTTGGCAACCAAAATCCCAACCCGCGCAGGTTTGATTGCGGGGTGGTCAGGTGCGGCATGCATTGGGCAAACGGCTGGACGTTCTGCCGTCTTGTCCTTTTGTGAATCAAACATTGTCATCTCTTTCAACGTACCCCGATATACGGGTCAGATAAATGGAATACGGGTGAGGTCAATCATTGGACCGCTTTAAGGGGATTTCTGTTGCGCCTAATGCGTTTGCCAAACGTTCAGACGCGGACCCGGGCCGCAGTGGTTGCGGTTGATCAGATGATGGGGCCCAACCTGTGAGCGTTATGATTTCAAACGTCGCGGGAATGCGCCCGTCGTCCGTGCCAAAAGAGTTTTCATAGATTTCTGCCGCTTTCAAAAGAATTTGGCGTTGGGTGAGTGTTTTTTGACGGGCGTTGAGGGCATTTGCCTCGCCCATGCCCCGAAGTTCCTGCATGAGGTTGAGTGCGTTTTGATAGCTGACGGTCAAGGTCGTGACATCTGCAACGGGCAAGGTAAAGCCAGCCCGTTGAAGCAAACCGCCAAGATCGCGTACTTCACCCATTGGCGCGACACGCGGGGAAAGCCCGCCTTTGACGGCCACCTCTGCCTCTGCCAATGCGCTGCGAAGTTCGTGCAGGGTTTGCCCGCCCAGTAGCGTACCCATAAACAACCCATCGGGTTTCAATGCACGGCGGCATTGGACCAGCTGACCAACGATGTCATTTGCCCAATGGAGCGACATTGCATGCACGACTAGGTCATGTTGGGCAGGTTCCAATGGCAGAACTTCATCATCGGGGATCATGACCCCTGCCATACGGCCCGACCAAATACTTGGCCAACCCGTCACAATGGCCGCAGTTTTAAACGACCTATTAACCTCTTCCAGTCTTTCCTGCACTTCGTCGGCGGCTGCGATCTGGAGGAAATCCACCGGCTTTTTGAAAGCTCGCTTGCGATGCAGTTGCAGCGCGTTTCTGTCGGTCAATATCGTCATCATTGATGATCTAGAGGGAAGTTGATGTTTTTGCAAAGTGCAGTTCGCGCAATCTATCCGCTGCAGTGCACCGCTTGCGATGAACCATCTGAAGGGTTGCACGGATTGTGTTCTGCTTGCTGGCAAGAGACTGAATTTATCATTGGCACGGTCTGCGATACCTGTGGCGCACCATTGCCGGGGGATAACGCGTCAGAGCTTGCGCATTGTGATGAATGCCTGACCACCGCGCGTCCTTGGAGCAGGGGGCGATCTGTTTTTGTGTATAAAGGGACGGGTCGTAGTCTTGTTCTGCGCCTCAAGCACGGTGATCGCAGCGATCTGATCCCGACGCTTGCACAGTGGGTTGCACGATCAGTGCAGCCGATTCTGCCCAAAGATCCATTGTTTGTCCCTGTTCCATTGCATTGGACCCGCCTGTTGCGGCGGCGTTATAATCAAGCGGCGCTTATTTCACAGGCGGTTGCGAGATTGGTTGAGGGCGACAGCGCCCCCGAGGCATTGATGCGCCAGAAACGCACAAAGTCGTTGGATGGCCATTTGAAATCGGAACGTTTTGCGGCGCTTGATGGTGCGATCTTTGCTAATCCGCGCCAAAAAGAAGCGATTGCTGGCCGATCCGTCGTTTTGGTCGATGATGTTATGACGTCTGGCGCGACATTAGCGGCGTGTTGCGATGCCCTATTCATCGCTGGCGCACAGGACGTCTGCGTTGTGACACTGGCCCGTGTCGTCAAAGATGCCTAAATAGATTTCGAATGATCCAAAAAAGGTAAAAACAATGACCCAAGTTGAAATTTATACAAAGCCTACTTGTGGCTTTTGTCACGCGGCGAAACGGTTGCTTACTGGTAAGGGCGTGTCTTTTGCTGAGGTGAATATCACAGCCCAGCCCGACAAGCGCCCGGAAATGATTGATCGTGCGGCTGGGCGCACAACCGTGCCGCAGATTTTTATCAATGGTGTTCATCTGGGTGGTTATGATGATCTTGCTGCTGCTGATCATGCAGGATCGCTTGATAAGCTGCTGGCAGGGTGAAAGCGGCCCTTTTACAGCTGACGTCTGGTGATGATCCCGATGCGAACCTGAAAACGGTACGCGCCATGGTGCGCCAAGCTGCTGATCAGGGCGCGACATTTATTCTTACGCCAGAGGTCACAAACTGTGTTTCTGCCAGCCGCAAGAGGCAGATGGAAGTTTTGTACCGTGAAGCCGCGGATCCGACTTTGGCCGCATTGTGCGATGATGCCAATGCACTGGGCGTAACCATCAACATTGGCTCGCTGGCTGTCAAAACGGATGATCCTGATGGGCGGTTTGCCAATCGGTCGTTGATGATCGGTCCCGATGGCGGGGTGATCGCGCGGTATGACAAGATCCATATGTTTGATGTGACGGTCAGTGAGACGGAAACATACAAGGAATCGTCAGGTTATCGACCTGGAACCCAAGCGGTCATTGCAAAGACGCCACAGGCGAAGGTCGGAATGACCATTTGTTATGACGTGCGATTTCCGCATTTGTATCGAACCTTGGCGCAGGCTGGTGCTGAAATCCTGCTTGTTCCCTCCGCGTTTTCGCCGGTGACCGGTGTGGCCCATTGGGAAACACTTTTACGGGCGCGGGCCATTGAAACTGGGTGTTTCGTCTTTGCCGCCGCACAAACAGGTACACATCCAAGCACGACAGATCGGGTGCGCAAAACCTATGGTCATTCCTTTGCCGTGTCGCCATGGGGCACGGTTATGGCAGATGGCGGGACAGAGGTTGGGATAACTTTTGTTGATTTTGATCTTTCTGATGTAGAAGAAGCGCGAAAGCGTATTCCATCGCTATCCCATGATAGAGAATTCAAAGACCCAAATGACCCAATCAACACCGACCTTAGCAGAAGCACTGTTCAGCGAACTTCTGACAGTTGACCAGCTTGCCCGCCTAAAGCTTGCGAAAGTGTTGCCCAAAGGAATGGAGCTATCGCATTTTCTGGTGCTGAACCATTTGGCGTTAAGCCATGAAGAGCGATCCCCTGGTCAACTTGCTAATACGTTTCACCTGACACGAGGGGCGATGACGAACACGCTGACAAAATTGGAATGGTTAGGTTGGGTTCACATCAGGCCGGATTGGGATGATGCGCGGCGCAAGATGGTTTCGATCAGCCCGGCTGGGATTTCTGTACGGGACGCTGCATTTTCAAGTATGGCACCCGTTATTGCTGATGCGTTTCGAGGTATCGACGATGAAAAAGTCAGGGCCGCGTTGCCTGTTTTGCGTGCCATACGCCAAAACCTGACGAATGAAGACTAGGTCGCTGGTTTGAGAGCAGCGGTGACGTAGTTCACTGTTAAATCCTTGGCCGAAATCGACCAAGTGAAGCGCGCGAAGTTGAAGACATAACCCTTTTTGTCAACGGGTTCCAAATCGGCTGATCTCATAAGGTCAAACAGTTCATCCGGTGTGATGAACTTATTCCATTCATGGGTGCCTTTCGGCAGCCAGCGCATGACGTATTCCGCACCCACGATCGCCATTGCAAAGCTTTTGGGATTTCGATTGATCGTAGAACATAGGTGTAATCCGCCGGGCTTTAGGAGTTGCTGACATGCGGTCAAGAAGCCAAGTGGATCGGCGACGTGTTCAACGACTTCCATATTCAGGACGACATCAAATTGTTCGCCGGCTTGGGCCATCGCTTCGGCTGTTGTGTGGCGGTAGTCGATTTCCAGGCCAGATTTTTCTGCGTGAACGCGTGCGACTGGAATATTTCGTTCGGCGGCATCTGCGCCGACGATTGTTGCACCCAAGCGGGCCATGGGTTCGCAAAGCAATCCACCGCCACATCCAATGTCTAGAATGCGTAAACCGGCGAATGGCTTGTCACTGTTTAGGTCGCGGTCAAACTCTGCCGCGATTTGATCAGTGATGTATTGTAGCCGGACAGGATTCATCATGTGCAACGGTTTAAATTTGCCTTTTGGATCCCACCATTCGGCTGCCATTGCCTCAAATTTAGCAATCTCGCTTGAATCAACTGTGTTGGTTTGCATTTGAACCCTCTGGTGATGGCATCTGGCGTTTTCAAACTATATAGGACGATTATGGACAAGGTCTTGAGCCAAAAAAGCGCAGCTGTGCATCTTTACCCGCGGATCGACCCGTTCGACCAGCGTGTGTTGGATGTTGGCGATGATCATCGCGTATATGTTGAACAATGTGGCAATCCTGATGGCATTCCAGTTGTGGTTCTTCACGGTGGGCCCGGCGGTGGGTGCAGTCCCGCGATGCGTCGATATTTTGATCCTGAGGTTTATCGCGTCATTTTGTTTGATCAGCGCGGATGTGGACGGTCGCGGCCCCACGCAAGCGTTGAAAACAACACTACGTGGCATCTAGTTGCGGATATCGAATTGATCCGCGAAACCCTTGGCATTGATCGTTGGATTGTGTTTGGCGGCAGTTGGGGCGCGACGTTATCGTTGATCTATGGACAAGCGCATCCTGATCGAACTGCTGCACTTGTTCTGCGTGGTGTTTTCCTGATGACCAAGCCAGAACTTGATTGGTTCTATGGCGGCGGTGCTGGTCGATTTTGGCCGGATCTTTGGGCGGAATTTACCAAATTGATCCCAGCGGCAGAACAGGACGATTTTATCGCTGCTTACCACAGGCGGCTGTTTTCGGGCGACCTAACGGTTGAAACACGCTACGCGCGGGCTTGGGCCGCGTGGGAGAATGCCTTGGCGTCCATTGAGAGCGATGGGGTTACTGGCGAAAGCCCTGCAGAATATGCGCGGGCGTTTTCGCGGCTGGAAAACCATTACTTTGTGAATGACGGTTTCTTGTCGCAAGACCAGCAAATCATGAATCGGATGGATCGTATTTCGGATATCCCCGGGGTGATCGTGCAAGGACGATTTGATATGATTTGCCCACCTCAATCCGCTTATATGCTGTCAAATGCTTGGCCCCAATGCCGCCTAACATTTGTTGGTCGTGCGGGGCATGCGCTGTCAGAACCGGGCATTAGCGCAGAACTTGTGCGCGCGATGGATACCTTTGCGAGTAAACGAAGCTCTTTGCGACTTTAGGGTTTACAGTTCCTGCTCACCCGTTAGGCTTTCGGTACTGAGGGGGAACTACGCGGTTTGCAAGGCGTTTCTAAAATATTGGTCCAAAGACTGCTGCTTGGTCTTGTGACGTTGTTTGTTGTTTCGATCGTCATCTTTGTTGCGGTCAACATGCTCCCTGGTGACTTTGCTGAATTGATTTTGGGGCAAGGTGCGACGCCTGAGGCAGTTGCGTCTATCCGGCGTGACCTTGGGTTAGATCAACCAATGGTACTGCGCTATTTTCAATGGCTGACCGGTATGGTGACGGGCGACATGGGAATGTCATTTGCCCAATTGAACTTTCAAACCAATCTTGGCGGATCTGGTGGCGCAACTGTTGCCCAACAAATCGCGCCGCGTTTTGCCAATACGATTTTTTTGGCGGGCGTTACGGCGATGATCGCTGTTCCTGTTGCTGTGACCTTGGGTGTTCTTGCGGCCTTGTTCCGGAATACGGTTTTTGACCGTGTGGCGAATGTTGCGACGCTTAGTTCTATCAGTTCACCTGAGTTCTTTATGGCTTACATTTTGATCCTGTTCCTTGCCATCTTGAACCCCATCCTGCCGTCACTGTCGAACATTTATGCGGGCATGCCGTTTGGCGAAAAGCTGGAAAAGACGATGTTGCCGGCGCTGACGCTGACGTTGGTTGTGACGGCACACATGATGCGCATGACGCGCGCGGCTATCATTAATTTACTGGCGTCGCCTTACATCGAAATGGCCCGCCTTAAAGGGCTGTCGCCGATGCGTGTCATCGTCAAACACGCGCTGCCCAACGCGTTGGCGCCGATCATCAATGTGATTGCATTGAACCTTGCGTATTTGATCACGGGCGTCGTCGTTGTTGAAACCGTGTTTGTTTACCCCGGTATTGGCCAGCTGTTTGTGGACAGTGTAAAGATCCGCGACATTCCGGTTGTGCAGGCCTGCTGCCTGATCTTTGCAGCGGCGTATATC
>CAKZVL010000001.1 GCA_937922155.1 uncultured Paracoccaceae bacterium | reverse complement strand
ACACACGCGGCGTCAAAGCCACGATGTACGCCGGGCGCCCCTGGACCATCCGGCAATATGCCGGGTTTTCCACGGCCGAAGAATCCAACGCCTTCTACCGCAAAGCCCTTGCCGCCGGGCAACAAGGCGTGTCGGTCGCCTTCGATTTGGCGACACACCGGGGCTATGACAGCGACCACCCCCGGGTCGAGGGGGACGTGGGCAAGGCCGGGGTCGCCATCGACTCGGTCGAAGATATGAAGATTCTTTTCGACGGAATTCCTTTAGATAAGGTGTCTGTTTCCATGACAATGAACGGGGCCGTCATCCCGATCCTCGCTAATTTCATCGTGACTGGTGAAGAACAAGGACACGATAAATCCGTTCTTGCAGGCACCATCCAAAACGACATCCTCAAAGAATTCATGGTGCGCAACACCTATGTCTACCCGCCCGAACCCAGCATGCGGATCATCGCGGACATCATCGGCTATACTTCTGAAAACATGCCGAAATTCAACTCGATCTCGATCTCTGGCTACCACATGCAAGAGGCGGGGGCGAACCTTGTGCAGGAACTCGCCTTTACCATCGCGGATGGGCGCGAATATGTGCGCACGGCCATCGCGGCAGGCCTGGACGTAGACGCCTTTGCCCCGCGCCTGTCGTTCTTTTTCGCCATCGGCATGAATTTCTTTATGGAGGCCGCCAAACTACGCGCCGCCCGTCTGCTGTGGTCGCGGGTTATGGCTGAATTTGAACCCAAGAACGAAAAATCATCTATGCTGCGCACCCACTGCCAAACCTCTGGCGTGTCGTTGCAGGAACAGGACCCCTACAACAACGTGGTGCGCACAGCCTATGAGGCGATGAGCGCGGTGCTTGGCGGCACCCAATCCTTGCACACCAACGCATTAGACGAAGCTATCGCGCTGCCCTCTGACTTTGCCAGTCGAATTGCGCGCAATACCCAGTTGATTTTGCAGGAAGAAACCGGCGTCACCAACGTCGTCGATCCGCTTGCCGGGTCGTATTACGTTGAAAAACTGACCCATGATTTGGCCGAAGAGGCGTGGAAACTGATCGAAGAGGTTGAGGAAATGGGCGGCATGACCAAAGCTGTCGCATCCGGTATGCCCAAGCTCAGGATCGAAGAATCCGCGGCGACGCGCCAAGCGATGATTGATCGGGGCAGCGAGGTGATCGTTGGGGTCAACAAATACCGTTTGGACAAAGAAGACCCAATCGACATCCGCGATATCGACAATTCAGCCGTACGCGACAGCCAAATCGCACGCATCAATGCAACACGCGCAGCGCGCGACGCGGCGGCTTGTGAGGCGGCCTTGGCCGAAGTCACCCGCCGCGCCAGCGAAGGCGGCAACCTGTTAGAAGCCGCGGTCGAGGCGGCACGCGCCCGCGCAACAGTCGGAGAGATTAGCATGGCTATGGAAAAGGAATTCGGACGGCATCGCGCAGAGGTCAAGACGCTGTCAGGCGTTTATGGCGCCGCCTACGAAGGTGACGCAGGGTTCGCCGCGATCCAGAAATCGGTTGAGGCTTTTGCGCGTGACGAAGGACGCCGCCCGCGCATGTTGGTTGTCAAAATGGGCCAAGACGGGCACGACCGGGGCGCAAAGGTCATCGCCACAGCATTTGCCGACATCGGCTTTGACGTGGACGTCGGCCCGTTGTTCCAAACACCAGAGGAAGCCGCGCAAGATGCAGTGGATAACGACGTGCATGTGATCGGCATCAGCAGCCAAGCGGCAGGGCATAAAACGCTCGCCCCGAAACTGGTAAAAGCGCTGGAGGCAGCAGGCGCAGGCGACATTTTGGTGATCTGTGGCGGCGTCATCCCGCAGCAGGATTACAAATTCCTGTACGATGCTGGCGTGAAAGCAATTTTTGGGCCGGGCACAAACATTCCAGCGGCGGCGGAAGATATCCTCAAACTGATCCGGGAGGCGAAAAAAGCCTAAATCTGTGTCAAATCCTCCGCGTTGATTTTTGCCACGACACAACGGGTGAGAAATATCTTGCATCAAATTAAATTCGCGGTTTTGCTATAAGCAGTTCTTAACCCGTGATTGGAGTAAGTTATCAGACAGCCAGACGCAGAAAAGCGACGCGATTTCGGATTTCATAAATTCACGGGACCGCAAATATGATCCGCCGTGCCGTGCCTGGGGATGCAACGGCAATCGCCGCAATCTGGAACCCGATCATTCGTGACACCACCGTGACGTTCAACTCTCAAGAGGCCACCGTTGGTGATCTTGCCTCCCTTATTGAACATCGCCCGGTCTTTGTTCTGACGAACAAGGAAATTCTGGCAGGCTTTGCCAGCTATGGCCCGTTTCGATCCGGAAACGGGTATAGATACGTCGCGGAACACACTGTAATGATGGCAGAAAATGCCCGCGGGCAGGGCGGTGGTCGTGCGCTGATGAAAGCAATCGAAGCCGACGCCAAAGAACAGCAAGTCACCGCATTCTGGGCCGGTGTATCAGCGGAAAACGAAGAGGCGATAAAATTTCACGAAGCAATCGGCTTTGCCGAAGCCGCGCGACTGCCAGAGGTTGGATTCAAATTTGATCGCTTCCTTGATTTGGTCTTGATGCAAAAACGCCTCTGACATCCGTCGCTGGTCAGGGTAAGAAGCCGTATGTCAATTTGGTCCCGCATTTCCGAAGCCCTCGCGGCCCTTGCCGCCGGTGAAGGCTTGTCCGCAATTTTTGAAAAGTTGCGCACCAGCCCGGATCGGTCTGTCGCCTTTACCATTGCGGTCATCGCCCTTGGCGCGAAGATGGCAAAAGCGGACGGTCATGTGACCCGCGACGAGGTTATGGCCTTTCGCGAAGTGTTCCACGTCCCCCCCGAAGAGGAAATGAACGCAGCCCGCCTGTTCAATTTCGCCCGCATGGACGTAACAGGCTTTGATGATTATGCTAGGCAAATCAAGGCGATGTACCCCGCAAATGATCCTGCACTGGCCGACCTTATCGAAGGGTTGTTTCACATCGCCATGGCCGATGGGATGTATCACCCCGGCGAAGATGCCTTCTTGCAAGAAGTTGCGCGCATTTTCGGGTTTGATGACCTGCAGTTCACCCGCATCCGCGCGCAATTCGTACCAGACGCCGCTCGCGATCCCTATGACGTGCTGGGCGTGCCGCCTGACAGCCCCCTTAGCGAGGTGCGCAAAGCGTGGCGCGCCTTGGTTCGTGACAGCCATCCAGACCAATTGCAGGCCCGTGGCCTTCCCCAAGAGGCAATTAAAATGGCCGAAAAACGGCTGATCGCCGTGAACCGCGCGTGGGAACAAATCAACGCGCGACACGCCTCATGATCGGAGAACGGGGATGAGGCTTGCCACCTACAACGTCGAATGGTTCAACCGCTTGTTCAGCGACGCGGGCGAATTGATAGACGACGATACATGGTCAGGGCGTTGGGACATCACCAAAGCGCAGCAAACCGCCGCTGTTGGCGCTGTGTTCAAGGCGATGAATGCCGATGCGATCATGATCATCGAGGCACCGGATCACAGTCCCCACCGCGAAAGCAAGACAGCCTTGGAAACGTTTGCCGAACGTTTTGATCTGCGCGCAAACAAGGCGCTAATCGGGTTTGCAAATCACACGCAGCAGGAAATTGCGCTGCTATATGATCCGACAGTCCTGACCGCAACGCATGCACCCGGCGCGTCACAGGATGCACCGCGATTTGATGGTTCGTTCGACATGGACATTGATATTGATGCCAATCCAGACCCCATCGTCTGGTCCAAACCACCGCTAGAGGTGGATGTGCAAACAACCAGCGGAGCAAAACTGCACCTGATCGGCGTGCACGCAAAATCAAAAGCACCGCACGGGGCCGCCAATGAGGCAGAGGCGATGCGCATTTCCATCGAAAACCGGCGCAAACAACTGGCGCAATGTATCTGGCTGCGTCGCCGTGTCGAAGACTTGCAGGCAAAAGATGCCGCGCTGATTGTTATGGGCGATTTCAACGATGGCCCGGGCTTGGATGAATATGAAAAGCTGTTTGGCCGCTCTGGCGTCGAGATCGTCTTGGGCGAGGGCGACAGCGCCAAGCTTTATGATCCGCATGCACGCATGGCCCTTGGCCGCCGAATTGGCGCGCTGCCCGCGACGGCGCGGTTCAAGAAACGCGATGGGCCTTATTTGCAGGCCTTGCTGGATTACGTGATGGTTTCTGAGGCCATACGGCGCAAAAACCCCCATTGGCAAATTTGGCATCCATTTGATCATCCAGAGTGTTACGAAAACGTCCCGCTTAGGGAAGCGCTCCTCACCGCGTCTGACCACTTTCCGGTTACGCTGGATATCGACCTTTAGGCGGGAAATCCCGCTTTGATTTGGGAAATCGCAGCGAACCCCCTATATTGACACCATGAAACGTTTTGCATTGATCCTTGCCCTTTCGGCCAGCCCCGCCACCGCAGAGGACACCCAAGAGGGGCTAAACCTGATCGAAGAGGGGGCAAAGCTGTTCCTGCGCGGTCTGGTCAGCGAAATGGAACCAGCAATGGACGATTTTCGCGACCTGATCGAAGAGATGGGCCCAGCGATGCAGGAATTTGCCACAGAAATGGGGCCGCTTTTGTCTGAAATGCTCGACCGGGTGGATGATCTGCGCAACTACCAACAGCCTGAATTTTTGCCAAACGGCGACATCATCATCCGGCGCAAACCGGGTGCACCGCCGTTTGAACCACCTGCGATGGGCGATCCGGTTGAGGGCGTAGAGCTTTAGTTCTTAAACTTCACAACTGCTTCTGCGCCCACGGTGCCTGCAAGGGCGGTGAGACGAGCCTGTGCCACCTCACCAAACAAGGGCCGCGCGTGTTCCGACAGCTTAAGCGTCAGGCGCCCGGCTTTTCGCTCCCATTTAAGGGAACCGGGCGGTTCGTCACCCGTCAGCCAAAGCATGGCACCAAGGCGCATCGCTTTGCCGAGCACTTCTGCCTTTGTGCGTTCTTCATCCGACAACAGGTCGAACAAGGGTTCAAACCGACTGCCTTGCGTCTTGTTGGTGTAACGGGTCAGCAGAGCCAGCCCCAGAAATACACGTTCAGAATGCTTTAACCCGCCAAGGTTGGCGCGGGTCGCGTTGTCAAAGGTCACTTCGGCACGGTAATCGGGATTGGCGCGCCAACTGACGTCATGCAGCAAGCAGGCGGCGCGTATTATCCGCTGCCGTTGCCAACCGGCCTTAGGAAACAGCGGCATCACAAACTTATATAGCTTACGACCAAAACCGGGCAGGCGGGCGTCTTTCGCTTCGGCATAACGCGCCGCTTCGATCAGTGGGTCACGTTCACGCAGTTTTTGCGGCATTTGCTCATACAGCATCCCTTCGCGGATGCCATAAGATGAAATAGCCACATCCTTGGGCTTAAAGGCGCGCATCACTTCTTTCAAAACCAACACCGCCAGCGGGACAAGCGCCATCCGCGCTTCCGATATACCGCACCGGGCGCGCAGCTCTGCTAGGTCCGATTTGCGGATGTATTCCGCTGTCTTTGCGATATTGCGCGCGGTCATGCGGTATTCATGCAAAACGCTCAGCGGGTAGTTCCGACGCTCCATATCCACGCGGGCGATCGCGCGCCATGATCCACCCACAAGGAACAGGCGCATGCCTGTTTCATTGTCCATCTGCCTATGCAGGTCTGCCATGGTTTCGCGCACATAGGCCTTTCGGGCCTTATGCCCGCCCTTGATCTCGCGCAGCTTTAGCGGGGCAAGCGGGGATGTCAGCCTGCGCCCAACGTTCCCTTCGGCCAGATCGGCAAGCTCCATGCTGGACCCACCAATGTCGCAGACCATACCATAATAACCCGGCCACCCCAGCAAGACGCCTTGGGCCGACAAACGTGCCTCTTCCTTACCATCAATGATGTGAACCTTAACGCCCGTTTCGCGTTCGACTTGCTGACAAAAATCGGGGCCATCGGATGCTTCGCGCACCGCCGCGGTTGCCACGGCAGACAGCGGCGTAATGCCCATCCCCTCTGCGAGGGCAGCAAAACGTTTAATCGCGGCCAAGGCCCGCACGCGCCCCTCCGGGTGAAGGTGCCCGGTTTCGGACAAGCCAGAGCCCAAAGCGCACATGATCTTCTCGTTATAGAAATAGGCAGGTGACCGGGCCGCGCCATCAAACACGACCATCCGGACAGAGTTTGAACCGACATCAATAACGCCGACACGTTGCAAGCGCCTTGCAGCGTCTTGGTCAAACAACGGGCGTCCAAAATGCCCCCAGTCTTCCGGATCAGCTTCAGTGGTGCTGTTTCCGTCCATTTTTTACCCTCATCGACCTGCGCGAACCATGGCAATGCACCGGCTATATTGTCAATCGGGCGAATTGATGACCGACGCTGCGTTTCGCAATTGGTCCATCTCGCTCAACTGGCTGTTGTTGTCGGTCTGATCCATTGCCTGTGACATCTGATCATAAGCAAATTCAAACAGTTGCCGCCCGCGCTTCCAGTCCAGATAGCTCATGCCGCGTATCGTGGATAGGTTCAGAATAACATCATCGCCGATCTCAACGTTTTGCAAAAGCTTGCGGGAATTGACGACCATCGAACGGCTGAGGATTGACATCAGCGTTGGAAGCCGCGCCTCGCCCTTTGCCTTACGCTTGATCAATCCGGTAAACGCTTGCAGACGTGTCGGCAATGCGTTGTAGCTGGCCTTGACCCGCCACGGTTTCGGCGCGAGAAAATTCAGCACAAGGTTTGGACCCGCTTTCTGCTCGCGCATGATTGAGACAGGTACATTGTCCAATAATCCGCCATCAATCAACACCTCGCCGTCCTCGCAGATAAACGGCGGGAAAATACCGGGCAGCGAAGTAGACGCGCGCACGCCTTCCCAAATCGGACCTTTGCGCATCAAGCGCACATCATTGTGTGTCAGGCTAGTTGTCACCGCAAAGAAGTTGAGCGCAGCATCTTCAATCGCAAGGCCGCCGTAGTGGTCTTTCAGAGATGCATCCAGCGTATGATGATCCAACAGCGCATGTCGTGGCACTGTCAACCGCGACATTGCTTTGCTTTTGACGAACAGCTCATCACAAAGATCCATGATCTGATGGGGGCTCAGCCCTGTGGCGAGGGCGGCCGACATTGCCGCTCCGATCGAGGTGCCGCCAAAATGATCAAACTCAAAACCGCGTTCTTGTAAGGCCGCAATCGCCCCAAGATGCGCAGTGCCAAGCGACCCGCCGCCGCACAGCACAAGGCCAAGCGCCTCACCGCGAATGAACCGCCCAAGGCGGGCAAAATCATCATCAGAGTCCAAGGCGATATGGTGATGCAACGCTACGTCACGATCCTTTAGCCAGGCAGACGTACCTTGCGTGCTTTCGCTCGCTTTCGTTCGATAAAGCGCCAGCTGGACATTATTGTGCAAAGTGGCCGTTATCAGATCACTTTCAATTCTTGACGGCGGGGCATTAACTGGATCGACACCCGTGGTACCAAGCGCAAATAGGACCGTATCACATGTATTTGCAGCGGCCCTGTACCAGTTTGGATGGGCCTCAGGGTCACGACACATCAGGACGAGGTTGCGATGCTTGGTCTCTTTTTCTTCTAACCACGCGGCAATGTCGTTTGGGGGAGTGTCCAAGGTCGGGCAATCCTGCTCATCGAGCACGACCCATTTGGGATTGCTGGCAAAGGCACCTTTGATCCCGCTGATGAATTGCGGATCAATAGGGCCATGACCGCCGGGAAATATCGAACACACTTTGCCCACCTTCGGGCGTAGCTCTGGTCGGTCCGAAATCGTGCGCGCCAAACGTTCTGACAGCGCCTTTAGAATACCTTCCGACAATTCTGGGGTGGTTTTCACCAAGGTATCATAGGCATTGCGCGACAGGCAAAAGACGGTGCTATTGCGGGCGGCGCGCACTGTTGCTGTGCGTTTCCCGCCGGCAAAAAACGCCAACTCACCAATCGGCTCCCCTGTCGAAATTTCAGCAATCGGCCCTTTTCCGACGAGTACGACAAAGCGTCCCTTCAAAACGATATAAAGTGTGTCAGCAAGCTGTCCCTCTTGGATCAGCGTTTCACCACGCTCAACATTCCTCAGCTCGGCAATCCGCGCAATTTGCTCCAGAACGTTGCTGTCCAACGCGCGAAGGCTTTGAACATTGCGCAACAATTTGACGCGTTCCGCCTGTGTGGCATCCAATTTGCCTGACATTTATCCACCCAAATCAATTCGCAATATAATTTGACTGCAACTATGGCGGAGTAATTTTAGAATTCAATGTCTTAGGCTTGAGCAGGCCTTATTCAGGCGGCGTGGCAATTCAATCGTCGGTATGGGTCAGTTTAGGCACGTCTGAAGCGCCAGCTGATCCGCGACCAGACAAAGAAGGATTTTCCATGAAAAAGCGGTGGCAATTAAACGCAAACGCCCCTTCCTCGGTGTTATGACGGGCAAAGCATCCATCCGGCGACATGACCCAGCTTTGTGCCACATCATGTAAATTGGCTGCCATCACCTGACTGACGATCTGGGCTTTGACGGTGTTGTTCTTGATCTCGACCAAGGTTTCAACGCGGCGATTTAGGTTGCGCCCCATCCAATCCGCCGAACTGATAAAGACGCGTGCTTTCTTGGCCGGTAATTCATGCCCGTTCCCAAAACAAACGATCCTTGAATGTTCCAGAAAACGTCCAACGATAGATTTCACGCGGATATTCTCTGAGAACCCCTTCAAGCCGGGGCGCAACCCACAAATGCCGCGCACAACCAGCGATATTTTGACCCCAGCTTGCGACGCATCATAAAGCGCATCGATTATATCCTCTTCCACAAGGCTGTTCATCTTAGCCCAAATTGTTGCCGGTCTTCCAGCCTTTGCGTGGGTCTTTTCCACCTCGATCATCTTCAGCAGATCATTCTTTAGATGGTTTGGCGCGATGGATAGGTTTTCGAGATCTTCAGGCTGGGCATAACCGGTCAAATAGTTGAATACTTTGGTCGCGTCGCGCCCCAAACTGACATCGCAGGTAAACAGCGACAGGTCGGTATAAATGCGCGCTGTAATCGGGTGGTAATTGCCCGTGCCAAAGTGGGTATAGGTGACCAACGTGTCCCCCTCACAGCGCACGACTGTGCTGATCTTGGCATGGGTTTTATAGTTCAGGAACCCATAGGTTACATGCGCGCCAGCACGTTCCAACCTGCGCGATTGTTCGATATTGGCGGCCTCATCAAAACGGGCCTTCAGTTCAACAAGGGCAGTCACCGATTTTCCGTCCTCGGCCGCTTCGCAAAGGGCTTTAACAATAGGGCTATCGCGGGACGTGCGATAAAGCGTTTGCTTGATCGCCACGACATCAGGATCGCGGGCCGCTTGTTTGAGGAAACGAATGACCATATCAAACGTCTCATAAGGGTGATGCAGCAGCATGTCCTTTTTGCGGATCGCCGCAAAGATATCCCCGTCGTGATCCTGAACCCGTTCTGGAATGCGCGGTGTGAAACTGGGCCACAGCAAATCGGGACGATCATCGCGCACCAGTTCCTTAAGATCAGAAATCCCAATCAACCCATTAACATGAACAAGGGTATCATCGGGGGCGCGCAATTCGCTCATGATCAACTTACGCAAGGCCGAAGGCGGATTTGCAGACATCTTGAGGCGCACAACCTCACCACGCCGCCGCCGTTTCAGCGCGGTTTCAAATTCGCGCACCAGGTCTTCGGCCTCATCCTCAAGTTCCAAGTCGCTGTCACGCAGCAGCTTGAACGCGCAATGCCCTTTCAGTTTATGGCCCGGATAAAGCTTGCTGACATACATCAACAACATGTCCTCAAGGGGCAGGAACCTTGCGCTATCCTCGCCGGGTAACAGAATAAAGCGGTCAATCTGGGCCGGAACGGGCAAAAGGGCAAACAGCGGGCGTTTGTCCTGAATGCGTTCCAGCTGCAAGGCCAGGGCGAACCCTTGGTTGGGCAAAAACGGAAATGGATGCGCCGGATCAATGGCCAAAGGCGATAGCACCGGAAACACACGTTTCAAAAACGCGTCGTCCAAAAAGACCCTATCGTCTTGTTGCAGATCATCTGCCGATAGGATGTGTATGCCCGTCGCAGCCATCTCTGAACGTAGGTCCACAAAAATAGCTTGTTGGCGCTTAATCAGATTACGGGCATTTTCGTCGATCAGGGCCAACTGCTCTGCCGGGGTGCGGCCATCGATGCTGGGCGCGGCGTTCCCTTCTTGCAAAAGCTCGCGCAGGCCCGCAACCCGCACTGTGTAAAACTCATCAAGGTTCGTCGCCGAAATCGACAAAAACCGCAGGCGTTCCAGTAAGGGAACCCTTGGATTTTCCGCCTCTTCCAGAACCCGCCAGTTAAAGCCAAGCCAGCTCAACTCGCGGTTCACGAACCGGGCAGGCGATGCCATATCCACGTCCAGCACTTGCGGCGCAGGAAAGTCTGAATCTAAAAAATCAGCCGTCATCATCTGTCCCCATTAACTGCAACAGATTGCAGATTGATGACAATATCAACCACCAGCGGCAATCTTGTCCAGCGCTTGGCCCACCATCTGCGTGGTTACAGGGCCTTTGCGACGCAATGCGTCCTGATCCAAAAGCGTGACCAATCTGGCTGCCGCTTCAAATGATCGGTCCACCTTGCTCACGATTGAGCGCACAACCACGGGCGAGGGGACAACTTGGCGATCTGCAAACAGCTTTGTCACCAATACCTGAAGCAGCGTGTCGTCAGGGTCATCAATATGGATTGGGGTTGACGCTTCCATGCGGCTGGCAAGATCAGGCAATTGGATCGCCCAACGCGCCGGGGCACTGCGCGCCGTCATCAGCAGCGGCAGCTTTGCGTTGTGCATGGCATTGTGCAGATGAAACATAGCTTCCTCGGCAGCGCGGGGCAGGCGATCTAGGTCTTCCACAACAACCGGGCAATCCGGGGTCAAACCAACGGGTAAATCATACGCGGATAGGCGCAGTGCATCTGTCTTGCGCTCAAAAATGCGCGATAGGTGGCTTTTCCCGCTGCCTTTGGGCCCCACAACGACAAGCTTTTGTTCGGGCCAGTCCAGCTCTTGCGTGACCATGCGCACCGCATCGCGATTGGCCTCAGAGACGAAAAAGTCTTCCGGGCCCAGCGCTTCGTTCGTGGGTAGGTCAAAGATCAGTTGTTCTGCCATAATCAGTCTTCCGACAGGCCTTTGAACAATCGACCCTCTTGGTATTTTTCCACACCAAAGCGGACCAACACGCCAAGAAGGGCGGCAATCGGCACCGCCAACAACAGGCCAACAAATCCAAAGAGTGACCCAAACACAGACAATGCCAGCAGCAACCAAACAGGATGCAAACCCACGCTTTGGCCGACAAGTTTTGGCGTCAGAATGTTTCCTTCAATGAACTGACCTGCCTGAAAAATGGCATAGATGATCAACACATAAATCCAGTCAACTTGACCACCTGTTGCACCGGGCAGTCCCGCGCTTTCCGCCCAGGTTTGAAAAATCGCGACGCTCACGGCCAGAACGCCACCCACTAAGGCACCGATATAGGGAATGAACGTAATTAACCCCGCGACGGTGCCAATCACGATGCCAAAATTCAAACCCGCGATCATCAATGCCCCGGCATAAAAAATGCCAAGAATCAAACAAACAGTCCCTTGGCCACGAATAAAACTGGCAAGGGTTCTGTCCATTTCATGAGCCAGTTGCCGAATCGTGGGCGCATGATCACGCGGCAGCAATTCGTCGACACGGGCGACCATTCTGTCCCAATCCACCAAAAGATAGACAGCAACGACAGGGACGATGACAAACAAAATTATGACATTCAAAACGCCAGAAAATGAGGAAAAAGCCGCACCTAATAACCTGCTCCCCTGTTCCTGAAGGCCGGCAGCGATGCTGCTCAACTGGTCGCGCACAACACTACCTTCGGCCATTTGTTCTGGAAACCGCTCAATAAGCCAATCGCGAAACCGCGTCAGGTAATCCGGCAACGCGGACGCAAGCTGTGTCGCCTGCGTCGTGAGGGTCGGGAAAATGAGCAGGAACAAGATAATAAAAATGAAAAGCGCAAAGATCGCTATCACAGCGACAGACAACGCGCGACTCAGGCCCAACCGTTCTAGCCAATCCGCAATGGGGTCAAGGCAATAGGCAATCGCGCCGCCCAAAACGAATGGCAAAATGACGTCGCCCAAAAACCAAAGCACCACAGCAATAACAGCGGCCGTAATGCCCCAGTATTTAGCTTGTTGTTCGACGGGTAAGGCCATTTTGCTCCTTTCGGTGTTCCTCTCTAGATGCTGTATCGCTTTGGGTTCTGCAAGGTTTCAGGGTTTGTTATATCGGACATAAGCAAAGCTTTTGCCGCTCGGTGCCCAATTTGGCACGTTCATTGTGCCTTGCCCGCCGTTAAAACTGGCGATGGTCTTTGGCGCGCCACCTGCGGCGGGCATCAGCTTTAGATCGACGTCCTTGTCCCGCGGATGCCCTTGCGTATCGCTGGGATAGGCGATGTAGATAACCCAGTTTCCATCCGGTGACGGGTGCGGGAACCAGTTTACAAACGCATCATGCGTCATCCGTTCCAATTGGCTGCCATCCGTGCGCATCCGCCACAGGTCTGGCGTGCCGCCGTGATGATCAGAATTGAACCAAATCCATTTTCCGTCCGGCGTATAATCCGGCCCATCGCGATGACCCGGCCCTTGGGTCAGAATGGTTTCCGCCCCGCCTGTCACAGGGATCGTGCAAATCTGAAACACACCGTTGCGCCGCGCGGTGTACGTCAGGGTTTGCCCGTCAGGGGACCAACCATGCCAATAGGACGGCGCATTGCGCGTCACCAACCGCGGCGTCCCTCCGGTGATGGGTAAGGTATAGATCAGCGATGTCCCGCGACCGGGGCTATCACTGATGACAAGGGTTTGGCCGTCAGGCGATATCCCGTGGTCGTTGTTGCAATGATCAATCGGGCTTGTGTCGATGGGGTGCAGCGTTTTCGGGTCGTCAAGCTCTAGCCGATAGATCAGGCCATCGCCATTCACGATAAGGAACGCACCGTCAGGCGACCAGTTGGGCGCTTCGACCAGCTTGTCAGTTTGGAAAACCATCTCTTCGCGGCCATCCGCGATATGGTGGATAATAAGCTCACTGCGCATCTTGTCTTTCCTTTAATCAAAGGGTGCCTTGGGCCGGGACCAAGCGCAAGTCAAAGGGCGGGCAAGACCGCCGCGATGATCCAAATAGATGACACCAACAACAAACCTTTGCTGCCCTTGCTCTTGCAGGTTCAGGCACCTAAACCTAGCCCGAACAAATCCTAAGCCGCCAAAGGTGCCAGCCCATGCGTATGAGCCGCTATTTCCTGCCCGTTCTGAAAGAAACCCCGCGCGAGGCGCAGATCGTAAGCCACCGCTATATGTTGCAGGCGGGGATGATCAAACAGGCCAGCGCTGGCATCTATTCGTGGCTGCCTTTGGGCTATAAGGTTCTCAAGAAGATCGAAAACATCGTCCATGAGGAACAGGCAAAAGCGGGCCATCATGCGATGTTGATGCCCACGATCCAATCGGCGGATCTGTGGCGGGAAAGCGGGCGCTATGACGCGTATGGCGATGAAATGCTGCGCATCAAAGACCGCAGTGATCGTGAAATGCTGTTCACCCCCACGGCAGAGGAATTGGTAACCGATATCTTCCGCGCCCATGTGACGTCCTACAAAGACTTGCCGTTGACCCTGTATCAGATCCAATGGAAATTCCGCGACGAAGTCCGCCCCCGCTTTGGCGTCATGCGTGGCCGTGAATTCTATATGAAAGACGGGTATAATTTCGATCTGACCCGCGAAGACGCATTGCACGCCTATAACCGCCATTTGGTCAGCTATCTGCGCACCTATGAACGAATGGGATTAAAGGCGATCCCAATGCGCGCGGATTCTGGCCCCATCGGCGGCGAAGACACGCATGAATTCCTTGTCCTTGCCGAAACGGGCGAGTCAGAGGTGTTTTACGACAGCGCAGTTACTGACCTGACCTTCGGCGATCGCGACATCGACTTTGACGATCATGCGGCCTGCGCCGCGGTGATGGAAGAATTCACCACCAAATACGCCCGCACTGACGAAACCCACGATGAGGCGCTGTTTAACGAAGTGCCAGCGGAGCGCCGCAAAACCGCGCGGGGTATCGAGGTTGGACAAATCTTCTATTTCGGGACCAAGTATTCAGACGCGCTCAACGCCGCTGTGGACAACGGCCAAGGCGGCAAAGTGAATGTGCATATGGGCAGCCACGGCATCGGCGTCTCCCGCCTGCTTGGCGCCATTATCGAAGCCAGCCACGACGACAAAGGCATTATCTGGCCCGAAGGAGTGACACCCTTCCACGTCGGTATCCTCAACATGAAGTCCGGCGATGCAGAAGCGGACGCAGCCTGCGATGCACTTTACCAAAACCTGATCGCGCTGGGCTTGGACCCGCTTTATGATGACCGCAACGAACGGGCCGGGGCCAAGTTTGGCACCATGGACATGATCGGCCTGCCATGGCGGATCACGGTCGGCCCACGTGGCCTCAAAAACGGGGTGGTCGAAGTGACCAACCGCAAAACCGGCGACAGCGAAGAAATGCCGCCCGAGCAGGCCATCGCGAAGATCGCTAAAATCTACGAAGGGATCGCATAATGCCTATTTGGTTGCTCGATTTACTGGCGTGGACCGCGGCCTTTATCGTGTTGTTCTTTGTCATTCGGTATTTGCAAAGGCGCAAAAAGGACGGCGGCGATGGCTCTGACAAAGGTTGATTGGAGCACGCTGCCAAAACCAACAGATGACGGCAAAGCTGCGCATCTTGTCGGCATGTCGATGCCGGATATCACGCTCCCCGCGACGACTGGGGCAGATCAATCCATTGCGGGCCTAACTGGGTTCAGCGTTCTTTACCTTTACCCAATGACCGGTCGCCCAGATCAGGATTTGCCCGACGGTTGGGATATGATCCCCGGTGCGCGGGGCTGCACGCCGCAATCTTGCGCTTTCCGTGATCATTTTGACGATCTTCAGGCGCTGGGCGTCGCTGCCGTCTTTGGCGTATCGACGCAAGACACGAGCTATCAAAGCGAAGCCGCCACGTGCCTGCACCTGCCATTCCCCTTGCTTTCGGACAAGGACGGCGCATTGCAAGCCGCGCTGAACCTGCCGACGCAAGTGGTTGAGGGTGTGACGCTGTTAAAGCGGCTGACAATGATCCTGCGCGATGGCGTGATCGCAAAGGTCAAATACCCCGTCTTCCCACCAGACCAAGATGCGCAAAACGTGATGGATTGGTTGCGCCAGAACAGTTGATCTGTGCTGTGACGGCTATCCAAGCAAGCATAACAAATTTTTCGAAAAATTTGCACCAAATCCTTCGAAGGATTTGGCCCCCGAAAAATAGGACCCAAAATGCCCTGCTAAAGGCAGGCCAATACAGCCCGCCGCCATATTTCGACCCAAAAACGTATTTAAAATGACCCGACAGACATTCACGCCGCGTTGGGAAGCCAAGACATGCGAATCCTCTCAGTCCTTTTTGCTTTGCTCCTCAGCTCGCAGGCGATTGCGGACGAAAGCTACACCCTTCCAAACGGAACACAGGTCGCGCCGCTCGACGTTTTCCAAGAATGCGACGCTTGCCCCGAAATGATTGTCCTGCCCTTGGGCGATTTCATGATGGGCGGCCGACTGGGGGAATCGACCTACGCCTACGTCGTGCGCGACGATGCGATCGTTGTGGCAGAACGGGACGATCCCGGTGTGCGTCCGAATGAGCGCCCGGTGCATCACGTCACAATGGACATACCCGTCGCCATGGGGCGGAATGAGGTGACTTTTGAACAATGGATGATGTGCGTTGACGCAGGCGGTTGCAGGCATACCCCACGCGACACCTATCGTCGCTTTGGACATGAGGGTCAGTTTACATATCGTGGAACTTACCCTGTGATGGATATATCCTACAATGATATAACCGAATATGTTGCGTGGCTGAACAGCCTTATTGGTCAAAACGTTTACCGCCTACCGACCGAGGCAGAATGGGAATACGCTGCCCGCGCGGGAACACAGACACCCTTTGCACAAGGGGAATGGGTCCACACAGATCAGGTGAACTACAACGGTCAGGCAGTGCCACGCGAGCCGGGTGCGGTCTACGAAGGTCTGGCTGGACGGGGCGGACCTGTCCCTGTCGAAACCCTCGATGCAGCCAACGCATGGGGGCTGCGACATATGTCGGGCAACGTTATGGAAGTGACTGCGTCTTGTTTCACGGACACGTATTTGGGCTGGTCAACTGCAAGTGAATGGCGACGACTAGGTATACAAGCTGAATGCGAGCGGGTATCCCGCGGAGGCAGCTATCAAACGTCTATGGATTTTCAACGGGTGGCGCTACGTGGCAGCGGACTGCAGCATTATCGTTTTAAAGGCAATGGATTCCGCGTCTTGCGTGAATTGAA